>JANPEK010000111.1:0-9760 GCA_031422915.1 Phyllobacteriaceae bacterium | reverse complement strand
CTTGCGGGGAGAGGTGTCGGCGAAGCCGACGGAGAGGGGACTGCCGCTGCGATCAACACCATGCAGCATCGCAAACATCACCGCGACGATCTTGCGGAGTGCGTCACTGTTGCGGGTGATTGCGAGCGGCCAGTCCAAGGTGTTCGTTTCTCCGTTGTTGAACGAAACATGAACATTGATCTGCGCAGAGTCAAGCTTTATTTTTCACTTCGAGTCTTTTCACTCTGACCAAAGCAGTTGTGGCGCTAACCCGCCACCCTCAGGTCACCTGAACCATCTCAATTATGATCTTCTGGAAACACCGGGATCGGCATGAAATCAATGCCCTCATCCATCAGCGCCCGCGCCTCATCAACCGTCGCTTCGCCATAAATATTGCGCTGGTCGCGCTCGCCGTCGTGGATTTTTCGTGCCTCTTCGGCAAACTTGTCGCCGACATATTCGGAGTTGGCCCGCATTTTGTGGGTGAGGCTGCGCAGCTCCTGCATTGCTTTGCGCTGCTCGTCGCCCTGCGCCAGCGTCACGGTGTCGGAACCGGATTCCTGTTCCGCTCTGGCGGTTTGGCGGCGCGCGGTGTTGACGGTTGGGGCCATCAGTGCCTTGTCCACCTTGCCGGAGCCGCAGACCGGGCACTCGATCAGATGCCGCGATTTTTGCCGGTCAAAATCGTCATTGTTGCGGAACCACCCCTCGAAAGAGTGTTCCTGCTCGCAGGAAAGCGCAAACCGGATCATGCGACCTGTCTCCCTTCCGGGACAAGCGAAACTTCTTCGACCGAGAATGCGCGCGCATTCTTGAGATTTGGTATCTTTTTCCGCGCTTCCGCCACCTCGGCAAGATCGATTTCCGCATGAATGATCTCTGCGCCCGCGTCGCCAGCCTCGGCAACAATCTTGCCCCACGGATCAACAATCATCGAATGACCGAATGTCTCGCGCCCGTCTTCATGAAGGCCGGCCTGGGCGGCCGTCACCATGAACGCGCCGTTTTCAATGGCCCGCGAGCGCTGCAACGCATGCCAATGCGCCGCGCCGGTCTGTTTGGTGAACGCTGCCGGAGCCGTCAGAATTTGCGCGCCCGCCAGCGCTTCTTCGTGGAAAAGCTGCGGAAACCGCACATCATAGCAAACCGCAAAGCCCAGCTTGCCGAACGGCAGATCGGCAACCACCGCACGGTCGCCGGGCTCATACGTCGCCGATTCGCGCCAGCTTTCGCCATTGTCGAGATCGACATCAAACATGTGGATTTTGTCGTAAGTGGTGATCAGCCCGCCGTCGGGTCCGAACAAAAATGCCCGGTTGGCAATCTTGCCATCGTCGCGCAGGATCGCCGTCGAGCCGATGTGCAGGTAAATTCCAAGCTCTCCAGCCAGTTTCGACGCCGCGGCAACGATCTTGTCATTGCCCTGCTTGCGCACATTGCGCATCATCTCAGCCCGGTCGCGAACCAGAAAGCCGGTCATTTCCGGCGTCTGGATATACATCGCGCCCTTGGCAGACGCTTCGCGGACAATCGAAATCATGTCCGCTGCGTTGCGCGCCGGGTCGCGCCCGGACTGCATCTGGATGGCTGCAACGTTGAGCTTTGTCATTCAACTCCCCGCCAAAATCCGGTCAAGCTCGCCGCGCTCATCCAGTGCATGAATATCATCGCAGCCACCGGCATGATGGCTGCCAATAAACACCTGCGGAAATGTCGTCCGTCCGGACTTTTGCATCATCTCGGCGCGGTAAGCCGGATCAACACTGGCATTGTACTCTGTCACTTTCGCGCCCTTCTTGTTCAAAAGGATCAGCGCCGCCGTGCAATAGGGGCAGCCGTTGCGGGTGTAGACAGTGACAGGAGCCATTCAGCAAAAACCTCAGTTGAGAGGAAACTATATAGTCGCCACATCTTCAAGTGCAAAGTCCCCCGGCACAACGCGGGCGAAGGTCAACACATCAACATGCGCCGCACCGGCTTTCTGCAAGGTCTTTGCGGCTGCCTTCACTGTGGCACCGGTCGTGTAGACGTCGTCAACCAACAGCACGGACTTGCCGGCAATCTTGATGTTCTGAGCGACCGCCACGGCAAAAGCGCCGCGCACATTGTCCTGTCGCTCAGTGGCCCCAAGTCCGACCTGTTGCCGCGTTTTCTTGGGCCTGAGCAGGATCGCCGGATCAAACGCCACGCCGCTGTGCCGCGACAGCGCACGTGCCAGCTCCGCCGACTGGTTGAACCGGCGCGACAAATAGCGCATCGGATGCAGCGGCACCGGCACAATCACCGCCGCATCACGCAGAAGGTCGCCCCCTGCCCGCGCCATCCAGACTGCCATCCATGGCGCAAGATCGGTCCGGTCCTGATACTTCAGCGATTGCACCAGCTTGCGCGCCACGTCGCCATAGGCAGCCACCGACCGCAGGCGCCGGAACGGCGGCGGGTCGGCGAGCGCATCGCCGGAAATGGCACCGTCGCCATGGTCAAGCGAGAACGGCGTGCCAAGCACTTCGCAATAGGGCCGCTCGATGAAGCGGACGCTGCTCCAGCACTTTGGACACAGCGTTCCCTGCTGTCCGGTGATTTCATGGCAGCCAAGACAGGTCGCCGGAAACAGCACATCGCGCACGCGCGCCGCCGCGCCGCCGAAAAGATCTCTAACAACCGCCAACTCTATCTCCGCTTGGCCGGAACGATGAGGCACTATATCTCACCACAATTAACTCAGCCAAACACACGGATCGTCACAGTGCAAAGTGTATTCGACAAAACCGCCATCGCAAGATTTCGCCAGCGTGCGATAACGCAAGCGAAGGATGGCGCGGACTTTCTGTTGGGCCATGTCGCGCAAGAAATGGCCGAGCGGCTTTCCTTCATCGACCGGAAGTTCGAAAGCGCCGCCGTGACGTCGGGACATCAGGCTTTCCTTGATGCAACCTTTCTCGAAGACACGCGCCACAAGAACATGCAGTTTGTTTCCCCTTCCCCTCATCATGGCGATTGGATATCCACCAGTGAGGAAAAGCTGTCCGAAAATCTCTGCGAGCTCGACCTTGCCCTGTCTTTTCTTTCGCTGCACGAAACAGACGACACGCCGGGTGCTCTGGTGCAAATCCGCAGGGCGCTGAAACCGGACGGGTTGTTCATGGGTGTCATGCCTGCCGGTGATACGCTGCATGAGTTGCGCGAGTGCCTGCTTGCAGCGGAAGCGGAATTGACAGGCGGCGCAAACCCGCGCGTTTACCCGTTTGCAGACATCAGGGCGGCGGGCTCTTTGCTGCAACGCGCCGGGTTCGCCTTGCCAGTGGTGGATTCCGAAACGCAGACTGTCCGCTACAAGGACATGTTCGCCTTGATGCACGACTTGCGCGCGATGGGCGCTTCGAACGCCTTGCTGGCACGATCAAAAGTCCCGGCCACGCGCGCCTTGTTTTTGCGTGCCAATGCACTTTACGCCGAGCGATACGCGGCGGCGGACGGGCGCGTTCCGGCGACGTTCACATTTGTCTGGATGTCAGGTTGGGCACCATCGGAAAACCAGCAGAAGCCATCAAAACGGGGCTCGGCAAACGCGTCGATGGCAGAAATGCTGAAAACTCTCGAGGAAAAGAAGTAGGTGCAAACTATTGCAGCGCCGCACCGATCTTTGAATTGTTGTCGCCCCAAAGCGATTCAAGGCTGTCGGCAAGACCGCCAACGCCGCCGATAATCGCCAGCGCAATAAGCGATGCGATCAGACCGTATTCGATTGCGGTCGCTCCGGACTTGTCTGCCAAAAATCTTAAAAACACGGTGAACCCCCGAGGGTTAAATGGTTACACGTTAAGATTAACGGCCAAATCTTAACGCATCCGGAATCGGACACGTCGCATTTTTGCGATGTGGAATTTCAGCAATCACCGCTCTTGCCGCCATTGGCACGGATCACGCAGATCGAATTGGGTGACCTTTGCAACACGCTTTTGCGCTCCACATAGGCACCGCGCGTGGAAATCGCGCCGGTTGACATGCGGTCAAGGCTTTCGCCCGAAATGCGCGATCCGAATGAAAAAGTGTCATTGCGGTTCAAAATCGGCACCAAAAACAGCGCAAATGCCACGGCAACCGAGCCAAACAGCAACGTTATGCGCAAGGCGCCCGATCCGGCCTCTTTCAAACCGGGTTCATGCGTGTCCTGTATACTGTCCCACTCGTCGTCTGAATGTGTCATTCAAATCACCCACAACCCATCGCCAGGAATTGGCCCGTCCACTGCCACTCCTCATAATTTCTCACGGTTGCTTAAATGAGTGATTAACGCTGTTGCAGAAATGCTGTTTTTCGATTCGCGGTCACAACAGATCAATGAGAGCCGGAATCAGCGGCTCGTCCGCGGCCGGCATCGGGTAATCGCGCAGTCTGGTCGGCTGGACCCATTTGATTTCCTGCCCCTCCATTCCGCGCGGAATGCCTTCAAAACGTCGGCACACGTAGAGCGGCATGAACAGGTGAAAGTCTTCATAGGCGTGGCTGGCAAATGTCAGCGGAGCAAGGCAGGCGATTTTCGTCACAACGCCGAGCTCTTCGTTCAACTCGCGCACAAGACAGACTTCCGGCGTTTCGCCCGGTTCAAGCTTGCCGCCGGGAAACTCCCACAGTCCGGCAAGCGATTTGCCTTCGGGCCGCCTTGAAATCAGCACGCGCCCGTCCGCATCCACCAGCGCGCAGGCCACGACAAACAACAGCTTGAACCCGCCGCTCAAGGGACTGGCTTCCGGATGCGATAGACGTAGCGGTAAATTTCCTCAAAGCCGAAATCGCGGTACAGCGCCAGTGCCGGGTCGCTCTCAAGATCAACCTGAAGCCAGGCCATTTGTGCCCCATGCGACTTGGCCCATTTTAACGCCGTCGCCAATGCCGTCGCACCATGCCCGAGACGCCGCGCGTCGGCTCTGGTGCCAAGATCAAGCACACCGGCAATATCGCCGTCCTGCACGCAAATGACGGTCGAAACCGGTCCCTGCTCATCCTCGCTGACAAACATCGAATAGGGTGCTTTGATGCTGGAGATCACTGACGCAAGCGCATCGCGTGACCCATGCTCCATCCCATGCACGGCAAAACTTGCTGACACATAGCGCTTGATGTCGCGCAGTGGAATGTGGTTCAGCGCCCGGTCCGAATTGAAGTGCGACAGTGGCATTGAGAGCACGCTGCTTTCATGATCGCGCGCAAAACCCTCGTCTTGGAGATATTGTTCAAGCTCGCGCGACGCCAGCGGCGTTTGACGGAAGGTGAGCGGTTTCCCGGCCGCCAGAAACCGCGTCTCTGCGCGAGATATGCGGTCGACAAGCTCGCCGTGATCGTTGGGGTCCAACGGATTGACCGAATTCAGCCGCCGCGATGGGTGATCCGGGGTCAGCCTGATCGACCATGTTCCGTCATAATAGGTGCTGGCCGATGGCCAGGCCCTGAATGCAGCCGCCTCGAGGCGACGTATTTGTGAAAGGCCTGGCACCGGGTCAGCTGCGATAGTCGCCGTTGATGGCAACATACTCCTTGGTCAGATCACATGTATACACGGTTGCCTTGCCGCGTCCGATGCCAAGTTCGGCGCGGATGACGATGTTGTCCTGTTTCATGTAGGCGGAAGTCTGCGCCTCGGAATAATCCGGATCGCGCTCGCCCTCATGTGCGAGGCGGTTTTTGCCGAACCAGATCGACAGCCGGTCGCGATCCGCCGGTTCCCCTGCCTTGCCGACGGCCATAACAACCCGGCCCCAGTTTGCATCCTCGCCGGCGACTGCCGTCTTGACCAGCGGTGAGTTGGCAATCGACAGCGCAATTCTCTTGGCAGAGCGTGCGGACTTTGCACCAGTCACATTGACCTCGATCATCTTGCGCGCGCCTTCGCCGTCACGCACCACTTGCAGCGCCAAATCCTTCAGCACCTTGCCGAGCGCCCGCTTGAATGCGCCAAGCCGCGCATCGCCACTTTCGTTGATCGACGGCGCACCACGCTGTTCAGCCGCACCCGTGGCAAACAGCAGCAGCGTGTCGCTGGTCGATGTATCACTGTCCACGGTGATCGAGTTGAACGTCGGGCCGACCGCCTTTTTGAGCAATTCCTGAAGCACATCCGGTGCAATCGCTGCATCAGTAACAATGAACGACAGCATCGTCGCCATGTCCGGCGCGATCATGCCTGCACCCTTGGCAATGCCGTTGATGACCACGTCAGTGTCGCCGATCTTCGCCTTGGCCGTCGAGACCTTCGGATAGGTGTCCGTTGTCATGATGGCTTTGGCAGCCTCGAGCCAGAAATCGCCGCGCGCATGCTTGGCCATGCCCGAAAGCAGCCCGGAGAACTTGCCCGCATCCAACGGCTCGCCGATCACGCCGGTGGAGGCGAGGTAGACCTCGTCCGACTTGCATCCGACAGCCTTGGCGGCCGCATCGGCTGTCGCGGCAGTGGTAACCTTGCCCTTCTTGCCGGTAAAGGCGTTGGCGTTGCCGGAATTGACCACGACAGCACGGGCGAACCCATGTGTGAGCGCGGTGCGGCAATGATCGACCGGCGCGGACGGACACAATGAACGCGTAAACACACCAGCAACAGCGGCAGGTCGGTCAAACACCATCATCAGAACGTCCGTACGGTTCTGGTACTTGATCCCGGCCTGCGCGGTTTCCATGCGCAAGCCATCGACAGGGGCGAGCTTCGGATATTTCTTCGGCGCCAGCGGCGAAACGCTCGTCGACATGAGCTGCTCCTGTCAGGTCAATTTCGTGTTATTGCGCAGGTGCTGGAGCTGGAGCAGGCGCGGACTTCTCGGCTGCGGCGGCATCCTCCATCGCCTTTTTCACCTTTGGATCGAGATACTCGATCTTCAATTCATCACGGTAACCGCGCACGGTCTCGACATATTTTTCCCTGAGGAGAATGTCGCGCACCTGCTCTTTGACCTTGTCAAACTCCGGCGGCTGAATGGCGCGCACATCTTCAAGCTTGATGACGTGGAAGCCGAATTGGGTTTTCACAGCGGTTTTGGAATACTCGCCCGGCTTCAGATCCATCGCAGCCTTCTCAAACTCCGGCACCATCTGCCCGCGCCGGAAATAACCCAGATCACCGCCCTGTCCGGCAGCGCCATCAGTCGATTTCTCCTTGGCTACATCCTCGAATTTCGCCCCGCCATCCAGAAGCGCAATAACTGCCTTGGCCTCATCTTCGGTCTTGACCAGAATATGGCGAGCGCGCACCTCGTTTTCCGGTGGAGAGGCTGTGATTTCCTTCTCATAGCGCGCCTTGATATCGGCGTCAGTCACCTTGTCAGAGACTTCGGTACGGAAATAACTGTCATGCAACGTGCGCTCGATGAGGAAGGCCACCCTGGCCTTAAACTCGGCACCCTCATCAACTTTGGCTACCTTGGCCTTCATCGCAACAGCCTTGATATCCAGCAAGGCCGCGATTGCTGCAAGCCGACGCTGCTCTTCAGGCAAGTTGGCATATTGGCCACCGAGCCCTTCTCCCGCCAACTTCACGTCAGCTTCTGTGACCGGTGCCCCGCCGATTGTTGCGACAACGGGAGACTGTTGGGCAAACGCACCGGATATGGCGATCAGCACTGCAAAAGTCGCAGCCGTGGAGGTAAGCACGGCCTGGAGGCTGCGTTCGGTCATGTGAAACTCCCAGAGTTGATGCTCGCGGACTTGGCCGGGCTTTCTGATTATTGATCGAAATTGACAAGGCAAAGGCGTGAGAATCAGCATCAGACTGCGCCGTTGACATCAAACGAGGCCCCTCTTATCTGTCCTGCGGCGCGGCGTCCAGAAGCCCTCGACGCCCGATAAAATTTGTCGCCCGCATTTCTCCTGCGGAAAGCCGGTCAGTCCGGCCCATTTGAAAGGGACCATTCATGGTCAGCCTCGGCGGTATCGCCCGCAAACTGTTCGGCTCTTCCAATGACCGCCGCGTCAAAAGGATCCGCAACATGATCCAGGACGTCAATGCACTGGAATCAGAAATCTCGGCGTTGACCGATGCGCAGCTGCAGGCAAAAACCGCTGAATTCCGCACTGAACTGGCCGCCGGCAAGTCGCTCGATGATCTTCTGGCCCCGGCTTTTGCCGTCGCGCGCGAAGCATCCAAGCGCGTTTTGGGCATGCGCCCATTCGATGTGCAGCTGATCGGCGGCGTGGTGCTGCATGAAGGCGACATCGCGGAAATGCGCACCGGCGAAGGCAAGACGCTTGTCGCGACACTTCCTGTCTATTTGAACGCGCTGTCCGGCAAAGGCGTTCATGTCGTCACCGTCAATGACTATTTGGCCAAGCGCGATTCGGAGTGGATGGGCCGGGTTTACAAGTTCCTCGGCTTGACAGTCGGCGTTGTGGTGCACGGGATCGATGACAATCAGCGCCGCGAAGCGTACAATTGCGACGTCACATACGGCACCAACAATGAGCTTGGCTTCGATTATCTGCGCGACAACATGAAATTTGAGCGCGTTCAGATGGTCCAGCGCGATCACAATTACGCGATTGTCGATGAAGTGGATTCGATCCTTGTCGATGAAGCGCGCACGCCGCTGATCATTTCCGGTCCGCTCGACGACCGGTCGGAACTCTACACCACCATCAACGCGTTCGTGCCGCAACTTGCAGACTCCGATTTTGATATCGACGAAAAGCAGCGCACCGTCACGTTCACCGAAGACGGCACCGAAAATGTCGAGAACCTGTTGCGCGCCGGTGGCCAGCTGAAGGGCGACGGCCTTTACGATGTCGAAAACGTTGCCATTGTCCACCACATCAACAATGCGCTGAAGGCCCACAAGCTGTTCCAGCGCGACAAGGATTACATCGTTCGTAATGATGAGATCGTCATCATTGACGAATTCACCGGCCGCATGATGCCGGGCCGTCGCTATTCCGAAGGCCTGCACCAGGCGCTGGAAGCAAAAGAGCAGGTGTCAATCCAGCCGGAAAACCAGACGCTGGCTTCGATCACCTTCCAGAACTATTTCCGCATGTATGACAAGCTGTCCGGCATGACCGGCACGGCCAACACTGAAGCCGAGGAATTCGGCAATATCTATGGATTGGAAGTTGTCGACATCCCGACGAACCTCCCGGTATTGCGCCTCGACGATCACGATGAGGTCTATCGTACCGCTGAGGAAAAATTCCGCGCCATTGTCCGCGAGGTGCGCGATGCACACGCCAAGAATCAGCCGATTCTCGTTGGCACAACGTCGATTGAAAAGTCCGAAATGCTGGCCGAGCGCTTGCGCACCGAAGGCATCCAGAACTTCCAGGTGCTGAACGCCCGCTACCATGAGCAGGAGGCGTTCATTGTCGCACAGGCAGGTGTGCCGGGCGCGATCACCATTGCCACCAACATGGCCGGTCGCGGAACCGACATCCAGCTTGGCGGTAACGCCGATATGCGCATCGCGCAGGAACTGACCGACATGCCGGACGGCGCCGAGCGCACCGCGAAGGAAGCGGCGATCAAGGCTGACATCCAGAAACTGAAGGATCAGGCATTGGCCGCCGGCGGGCTCTTCGTGCTTGCCACCGAACGCCATGAAAGCCGGCTCATCGACAACCAGCTGCGTGGCCGTTCCGGTCGTCAGGGTGATCCGGGCCGGTCGAAATTCTTCCTGTCGCTGCAGGACGATCTCATGCGCATCTTCGGTTCCGAGCGCATGGATTCCATGCTGCAAAAGCTCGGCCTGAAGGAAGATGAGGCGATTGTTCATCCCTGGATCAACAAGGCGCTTGAAAAGGCGCA
>JANPEK010000110.1:0-16029 GCA_031422915.1 Phyllobacteriaceae bacterium | reverse complement strand
GTCATCGCCGGCGTTGCGATCATGGTTTCGGACGGGACAGGTGGCTCGGGTTCACTGACCGGCAATCTGTTGGCACTGCTCATAACGTTTGTCTTCGCCATCGCGACCGTTGTCACGCGCCGCCACTCCAACGTGCGCATGACGCCCGCCGTCATTACAGCCACGACACTCGCCGCATTGCTCGCGGCAACACAGGCATCAGGCTTTCAGGTGTCCACCCATGACATGAGCTGGCTGTTTGCCTTTGGCGCGCTCAATCTGGGCCTCGGAATGGCGATGTTTGTCACAGGTGCAAGGCTGATCCCGTCGGCACTCGCGGCATTGCTGGGCACACTCGAGACCGTGCTCGGGCCGCTCTGGGTCTGGCTGGTGCATGGCGAAAAAGCGTCCGTCATGACCGTCGCTGGTGGCGCTATCGTCATGACAGCGTTGATTTTCCACCTGATTGTCAGCAACCGGACACGAAAGGCGGCTTAGCGTTTGCTGGTTTTTCGAACGCCGCACACCGTATTGGTTGACAATCGGTAAATGCCGTTTGAAGGTGCTCGCATCGGAACAGCACCAAGGTTCATCTTGAACGTTTGCATTCTTGAAATAAGAGCGCGGGGCGCTTTACAGGCCAAGTCAGGCATCGCAATCGGGTGCCGTTTCCGCAAGACGGTGAAAGCCGCAAAACCAAATTATCAAAACATCAGAGGCAAAAATGGTCCGCAATAAAATCCTGGGGGCGAGCATCGCCCTTTTCGCCCTTTCCAGCGCTGCATTTGCGCAGGAAAAAGTTGTCAACGTCTTCAACTGGTCAGACTATATCGACGATAGCATTATTGCCGATTTCACCAAGGAAACCGGCATTAAGGTTGTCTACGACGTGTTTGACTCCAACGAAATACTCGAAACCAAGCTGCTTGCCGGCTCTTCCGGTTATGACGTCGTGGTCCCTACCGCGACGTTTCTTGCCCGCCAGATTCAGGCCGGCGTGTTCCAGAAAATGGACAAGTCAAAACTACCAAACCTGAAAAACATGTGGGACGTGGTTCTTCAGAAGACCGTCAAATACGATCCGGAAAACGCCTATTCAATCAATTACATGTGGGGAACAACGGGGATTGGCTACAACAAGAAGAAGATCCAGGAGCGCTTGGGCACCGATGCCATTGTTTCTTGGAAAACCATTTTTGATCCCGTAGAAATGGCCAAACTCGCAGACTGCGGCGTTTACATGCTGGACTCCGCCTCTGATATTTTGCCGACAGCTTTGAATTATCTTGGTCTTGATCCGGATGCCAAAGATGCTGACTCGCTCGCAAAAGCCGAAGCGCTCATGTTGGGCATTCGTCCGAGCATCCGCAAATTCCATTCGTCTGAATACATCAACGGTCTGGCAAACGGCGACATCTGCGTTGCTGTCGGCTGGTCAGGTGATATCTTCCAGGCGCGCGATCGCGCTGCGGAAGCAAAGCAGGGCGTCGAGATCGGCTACACCATCCCGCAAGAAGGTGCCTACATGTGGTTTGACCAGATGGCCATTCCCGCAGACGCCAAAAATGTCGAGGAGGCCCATATTTTTCTCGACTACATCATGCGTCCGGAAGTGGCGGCCAAGGCGTCCGACTATGTGGTCTACGCCAACGGCAACAAGGCAAGCCAAGCACTGATCTCGAAAGACATTACCGGCGATCCGGCAGTCTTCCCGGATGAAGCAACCATGGCAAAGCTCTTCACCACAACGCCGTCTTCACCCAAAGACCAGCGCCTTTCGACCCGTGTCTGGACCAAAATCGTGACCGGGCAATAAGCAACCAATCACCCCGCCGGTTCATAACCGGCGGGGTTTCCAATTCCGGCGGCAAGACCGGCACGAAACAGGGGAATGCACCATGAAATCACTTGGCAACATCAGGCGCTCTTTCGCGCCCTGGACCGATCCGGCATCAAAGCCATACATTGCGTTCCAGAACATCACCAAGGTGTTCGGTGACTTCACCGCTGTCGATGACCTTTCGCTCAATGTCTATCAGCGCGAGTTTTTCGCTCTTCTGGGTGCTTCGGGCTGTGGCAAGTCGACATTGCTGCGCATGCTTGCGGGTTTTGAAAATCCGACCAAGGGCAAGATCATGCTGGACGGTCAGGACATGACCGGCATCCCGCCCTACAAGCGGCCAGTCAATATGATGTTCCAGTCTTACGCGCTGTTTCCGCATATGAGCGTTGAAAACAATATAGCTTTTGGTCTCAAGCAGGACGGAATGGCCAAGTCAGAGATCGACGACCGCGTTCAATCCATGCTGAAATTGGTCAAGCTCACCCAGTTTGGCAAGCGCAAACCGCACCAACTATCCGGCGGCCAGCGCCAGCGCGTCGCGCTCGCCCGGTCCATTGCCAAGCAGCCAAAAGTCCTGCTGCTCGACGAGCCGCTCGGCGCGCTAGACAAGAAGCTGCGCGAAGAGACCCAATTCGAACTGATGGATTTGCAGCAGGAACTCGGCCTGACGTTTGTCGTGGTCACGCATGATCAGGAAGAAGCCATGACCATGGCAGACCGCATCGCCATCATGGACAAGGGCAAGGTGATGCAAATCGCAACACCGGCCGAAGTTTACGAGGCGCCCAACTCGAAGTTCGTCGCAGACTTCATTGGCAATGTCTCAATGTTTGAAGGCAAGGTCGAAAAATCAAACGGCAGCGCAATCGAGATTGCCACCGGCGATGGGTTTGCTGTCAAGGCAGACATCGCAGATGCGCCCGCCGCAGGATCGTCCGTGTGGTTTGCTTTGCGCCCGGAAAAATTCAAAGTGTCCAAGAAGGCACCGGCCAATCCGGGGATCAATTCCGTGGAAGGTGAAGTCTGGGATATCGCGTACCTTGGCGACATGACCGTGTTTCACGTCAAGATAGGCTCCGGAAAGGTCATCAAGATATCGCAGATGAACGCCACCCGCGAGGCTGACGAGCCGTTGGCCTGGGACGACAAGGTGTGGGTGACCTTTCCGGCCAACGCCGGCATCGTGTTGAAGAACTGAGGCAGCGCGATGAAAACCCCGCTCTCGTTCATATTCAACCGCCTCACCATCGGCATCCCTTACCTTTGGCTGATCATCTTTTTCCTCGTGCCGTTCATGATCGTCTTCAAGATCTCATTGTCAGAGACCGCCATTCAGATGCCGCCCTACAATCCGGTTTTTGACGGTACAAATACGGCTGAAAAGCTCAAAAGCCTGTCATTCTCCAACTATATCTGGCTGACTGAGGACCCGCTCTACTACCGCGCCTACTTGTCCAGCATTTTCATAGCCGGCGTCTCGACATTCCTGACGTTGCTGGTTGCCTACCCACTCGCCTACGGCATGGCGCGCGCGCCGCTGACCTTGCGGCCAACACTTCTGATGCTTGTCATCTTGCCGTTCTGGACCTCGTTCCTGATCCGCGTTTACGCGTGGATCGGCATATTGAAGCCAGAGGGCCTTATGAACCAGTTGTTGATGTCGATTGGCGTGATCGACACGCCATTACAGATCATGAACACCAATACGGCGATTTTCATCGGCATCGTCTATTCCTACCTGCCGTTCATGGTGTTGCCAATTTACTCGGCACTCGAAAAGATGGACTATTCGCTGATTGAGGCAGCGCAGGATCTGGGCTGCCCGCCGACTTCGGCATTCTGGAAAGTCACCTTCCCGCTCTCGCTGCCCGGCGTGATCGCTGGCTGTTTCCTCGTGTTCATTCCGGCAACGGGTGAGTTCGTCATCCCCGATCTCCTCGGCGGATCGTCAACTCTGATGATCGGCAAAACGCTGTGGAATGAATTCTTCTCCAACCGGGATTGGCCGGTGTCATCAGCCGTGGCGGTAATTCTGCTGGCCATGTTGGTGATCCCGATAGTGCTGTTCCAAAATGCGCAGGCCAAAGCGCAGGAGGCGGGCAAATGAACACCAGCTGGTCGCGTTTCAATGTCATGTCGGTGATATTGGGCTTTGCCTTTCTCTATCTGCCGATTGTTCTTCTCGTTATTTTTTCGTTCAACGAATCCAAGCTGGTGACGGTCTGGGGTGGCTTCTCAACCAAATGGTATGTCTCGCTGTTCCAGAATCAGGGCCTGATGGATGCAGCTTGGGTGACGATCCGTGTTGCACTCTTGTCAGCCAGCATCGCCACCGTTCTTGGCACGCTCGGTGCACTGGCATTGACTCGTTACACCCGCTTTCGTGGTCGCATCCTTTTCTCCGGGATGATCTATGCGCCGCTGGTCATGCCGGAAGTCATCACCGGCCTGTCATTGCTGTTGCTGTTCGTGGCAGTCGGCTTTGATCGCGGGTTCTGGACAGTGACTTTGGCGCACACGACACTGACGATGTGCTTCGTCGCCGTGGTGGTGCAATCACGTCTTGTCACTTTCGACCGTTCATTGGAAGAGGCGGCCATGGACCTCGGCGCAACACCGGTAACAACCTTTATGCAAATCACGCTGCCGGTCATTTTGCCGGCGGTCGTGTCAGGCTGGATGTTGGCCTTCACGCTGTCGCTCGATGATCTCGTAATCGCCTCGTTCACCTCAGGACCTGGCGCAACCACGCTTCCAATGAAAATCTACAGTCAGGTCCGGCTCGGCGTAACACCTGAAATCAACGCCGTGTGCACCATCATGATAGCTGTAATTTCCGTTGGTGTGATCGCAACTTCGATCATCAACAAGCAACGCGAGGTGCAGCGTGTACGCGATGAGCAGGCAGCGCTCAGGGGCTGATCACTTTTGCAACGGCACGAGCGTGACAAACGGTTTGTCCCAAGAGCCGCCGATGAAGAAAGGTGTCCAATTTCCGGGGTCGTTCTGCCCGCTGATTACGCCATTCAGCGCCACGCCGCCGGAAGCGTAGGGAACCGCGCCAGTCAGCACAATTCGCTGGCCGTTGATGTTCAGTTCGCTTGCCTGCAAAACGGCGGCACCTTTGTTCAGTTTTGCGTTGACGACCGCAGATTCCAGCGTCGAAAGCCCGGAATACATCTCAGGCAGAGCAAAAATATTGCCATAGTGAATCGCACCAAAAAGACTGTCAGCAGAAAAATTGCGAATGATTCCGGCAGACGCCTCGGCAGAAAAAGAGCCCTCACCGGTTCGAAGAAAATCAGGCAGTGTCTTGTATGGGCCGGAAAGCTCGAAGTTCAGGTTCACTGGCGCATCAAATCGGGGAAGCGAAGCATTGGATGACAATTGACCTGGCATCACATTGCGGGCAGAAAATTTCATCATTGCGCGCCGTGACCCGCCCGCTCCCGTCACCTGAAGATTGGCTGACACCACACCACCGCCGAATTCTGCATTTCCAAGATCAAGCAGCGCCTCCCCCGCATTGAGAAGAATGGTCCCCGCAGCGTTTTTGACAACAAATTGCTCGACCATTGCAGTTCTCGCCGAAATACGAAAGTCCAAGTCAAGGCCGCTTAAAGGGACATGCTCTGCAGAGCCAGCGCCGCCGTTCTCAGCTGTATATGGCAACACCTGCCCAAGCCTCGTAAAATCCCACATCTCAAATGCCATTGTTCCCGCGAGCTTGGGGGGCCTTGTTGCCAAATCTATTTCCATCGTGCCTGTGGCAGAGTTTGTGCCAATCGAAAAAAGCAGATCGCTCACGCGCAATTTGCCTTTCGAAGCGACCAAATGTCCAGACATCCCCACGGCTTCGAGCCTGTCCCCTCCACGCATCGGCGCGGCAAACCAGGCAAAGAGCTTGCTGATTGATGGTGCCTTCAACGTCGTGCTGCCTTTGGCAAAAAAATCCGCAGCAAGGTTGAAGTCCCCATCGAACGTAAAAGTCAGCGGCTCTGACGTGAAATCCAATGAACCGGCACTGGTGCCACCGGATGCGAGCAGCAGAGGTTCGGCCAAGTACATGCCAACCCTCACCACCTCTCCGCGCCACACTCCGCTCCCCGACATCATGGCGTTGCCGCGAAGTGTCAGCCAATCAATCGTCCCGTTTACGTCGGTGGCAATATCTTCCCGGCCATTGAGCCAGATCAAGGAGATCGTTGAACTGGAAAGCCTGACACTGCCGAGCTGACGATTTGAGATCTCGCCAAGATCGGGGTTGTCATAGTTCGCGTCAATGGCAGCTTTGGCAATCTCGATTGTCGGTTTAAGCGCACCGGATTGCGGGATGGAACTGAAACTCATGCCCGTTCGTTCCCGCAAAACGATACTGGCACCATCCAGAAGCAATTCTTTGACCGCAACCCGCCCTGCCAGAGCAGAGAGCATCGAAAAACGCGCCTCAATGCGCTTTGCCGTCACAGTCAACGCGCCATGTGCATCGGTGGATGTCACGTCAGTGAGTGTGACCTTGAACGGAAGAAAGCTGATCGCAGCTTCTCCGTTGACCGAAAGCTTCATGCCGCCCATCTCAGCAATCTGGCGCTCCAATTGGGCGCGAAGCTGGGGCTGGTTCAACCCCATTGGCAGAATGAACACCACCATTCCCAACAAGACGGCAACAATTGTGCCGGTCACAGCCAACCATTTCAACCAGGTCGGCAAGCTCTTCGTTGTCGCTGGAACATCAGTAATAGTCATTAACACTGCTTCACTATCAGACATTTCAAACGGTTTAACCCAAGCGCGGCCCAATTCAAGTGCATACCGTGTTTCTGTGACGACACATAGGCGGCAGCGTTTTGCTGTTGCTCGCAAGCCTGAACATGGATGCGGCTTGGCAGTCGTGCTTTGATTAACAAATTGTTCCACAGAAATTTACCGCGTTTCGTTTTGAAACACCCGTCCACGGCATTTTACCAACGCCGGTAAGCTTTTGTTAAGCGGCATGAGAGAGGTTTAAGCCAACACGAAATTGCAAATGACCTCCGGAAATTTGCCATTTTCGACCCTGCCACCCGTTATACAGCATAGTTTCAGCACGGCGCCGGTTTAACCCGGCGCCGTTTTTTTATGCCTGTCCATCTGTTGAAAGCGCGTGTGAGAGAAGAGCCACCGGAACAATACTTGTCAGCACAATTGCGAGGGCAGCCACGGCACCATCTTCGACCGCCGCGCGCGATGCGTTTTCGTAGACCAGAGTCGCCAACGTGTTAAAGCCGATTGGACGCAGCAGGATTGTTGCAGGCAATTCCTTCACCGTATCAACAAAAACCAGCACCACGCTTGTCAGTATAGCCGGGCGAAGCAGTGGCAGAGTGATCTGAAACAAGGCTTGGCGAGAGGACCGGCCAAGGTTTCGTGCAGCGTGGTCAAGATTTGCCGGCAGTTTTTGCAGACCTGAGTGCAACCCGGAATCCGCCACTGCCAGAAAACGGATGCTTGCGGCAAGAATGACAGCAAGCACAGTACCCGACAATATCAAACCTGGCGCAGGCAGCGACAAGGCTTTCATCGCGGTGTTTAAAATGCGGTCCGCCCCGCCAAGCGCAAAGAGAAGGCCAATTGCAAGAACCGTCCCCGGTAGTGCGTAGCCCATCGCTGCAAGCCGCGTAACAAGTGGCATGCGCGGCAAATGCTGCATTCTCCCTGCGTGGATCAAAAACAGGCTTACCGACACAGTAATCGCCGCAGTCAGTGTGCCGGTCATAAGAGAATTGAAGAGCGCCACGTGAAATTCCGGTGCCACGAGTTGGTCAAGGCGGTTCAGCGCAAATCGCAGAAGCACGAGAAAAGGGATGCCAAAACCGATAGCAACGGGCAAGAAGCAGCCAAGAGTTGTTGCAAGTGCCATTGCTCCTTTCAACTGCCGCCGCGCCGGGCGGCTGGAAAAATTGGTGGACCGTGTGCCAGAGAAGCGTAATTGCCTGCGGGCATGTGCCTCAACTGCCAGCAGGGCAAACACGATGGTCAGCATGATCACCGCAATTTGCGCTGCCCCGGCAAGACTCCCGCGCGATAGCCACGTGTTGTAAACCGAAAATGTCAGCGTGCGCACACCCAGATACTCCACAGCACCAATGTCATTGAGCGTTTCCATCAGTGCGAGTGCAACACCGGCAACGATTGCCGGTCTGGCCATGGGCAACAACACTCTGGCAAACACCCGCAGCGGCGACGCGCCCAACGAACGGGCGACATCAGCAGTGTTGCGCCCCTGCATCAGGAACACAATGCGCGTTGAAAGATAGACATAGGGGTAAAGAACAGCGGAAAGAATGAAGCCCGCACCCCAAACGGAGCGCACATCAGGAAACCAGTAATCGGCATTGGTTTTAAAACCAAACACCTCGCGAATGAGTGTTTGCAGAGGTCCGGCAAAATGAAGAAATTCGACAAAACTGTATGACGCGATGTAGGCCGGCATCGCAATCGGCAGCACAAGCATCCAGGACAGCACCCGCCGGAACGGAAAGTCAAAGCTGATAACCAGCCATGCAGTCACCACGCCAATTGAACCCGTGAGAACTGCGACAATAATCATCACCTGTGCTGTGACAATCATGGATTGCGGCAGCACGGTAGTTGCAAGGTGACGAAGGTCTTCAGTCCCGCCGCCAAATGCCAGAACCAGAAGAGAAGCAACTGGCAACAATGCCAGCACAACAATCGTCAGCGTGACACCGGTCAGCCAAAAATGCCGGTGAGCCCGAGGTCTCGAAGTCACATTTGACGCAAGATCAATAGTCATGCCTGTCTACGTGCCCGTCGGCAGCTACACAAAAGGGGGCACCACATTGGACGCCCCTGATGATTTTTAACCGACAGTTTAGCTCCCCGCCCCGTCATCAAATGCCACGCGGTCGACAAGTTCTGATGCAGCCTTGCGATTTGCGGCGATGTCAGCCAATGGCAGCGGGTCAGCTTTCAACGCTCCAAAAGAGGCCACAAGATCCGACGGCTCCACATTGGGGTCAACAGGATACTCGAAAACCTGCTCCGCATAGATTTTCTGTGCCTCGGGGCTGGCAAGATAGGCCATCAATTTCAATGCCGCCTCCTTGTCGGGCGCATACTTGGCAAGCGCCATACCGGAAATGTTAACATGGCTGCCTCGATCATTCGCGTTGGGAAACAACACTTTGATCGCCCCGGCCCATTCCTTTTGTTCCGGCTCTTTCTCGTTGGTCAGCATTTGGCCAACATAATAGGTATTGCCGATAGCGATGTCGCACTCTCCAGCGAAAATCGCCTTGGCCTGATCACGGTCTCCGCCTTCCGGCTTGCGCGCAAGATTGGCTTTGACACCGCTCAGCCACGCCTCGGCCTTTTCCACGCTGCTGTGCGCAATCATCGACGAGATCAGTGCCAGATTATAGTCATGCTGCCCCGAACGTGCACACAGTTTGCCTTTCCACTTTGGATCAGCGAGCTCCTCGTAAGTGATTTCATTCTGGGCAACCCGGTCCTTGGACGCATAGACCACGCGCGCGCGCTTGGTCAGGCCGAACCAGTTTCCTGAAGGATCACGATACTCCGCGGGAATTTCCGAAGTAATGGCCACATCGTTGACTGGCTGGGTTATTCCCTTGTCAACAATTGCAGAAAGCCGCGCGATGTCCACCGTCAGGATAACATCTGCAGGTGAATTCTCGCCCTCCGCCAAGATGCGCTCGTCCAGGCCCTTGTCGAGAAAAAGAACGTTGGTCTTGATGCCAGTCTTCTCGGTGAACGCCTTCAGCACAGGCTCAATCAGCGGTGGCTGGCGATAGGAATAGATGTTGACCGATTCTTCCGAGCGCGCAGTTCCGATTGCGGCGAGTGTAGACAGTGCAACAAGGGAAATGGAAAGCGGGCGCGTAAAAGCACCAAACGTGAAACGCATTGTAAGACTCCAAGCCGATAGGGTTCAAGGCCCCGGGGTGATCGAGTGACGGATGAGCCGCCGACGACTTGACTAAGCGCTGGTCCGAATTGGGTCAACGGCATGGCACGTCAAAAATGCGTCAGTTTGGAATGGTTCAATCAGCCAGCACGCGTGTCGACGGGAATGTGATCTCAACAAGGGTGCCCTGTGCCGGCGTTGAGGTGATAGCAAAATTCGCGCGGTTTGCCTCAACCATGGCTTTGGTCAGTGGCAGCCCCAAGCCGGTGCCATCACCGCGCTCGCGGTTCAGCGCGTTGATCTGCTTGAACGGCTTCAGTGCCTGTTCAATTTCCTGCGCAGTCATTCCAATGCCGGTGTCGCGAACCCGTATCACCACACCGCCGGTCAGTTCGTAAGCCGTTGACACGATCACCTGTCCGCCAGCACCCGTGTAACGCACGGCATTTGCAAGCAGGTTCAGCGCAATCTGCTTGACAGAACGAAGGTCTGCCACGACCTCCGGCAGATCGGACGCAAATGACGAGCGAATAATGACCCGCTCCTTATTTGCCTGCGGCTGCATCATCGACACCGCCTCGGCAAGCGACTCATTGAGCGAAACCGCCTCAAAATCCATTTCTTGCTGGCCGGCTTCTATCTTGGAGATATCAAGAAGATCATTGACCAGATCAAGCACATGGCGACCGGAGCGATTGATGTCCTTGAGATAGTCCAGATAGCGAAGGTTGCCGACGGGGCCGAAGCGTTCTTCCGTCATCAGATCCGAGAAACCGATGATTGCATTGAGCGGCGTGCGGATTTCATGGCTGACCCGTGCCAGAAATTCTGACTTCTGCGTTGAGGCATGCTCGGCAGCGCGCCTCGCGGCATTCAGCTCTTCTTCTGCCCGTTTCCACTGGGTGATATCGCGCATCACCGCGCAATAGCCCGTTGAGCCGGAAAGTCGGCCGATGGTCATGAACAGCGGAATAAAGCGCCCGTGCGACTCGCGACCGATCACTTCGCGGCCGTCATTCATCAGGCTTGCGACTCCCGTGCCGGAAAGGTTTGCAAGGTAGTCGCTGACCGCGCGTTGGCTTTCGGTCGCGAATAGAACAGTGAACGGCTTGCCGCGCACCTCCACCGGATCAAACCCGAACAGCGCCTCGGCGGATTGAGTGATGGCGCGTATCGTACCGTCCTCATGCACAAACACCACGCCATCTGTCGCAGTTTCAAGCACTGACGAAAGCTCAGACACTTCCTGCTTCAGCGCCGCAAGATCACTGTCGTTTTCTGCCTCGGTCTGCGCCTCAAGCGCATGCATATCAACAAGTCGCATGGACAGGAGCAAAGCATGACTCCCCTTCCACGGCACAGAGTGCAGATGCGCCCGAACCGGCACCAGATCGTCATAAGCCGTGCGCAACATTGAATTGAGATGTGTGACGTCGCCCTCACGGTCCTCGGGCCGGACAAACAATCGGTCCAACCCGCCCGCCCAATTAAGCGCCGCCAGGGTTGGAAACCCGGTCAGGTCAAAGAAGGCCTGATTGGCAAACAAGAGTTCTGACCCGTTATGCACAAGGATAGGCACCGGGAGACGCGCCAGAATTGGAGCCTCATCGATCCCGTCAATGGTTTCGATTTTGGAGCCGGTTTCGTCAAACACTGTATGCTCATCGCCAGTTCCAGTGTTCTCGCCATCAGCGCCGTCCATAGTGACCGCATAGCTCTCGTCTCCAAGAAACTCCTCCTGCTCGGCCAGGCTTTGTGGGTCGGTGGCATCAACCGGCACGGCATCAAGAGCTACCGGGACGGCGTCTGTCAGATCAGCCGCGACGAATGAATGCTCAAGGCGTATCAACTCTTCAGTTTCAATAGGATCTTCCAGGTCGTCGCCGTAGGCAATGTCTGCTCCGACTTCGTCGGCGGCAATGTTCGATAGAGCCTCGGACCTTGTATTAATGTCGGTGGATGCTGGTTCGGCAGACGCTTCAAAGGCTGAAGAAATAGTTGTGCCCACGTCTGCAGCGGCGTCATCATCGCCGTCGGGAAGTATTGGCAAACGCTCCGCCATCAAATCAACAGATGGCGCACTCTCGACTGGAGCGGCTATCAATCCTTCTCGGCGCAGGCGCTCTGCGATTTCGCGAAAGGCGCTCCGCTCAACAGGAGAAAGCACATTGTCAGTGGCTGCCGCCGTCTGCCGCGGTTGGCGGCGTTCTTCAAGCCGGATCACCTTGTCTGATGTAGGCAGCTCCAATCTGCCGGTCGCCATTCCAAGTGCCGGTTTTTCGCCCTGCCATGGGTCATGCGCAGCCCCTGAAATTTCCGTTTCAACGGGCGAATTGGTCGCGGCTTCCAGCTGAGTAGGTAAAGCTTCAGGCAAGGCAATTGCAGTCTGTCCGCGCTGCGCCAGCGCAATGCCGATTGCTTCAGGGTCAATCACAGCATCGGCAATGCGCACAATCCCAAAGCCGCGAAACCCTTCAAACCGCCGTTCGCGATCATAGACCGGCAGGGCCGCCAGATCGACCGGCGCACGCAAATCCGTACCTTCGATCGGCCATAAAACGGAACGCCCGGACCAGGTATCATGCCGCTCCAAAAGGTCGCGTATTTCCCCGGAAGCGTCCATCGCAAACACTTGCGCAACCTCGGCGAATGTACGGCCCTCAACATCAGCTGCGTGTTTGCCAACTGTCAGACCAAACTCCGGCGAAATCATGCTGAAAAAGCCGGCTGCATCAATTTTCCAAGTGAAACGCACCGGGGCGGATTCGCTGTCGATTAGGATGCGATGCGCCTCCGATAATTTGTTGCCGGCAGCGAAAGCGTCCATATCCGGCGATATGGCGGGCTCCCGGTCAACTTTCATGGACTCATTTGCAGCTGTCGGAATATTTGCGGCATCGATCACGCTCGGAGCTCTTCGGTCGCCAGTTTGACGGCCGGTCGACGCTGCGCCTGCAAACCGGTCGCCGTGAAAGTACCAACGGTCAGCCGCGATTGCAGGTTGCTCAGGGGGTGGCAGTCGTCTGCCAAATGGTTGGGCAGGCTGCTCCGGTTCCGTTGACGTCATCGGCTGCGACTTGTCTTCAATCACAAAGAGAATGAACTGTGCGGGCTCGTCGCAAATCCGGCCAATCCCTGCAGGATATGTCCGATTTCCGGCTTGAATGCGGCGTTTGACCATCCGGTCCTGAGCCAAAAGGGCGTTGTTTGCCAGCCGCTGCAATTCCACTGCATCAAGTTTCAGGCCGTCAAATTCCGGACTGCCAACAACGATGCCGCCCTGTGAGTCCAGTATTGCCGCATGACTTCCGTCGCTGGCCAATCCGTCAATCGCGTTGGCAATTCCCCCTTCCGCCGGAGCACTGATCATGATCGCCTGTCCGCCATCCGAAAGGCGAACAGCGCAAACCGACACCATAACCATGCGGCTCTCGATGCTTGAAGTGATGCGCAGTGCAATCACAGCTGACTTGCCGGGAAGCCCTGCAAGATCCAGCGCGCCAATTTGTCTTTTGGCGCTGATACCCAACTCCGGGTCAATACCGGTCAAATCCACAGGATTATTGAACCCGGCCATCCGCGCTCCCGCACAATTGGCAAAAATCACCGAATCAAGCGACGGCTCGACAACGAGCACGGCATCGCCGGCAGCGAGACGGTCGCGGACTTTGTCCAAAACGGCAATTTCAATAAATGGGTAAGGCACTGAAGCTATCGATCCTGCAATCCGGTTTCATTAAGTCTTTGTTAATAATTGGTTCCAGAGCGCTCGTCCACAAACCGTTGGGGCCTGAACCCCGTTTCTCGCCGGTTGGTTAATCAAAATAAATGGTGCACTGCAAAAAAATGTTGCAATGCACAATCGACTGTCATATATACGGTTTAAGAATAACCCCGCTGGCAAATGAATGCCACGTATGGAGACCTGAAAATGTCCAAGAAGCCAGAAACCGATGCTTTCGCAATGCCGTCCTTTGATGCCTCGAAGGTCAATGACCAGTTCCGCGATTTCGCCGAAAAGGGCCTTGCCCAGTCGAAAGATGCGTATGCCAAGATGAAGACCGCAACTGAAGAAGCTCAGAAGTCCGTTGAAGACACCTTCAAGTCCGTCCAGACCGCTGGTGCCGAAGTTTCGCTCAAGGCCATTTCGGCTCTGCGCGCCAACACGGAAGCTGGTCTTTCGCACCTCGAAGCTCTGGTCGGCGTCAAGTCGATCTCCGATTTCGTCGAGCTGCAGACCTCGTTCTTCCGCAAGCAGGCTGAGCTCGTGACCGCACAGGCCAAGGAATTGCAGGACGTTTCGTCCAAGGCGGCCGAAAAGGCCACTGCACCGGTCAAGGCCGCTTTCGAGAAGGCCGTTTCGGAATTCAAGGCAGCCTGATTGGCATCCAACAAATAGGTCTTGAACCGGCATCCTCCTCCCGTCCGGTTTAGGCAGAAGCTGGACGCGTCGTTGTTCAGCTGGAAATGAAGGCCAGGCTCCTCCCGCCTGGCCTTTTTCTTGTGGCACACCCGATGCGCAGCTTGCAAAACGGGTAGTTTGTCCGTATGTCACGCCTCGCCGGGACGGCAATTTTCTCCGTGTCTGGCAAATGTGCGATTGTAGCTCAGTTGGTTAGAGCGCCGGATTGTGGATCCGGAGGTCGACGGTTCGAGACCGCCCAATCGTACCATTCTTCTTCAAGACATTTCAAAGATGGCGGTCCGGGTGCATTTTCTCGTGAAGGACGCGGATGATCCATATGTCCGCCTTGCGCTTCTTGTAGAAGATCACGTGGCTCTCGTATTCGAAGCGCAGATATCCTTTGGAAATCCAAGCTGCGCCATGCCCGGCATCGGGGTGCAGACCAAGCATCGCAAAACAGGCATAAAGCCCGTCGAGATACTTGCCCCCTTGCGGAAATCCGAACTCGCGGACGGTATACTTGTATATCTCTTTGATATCTTTATCCGCTTTTCCGGACGTATGATACTTTTTCACTGGCAAGTTCAAGGCGGGCCTCAGCGATAATGTCATCCATGGATTTGTCGCTTATCCCACTCTCCTCACCTTCAATCAATGCTTGTATCAACGCTGCGCGCTTCTCGCGAAACTCACGGTCTTTGCGGATCAGATCCCGGACATAGTCGCTGGCACTGGCATAGTCACCGCCATCTACGCGTGTGTCCACCCAATCTTTCATGGGCTCTGGAAGACTGATGTTCATGGATTTCATGGTTTTTTCCGGTCAATGGCATTATTTGGCAGATAATGGCATATATTGGCATGGCACGCAATATCGATGTTCGCGATGCAATACTAAAACAACGCCCCTTGCGTCAGCGACGCAGCCTTTGGCTTTGTTTTCGTTGGCGCAGGCGCGCTGGAACTCTCCTGCACCTGCACCTCTCCATCCGCAAATTGCAGGCGCAGATTTTGACCGGCGCTCACGCCCGCCTTCGCCCGCACCATCGTGCCATGTTCATCGCGAACCAATGCAAAGCCCCGCTCCAGAATGCGCTTGTGGCTGATGCCCTCCGCCAGCCGCCAGACCGCTGCCAGCCGGTCGCCGCCGCGATGCAGCCGCGTCATAAGCGCCGTGTCCGCACGCGCGGTCATGCCCGCAATCCGTTGCCGCCCGATGTCAACCTTGGCAAATAGTGCAGCCGGGCTGACCTGTCCGGCCAGCCGGTCAAACCGCTGCCGCCGTCGCAGCAACACGCCATCCACTGATCGCGCCGCGCGGTCTGCCAATACCGAAACGTTCTGCGACCTTCGCTCCATCATCCGCATCAAAAGTTCCGGCTGCAGCCGTGCCGACGCGCCATTCACAAACCGCGCATGCTTGACATCCACACCCGATTTCAACCCGCGCTCCAGCCGCGTCACCGCCTCGTCAAACCTTCGGCGGGGCAAGGCGAGCAGCATGTCCGGCGAGGGCAATCCGCGCGCCGACGACGCCACCGCCTGCCGCTTACGCTCAAACAGCCGCGACTGCCCGCCCGACAGCCGTGCGGCAAGACTGGCAAGCGTCGCCTCAAGCTCGGCCTTCACCGGCACGGCAATCTCCGCAGCACCCGTCGGCGTTGGCGCGCGTACATCGGCTGCGTAGTCGATCAAGGTCCAATCTGTCTCGTGCCCGACGGCGGAGATGACCGGAATGTCCGACGCCGCCACCGCGCGCACAACAACCTCGTCGTTGAAACCCCAGAGATCCTCCAGCGATCCGCCGCCGCGCGCCACGATGATCACATCCGGACGGGCAATGCCAAGCGCCGGGTCAAGCGCATTGAACCC
>JANPEK010000109.1:0-18723 GCA_031422915.1 Phyllobacteriaceae bacterium | reverse complement strand
GGACGCAGTTGGCGCTGAGCGAGATCAAACGTGAGGAATTGCCGCCGCCAGGCGGGGCAGTAACCAATCCTGGCGAGACTGTTAACCCCGGCACTCAGGTTCCCGCGCCCGATCCAATTGGTCCTGTGGTCAATCCGGATGGCGAAGATATCGATCCGCCTGCTGACAAGCCGGCAGACGGTGCTGAGGGCGAAGGCGATCCGAACGATCCCGCACGGCCCAACCTGGACCCCGACGCGCCGCTGCCCGCTATTGAATATGACCTGACCAAGCTGCCGGAAGCTGTGATGATCATGCATGGCAAGCTGGTTGAAGCGGCAAAGAGCGGCGATATCGAAAGCCTGCGCGCACTCATCGGCACCGGAGAGGACTCCACGCAATTCTCGCTTGGTGGCACGACGGAAGATCCGCTGAAATATCTGCTCAGCCTGTCGGGCGACGAGGGTGGCCAGGAAATTCTGGCGATTTTGCTCGAGATTCTGGACGCAGGCTTTGTCCACCTCGACGTCGGCACGCCACAGGAACTCTACGTTTGGCCGTATTTCTTCGCCATTCCGCTGGAGAAGCTCGACAACAAGCAGAAGGTCGAACTGTTCAAGATAGTGACGTCCGGCGATGTCGAGGACATGAAGTCGTTTGGTGCGTATATTTTCTATCGCGCGGGGATTTCGCCAGATGGCAGATGGCGGTTCTTTTTGGCTGGGGAATGAGGCGGCGGGTAGTGACATTCCCGTTACTTTTGCTGATAGGTTACGCCGCGCATAATTGCCTCATAGTCTCTGCCACCGTAGAAGATGCTGACGATATCGACGCAATTGGGCAACACCCGGTAAGCGATGACTGCACTATGCTCAAACGTGGAAACCCGGATACCTGAGCCAAGATCATTTCGTAGCGGAGACCCGTTTGGCGCACCGCCAATTTTTTCGCATTTTGTCTTGATCCTTTGGATAAATCCCAACGCCACCTGACTTGAGCCGCCATTGTCCAAGATGTAATTGGCGATGTCCTCAAGGTCAGCAATCGCCTCTTCGCGAAACTTGACGTCCACGCGGATCATTGTTCAGGCCGCGCCGCCATGTTTGAATTTGGCTTCCAGACGCTCAAATGCTTCATCAATGGGAACGCTGGGCCGTGCGTCGTCCATCGAGCGCTTCAAACGTGCGCGGATGGTCTTTATCTGTTCTGAATGAAGCTCTTCCTGCCGCAGCCACATGCGCATCGCGTCACGAAGCACTTCGCTGTTCGATGCATAGCGACCTGTCTCGACTTCGGCCTTGATGACGCTCACCATGTCGGCAGGCAGGGTAATGCTCAGTTTTTCAGCTATGCTCATTCATCGGCTCCAAACCAACTCGGATGGTAGGATATTATCCTACCAAAATCAAGTTTGAGGGCCTCCAGTTTTACGATTACGCGGCGAGGATGCAGGCCGGGACGCAACAAAATCGTCATTCACATTCTGGCGATACTTCGCTTCCAAGCGCTTCAGAACAGTTTCTGCGTCGATACCCGGCCCACTTTCCGCTCCCTCGGCAATCGCGTTTCGGAAGTACGCAAGCTTTTCACGCCGCAAGTCATTTTCGTTTGCGCGCGTCATGACGACAGCGCCTCATTGAACACCACCGCTTCGCCCGTCGAAGGAGCGATGATTTCGCCGTCCCGCATCACCGTCCGCCCGCGCACCACCGTCATCACTGGCCAGCCCTGCACGCTCTTGCCGTCATAAGGCGTCCAGCCTGCCTTCGAGCCTGCCTGCGCGTTGGTGATGGTCTCGCGGCGCTTCATGTCGACGATGGTGAAATCAGCGTCGTAGCCTGCGGCGATGCGGCCCTTGCGGGCTATGCCGAACAGGCGTTGCGGGCCGTGGGCGGAGAGATCGACAAAGCGCTCCAGCGTCAGGCGGCCGGCGTTCACATGGTCGAGCATTACCGGCACGAGTGTTTGCACGCCGGTCATGCCGGACGGCGAGGCGGGGTAGGGCTTGGCCTTTTCTGCAAGCGTGTGAGGCGCGTGGTCCGAGCCGAGCACATCAATGATACCTTGGCTGATGCCGGACCAGATGCCGTCGCGGTGGTGGGTTTCGCGCACCGGCGGGTTCATCTGCATGAGGGTGCCAAGACGGGCGTAGTCGTCTGACGACAGCGTGAGGTGGTGCGGCGTTGCTTCGCAACTGGCGACATCCTTGTTGGCTTGCAGGAATGCGATTTCCTGTTTGGTCGAGATGTGCAGCACATGAATGCGCGCGCGGGCCTTGCGGGCAATGGCGACCAACCGCTCCGTGCATTGCATCGCGGTGATCTCGTCGCGCCAGACATGATGCGAGGTGGGGTCGTTTTCGACGCGGAAGCCCACCCGTTCGCGCAGGCGGAACTCATCCTCGGAATGGAACGCGGCGCGGCGGCGGGTGTTGCGCAGGATGGAAGTGACGCCTTCGTCGTCCTCCACCAAAAGGTTGCCGGTGGATGAGCCCATGAACACCTTGATGCCCGCCGCGCCCGGCAAGCGCTCCAGCTCGCCGACATCTTTTGCGTTCTCGCGCGTGCCACCGACCCAGAAGGCGAAATCACAATGCATCCGGTGAGTCGCGCGCTGCACCTTGTCGGCCAGCGTTTCGGCGCTGGTGGTCAATGGATTGGTGTTTGGCATTTCAAACGCCGTCGTGACTCCGCCAAGGACAGCAGCGCGGGAGCCGGTCTCCAAGTCTTCCTTGTGCTCAAGGCCCGGCTCTCGAAAATGCACCTGGCTGTCGATGACGCCGGGCAGGACGTGCAGGCCCGTGCAGTCGATGACCTGACCTGCGGCGCTTGTGTTTATGCTGCCGATATGGGCGATGCGCCCGTTGACAACGCCAACATCGCGGATGCCAGTGCCGTCCTGATTGACGACTGTGCTGCCCTTGAGAACCAGATCATATGTGTTTGTCATCAGCCTCTCCGCTTTGCCTTGCTGTTCTCCCTTCAGCGGCTTACGTAATGGTCCATTCAAACGCAAGAAAAACGGACAGCAGATCGCAGATGCCACACGTCATTCTCACCGGACGCGCGCAAATATTTGTCGGCGGCGTCGATGCTCAGCATTTTCTGCACAATCTGGTGACCGCTGACATTGAAGGTCTTTCGCCCGGCGTCTTCATGGCGAGCGCGCTTTTGTCAGCGCAGGGCAAGATCATGTCCGGCTTTCTTGTGGCACGGGACGGGGACGGGTTTGTGCTCGAACTGGTGGCGCAGGATGCGGCGGAGTTTCACAAGCGGCTGAAATTCTACCGGCTGCGGGCGAAGGTTGACCTGCCGGAGCCTGTGCATGTGAACATTGCCGTGGGCTGGGGCGAAAATGCCACTGATGCCACCGCCATGAAGGACGGGCGTTTTGCCAGTGTGGATGTCTGGCGTTCGGCTCGTTCGGAGTTGGTCGATGGTAATATGGATGATTGGATAACACTGCGAATTGCGCACGGCATCGCCGAACCTCACGCCGACTACGCTTACAACGACGTGTTCCCGCATGATGTGAACCTCGACCAGATCAATGGCGTGTCGTTCAAGAAGGGCTGCTATGTCGGGCAGGAAGTTGTCTCGCGGATGCAGCATCGCGGTACGGCGCGGCGGCGGGTGATGGTGGCGCAAGGTGAGGGTGGTTTGACCTGCGGCATGGCGCTGAAGGCTGGCGGCAAGATTGCCGGGACGATTGGCTCGGTGTCCGGCACGAGCGGCATGGCGCTGGTGCGGCTTAACCGGGTCAGGGATGCAATGGACCTTGGTGAGTCCATATTTGCTGGCGATGTGCCCGTCAGGCTTCAATTTCCAGTTGGCGTCAGTTATGGCTGGCCTACTGTGACCGAAGCGGAAGCATGAAATGACTGTGCCAAAACCCCCGCGCGCGTGGCAGCGCATGCTGTCCGGCAGGCGGCTTGACCTGCTTGACCCGTCGCCGCTGGACATCGAGATTTCCGACATTGCGCACGGCCTTGCGCGTGTCGCCCGCTGGAACGGCCAGACATTCGGCGCGCATGCTTTTTCGGTGGCGCAGCATTCGTTGCTGGTCGAGGATGTGTTTTATCTGATGGAGCCGGACGCCCGCGCCGATGCACGGCTTGTGGCGCTACTGCACGATGCGCCGGAATATGTGATCGGCGACATGATTTCGCCGTTCAAAGCCATTGTCGGCGGCGAGTACAAGCTTGTCGAGAAGCGTCTGCAGCGCGCCATACATGTGCGTTTCTCGCTCGCGGCAGACGCGCCCGCTGTGCTACTTGCCAAGATCAAGAAAGCGGACCAGATCGCGGCCTATTTTGAGGCGACGATTTTGGCTGGTTTTGAAGTCGAAGAGGCCAGCCGTTTGTTTGGTCGCCCGCGCGGCTTTACGCCGGACCAATTCGATTTGAAGCCATGGGCAGCAACTGTCGCACAGACCCGGTTCATGGAGCGGTTTTCCGCTTTGGAACGGGCATATCTTGGACACTCACGGAAGACAGGAACCGCCTGATGCCGCATGTCATTGTCACGCCTTTGTCCCGGCTCTTGGAGATATCCGAGGCGCACCGCGCCAGCCGGATTGTCACGCTCATAAATGCTGCGACGCCGGTCGCGCGGCCGGGGCACGTTGCTGAAAAAGACCATCTTTTCCTTGGGTTCAACGATATTATTGAACCTCAGGAGGGCCTGATCCCGCCGAACGAGACGCATGTGCGCTCAATCCTCTCGTTCGCCGACACATGGGACCGGGCGCAGCCGATGATCGTGCATTGCTATGCCGGTATTTCGCGCTCGACGGCGGGTGCCTATATCACGTCGCTTCACCTCAATCCGGATCAGGACGAAATGGCGCTGGCGATGGAACTTCGACGCCGCTCGCCTTCAGCCACTCCGAATATCCGTCTAGTGGCGATGGCGGACGATATTCTGGGGCGCAAGGGCTGCATGGTTGATGCGATCAAATCAATCGGGCGCGGTGCGGACGCTTTTGAAGGCGTGCCGTTCATTTTGCCGGTCAAGGGCGTTGATTGATGTGCGGCCGGTTTGCCCTTGCGGCTTTGCCAGAGGATGTCGAAGACCTGTTGGCCATTGATGACCTTGAGCCATTCCCGCCGCGATACAACATCGCGCCGACGCAGCCGATCCTGATGGTCCGGCAGAGTGCTCGCTCCGAGCCCGGCTCCAATCGTCCGGAACGGGAATCGCTGCTGGTTCGCTGGGGGCTGATCCCTTCTTGGGTCAAGGATGTGAAGGTGTTTCCGTTGCTTCTCAATGCGCGCTCGGAGACGGTCATCGAAAAAAACTCGTTCCGCGCCGCCATCCGCCACCGCCGCACGCTGATCCCGGCATCCGGCTTCTATGAATGGAAGCGCACCGGCGAGAAGAAGAGCCAGGCCTATTGGGTGCGCCCGCGCAGTGGCGGGGTGATCGCGTTTGCCGGTGTGATGGAGACTTACCTCGCGCCCGATGGCAGCGAGATCGACACGGGTGCGATACTCACAACGGAATCAAGCAAGGCATTCATGCCAATCCATGACCGCATGCCGGTGGTGATCCAGCCGGAGCATTTTGACCGGTGGCTCAACTGCCGCGATGTCGAGCCACGACAGGTCATTGATCTGTTCGCAGCGGCTGACAGCGACTTCTTTGACCCCGTGCCGGTTTCGGACAAGGTCAACAAGGTGGCCAACACATCGCCGGACATTCAGGATCGGATCAATTTGAACGAACCACCAAACAACACGGAAACCAAGCCTGTTAAAAAAGCCGATGGCAAAGACCAAATGAAACTGTTCTGAAGCGCTGACAGGCCATGTTCCGCTTGTCGCGTCGTCGCGCGGCGGGGAAATATCCATGATGATCCGCGAATTCAGCGTAGAACTGACTGAAACCGACCGCACGCGCATGGCTGGTGCTGTGGCTGGCGGCCGCGTTGTTCCGGAGCCGAAGCCGGGGCGCAAAACGTTCACGTTTGATGACAAGGCGCTCACCGCCATCGCAGGCGATTCGTTCGAGCGGTTCCTGTGGGCGAGTTTTGACCGCGTCGAGGAAAAGGGCGGCTCGATTGTTCTTGCCAGCAACAAGGGTGTGACGTTTTTCCTGCCGGTCGAGAAGCTGCAAGACCCGCTCATCCGCTCCGCCATCTTTGATTATGTCACTGGCCGAGTTGCAGTTCAAAACTGAGTTGCTATCAGTTAAGGCATGTTCACAGCATTCCTCAACGGCTTCGCGCTTGGAGCCTCTCTCATCATCGCCATTGGTGCGCAGAACGCCTTCATCCTGAAGCAGGGCTTGCTGCGCCAGCATGTGTTCATCCTGTGCCTGATTTGCGCATCGGCTGATGCCGCCTTAATCGCTGCGGGTGTTGGCGGCCTTGGCACACTCGTATCTTCGCACCCGACGCTGGTGCGGGCGGTTACTTTGTTCGGCGCCTTGTTTCTTGGTGCCTATTCATTCATCGCTTTCCGCCGCGCGTTTCACGCGTCGTCGATGGGTGTCAGCGGCGAGGGGACCAGCCTTCGCCAAGCCATAGCGGCATGCCTTGCCTTCACGTTTCTCAACCCGCACGTCTATCTCGACACGGTGCTTTTGCTTGGTGGCTTGTCGTCGCGGTATGAGGGCGATTTGCGTGTGGCCTATGGCGCAGGGGCGATGATTGCGTCGTTTGTCTGGTTTTTCGGGCTAGGATACGGCGCGCGGCTGTTGCTGCCGCTGTTTCAAAAGCCGGCGGCTTGGCGCGTTCTCGATACGATTATCGGCGTAGTGATGGCGCTGATTGCATTGAGCTTGGCAGTGCAATTTATCCGCAACTGATGGCATTCGGCATATTTCGGGAAAAGATTGGTACGCCCAAGGGGAATCGAACCCCTGTTTGCGCCGTGAAAGGGCGCCGTCCTAACCGCTAGACGATGGGCGCGCGGTGCGGCTTCTATAGTCAGGAAGTTTGCGGGCCGCAACCCCGCAAATGTGTCAAACCGGAAAAAACCGGCAACGATATCTGCGTCATTTGCGCCGCGAGCAGCGCCAGTTCCAGTCGCGGTCCGGACCGATATCGACGTGGATCGAATCCGTGTGACAGTAGGTGCCAACGCCGCCGCGACCGGGCATTGAGCGCGCGTATCTGGCGAGTTCCCACTTGGCCACGCCGGGGATCTGAATGTCAGCCGCCGCACAATACATGTGCAGGGAATTCTTCGCGCCACGCACCCGCCGGTTATAGCCGGGACTGCGGTAGCCGGACGTTACCACGGCCGCGCGGCCATAATGCGACTCGAGTTTTTTCAGCATGCGAACGAGCTGCGGCTTGAGACAGGCGACGTCAACGCTCTCGCGTTGCACGCGCAACCCGTTTGGTGCAAGGCGGCCAAGACCCGCCGCTGACGCAAGAAGGATCGGGCCGCTGTCGCTCTCGCCGATATCCACGTCCGCATCGCTGTCGAGCGAATCGCGGCGCTTGATTTCAAACAGTGCGCCCTTGCGAACACCCGGCAGGTCGCCGTTCTCGAGGTTAGGCTGCGACAATGCCGCATTGCTCTCGATTGACGCGTTGGTCAGCGCGAGCTGCGGTGTCTCGGTATCAGCAGCAACAACCGCCGCCAGTGCTGCCGACTTTGGCTTGAGTGATGCCAAGGCCAATTGTGTTTGCACGGGCAGGGGTGCAGGCGCGGCCTGTGCGGCGGGAGCCTTTTGTCCGCTGTCGCCGAACATCGAGGCGAAAAGCGTCTTGCGCGGCTTCTTCGCCGGCGCTTGCGGTGCCGGGGCCACGACTTGCGGCGTTGAAGTCAAGACTAGCGGCGTTGATGACAAAACTTGTGGTGCAGGTGCTGCGGGTTTCAATTCTTGAGCTTGTGGATCTATTTTTGCCGTAGCGCTCGCAAGTTCAACCTGTTGGCCTGTCGACTCAGGTGCCGCCAATTTTGGCGAACCGGCAGGCGCTTCGGCGGTCACGATAACTGGCTGGGGGCCGACAGGCAGAGCGACAGTGGCCGCGGGGTCCGCGGGTTTGGCGCCAACAGCGGCGGCGCTGATTTCAGACTGCCCGGTGTCTGCTGACGCGACAGTAAATTCGCTGGCACTTGGCGTCGCTGGCCCGCCAATGACAACTTGCGCAGGCTGTTCACTTGGAACCGCTGCAGCGACCGCCACTTCGGGCGGGACACCGCCGGTGCTGTTCATGGCCAGCGTTGGCGCAGCAGTGTCGGTTGCGAGCGGCGTTCCGCCCGTGGCTGGTGTCGAAACGGACTCAGGTGCGGTCTGTTGCGGCTGCAACGAGGCTGCGGTGGTGTCGATGCTGGAGACTGTGGATGTGCAGGATGACAGGAGAAATGCCGCCAAAACGGGCAGAACCATCAAATGATTGGCACGAAAACGCAGCAATTTGGGCGGTTTAACGTCCAATCCAGCACCCGATCCCTGTTCCGCCTGACAAGTTGCCGACGGCTTGTTTTTTGGCCACTGTCGAGCAGGGGCTGTGATTTCGCGAATGGTTTATGCGATTTGATGGACAACCGCAAGATTTTAGCTATTGGGCGATTGAGGCAAAAGCGTGATGAAATGAAGGCACACAGCTGCCGCTGGGTAAGTTCAGGGTTTCAGATGCGTTCTTTCACATATGATCCCGGGGCTTCGCCGAGAAGCTCGACTTTTCCGCCACCGGGTGTGCGGGCATCGACCATACGGGGATCTTGTTTGACCAGCCATGAATGCCAGTATGGCCACCATGAGCCCGGGTGTTCGGTTGCCGATTCCAGCCATGCTTGAAGGTCGCCTTCCGCCGCACCGCCTGTCCAGTACTGATATTTTTGCTTGTTTGGCGGATTGACGATCCCAGCGATATGCCCGGACCCTGCGAGCACGAAAGTCACGTCAGTGCCGAAGAAGCGGCAGCCGTGGAATACGGATTTGGCCGGTGCGATGTGGTCTTCGCGCGTGGCAATCGTCAGTACCGGGATTTTCACATCCTGCATGTGCACAACCGCGCCGCCAAGCTTCATCATGTCTTTGGTCAGTGCGTTGTTGAGGTAACATTCACGCAGATAAAACGAGTGGTTCGCCGCCGTCATCCGCGTTGCATCGGAGTTCCAGAACAACAGGTCGAACGGCGTCGGTTGTTTGCCCTTGAGATAATTGTTGACGACATACGACCAGATCAACTCGTTCGAGCGCAGCATGTTGAAGGCGGTGGCCATTTTGGTGCCTTCAAGGTACCCCTTGGAATACATCGACTGTTCCAGCGCCTTGACCTGATCCTCATCGACAAACACCATCAAATCGCCAGCATAGGTAAAATCGATCTGCGTGGTGAAGAAGGTGGCCGAAACAATGCGCGTCTCGTTTTCCCGCGCGAACAGTGCCAACGCCCCGGACAGCAGCGTGCCGCCAACGCAGTAGCCGACGGCATTGATCTCGCGCTCGCCAGTCGTTGCCTCAATGGCATCCATGCCGAATTGCAACCCTTCGCGGATGTAATCCGTCCAGTCTTTCAGTGCGTGTCGTTCGTCAGGGTTGATCCATGAGATGACGAACACAGTATGCCCTTGCTCAACCGCCCAGCGAATGAATGATTTTTCCGGGTTTAGATCAAGCACGTAGAATTTGTTGATCCATGGCGGGCAGATGAGCAACGGGCGCTTGAACACAGTGTCCGTCGTTGGCGCATACTGGATGATTTCGGCAATCGCCGAGCGCGCCACGACTTTGCCGGGCGTTGCCGCGATATTCTCGCCAATCACAAACGGCTTGTCGTCCACCTGGCGGATTTTCAAATCGCCATGGCCGGCGGCAATGTCTTCGGCCAGCATCGTCATGCCGTTGACCAGATTCTGGCCGTTGGAGGCGATGGTTTCCTTGTAGAGTTCCGGATTGGTCAGCACAAAGTTGGACGGGGAGAAGGCGTTTGAGGCGATCTGCATGTAAAATGCCGCCTTCTGCCGCGTGTGCTCGTCCATTCCTTCCGACTTAGCAACAAGTTCGGCTGCCCATTTGGATGTCACCAGATAGGTTTGCTTGAGGAAGTCAAAAAAGGCGTTCTCGGTCCAGTCTGCATCATTGAAACGCTTGTCGCCTCTTTCGGGTTTGATGAGGTCTTCGACGGGCTGGCCGCCTAGCCGCTGCACGGCATTCGACCACACGCCCATGAACTGCGAATATAGCATCGTCTGCGCTTCAATTGCGCGGCGCGGATCTGACATCCAATATTCGGTTACGCTCGACAGCGTCTTGGCGACATCAACCAGCGGCTCGGAAAAATTCTCGGCCTTGGCACCTGCCTCGCGCGGAGCCAGCCAAGCGGACGCTGCCTTGCCGGCGGCTTCGACCATGCGTGCCATGTTTATGGCAAACGCATCGGGATCCTTGACTAGAAACGGCTCAAGCTGTTTCGGATCCATGCCAATGGTTTTGCCTTTATCATCGTTCACGCGCCGATTCCTCCCAGAGGGCGTTCATTGACATATTATCGCCAGAACAGGATAGGCATACAACAATCAATTGGCAGTGTGGTATATGTGGCAGTCATGACATTTTTTCGGCGTTTCTCAAAGACTTCATCTGCATTGGCCGTGGTTTTGCTCGCGCTCGCAGGCTGTGCGACCGCGACCATCGACAATGCAGTGCCGACATCGGCGCAGGCTACGGCGCAAGACCCGATGCCAGCCCCGGCGCAAGCGGGCGGCGCAGCGGCATTTCCTGAGGGACCGCAGACCGCCACGCTGGCGGTCGCCCCAGAGGACAAGCCGGTTCCGCCGCGTTCCGGTGCGCCAATCAATACCGGGTCGTATCCGAATATCAACGTTGTCCCGGAAGGCCAGACCAGCCAGCTATCCAATGCGGAGTCGGCTAATTTGCGCAGCTCGCTCTATGCCGAGCAGGCCGCGCAGCGGCTTCCGGGCGAACCGGTTGAAGCCTACATCGCGCGGTTGCGCAAATTGCAGAGCCTCGGCTCCACCCATGCCGCTGCGGCGCTGAAGCAAATCGAAGCGTCTCAGTAAGATTTTTCGCGCAAGTAAAGAGCGCCAATTCCTATCGACGATTCTACCTGATGCGTGTATAGGCCGCGCAAATCCTGGAGCCCTGAGCAATGGAAGAATTCCACAAAGTCCGCCGTCTGCCGCCATACGTGTTTGAGCAAGTCAACCGTTTGAAGGCGAGCGCGCGGGCTGCAGGGGCCGACATTATTGACATGGGCATGGGCAATCCTGATTTGCCGACGCCGCAGAGCATTGTCGACAAGCTGTGCGAAGCCGTGCAGGACCCGCGCACGCACCGCTATTCCTCTTCCAAGGGCATTCCGGGACTTCGCCGCGCACAGGCCGGCTATTACGAGCGGCGATTTGGTGTGAAGCTCAATCCCGACACTCAGGTCTGCGCGACGCTCGGCTCCAAAGAGGGCTTTGCCAACATGGCGCAGGCGATCACTGCGCCCGGCGACGTGATCCTTTGTCCCAACCCGTCCTATCCAATCCACGCGTTCGGCTTCATCATGGCAGGCGGTGTCATCCGCTCCATTCCGGTCGAGCCGGACGAACATTTCATTCCGGCGCTGGAGCGCGGCGTCAAGCATTCGATCCCGAAGCCCATTTGCCTGATTGTCTCCTACCCATCGAACCCGACGGCAATGATTGCTTCGCTCGATTTTTACAAGGACGTCGTCGCGTACGCCAAAAAGCACGACATCATCATCCTGTCGGATCTGGCCTATTCCGAAATCTACTTCGACGGCCCGCCGCCGCCATCGATTTTGCAGGTTCCCGGAGCGATCGATATCGCTGTCGAGTTCACGTCGATGTCCAAAACCTTCTCGATGCCAGGCTGGCGGATGGGATTTGCGGTTGGCAATGAAAAGCTGATCGCCGCGCTCACCCGCGTGAAATCCTATCTCGACTATGGTGCGTTCACGCCGATCCAGGTGGCGGCGACGGCTGCTCTGAACAGTGATGGCTCGGACATTGCCGAAGTGCGCAACACCTACCGCGGGCGGCGCGATGTTTTGGTCGAGAGTTTCGGCAAGGCCGGATTTGACGTGCCGCCGCCACCCGCTTCCATGTTCGCCTGGGCACCGATCCCGGAGAAATTCCGCCATCTCGGGTCGCTTGAATTCTCCAAGCTGCTGATCGAAAAGGCAGACGTCGCGGTCGCGCCGGGCATCGGCTTTGGCGAGCATGGCGATGATTACGTGCGTCTCGCGCTGGTCGAAAACGAACACCGCATCCGTCAGGCCGCGCGTTCGATCAAGAAATTCATGGCCACTGCGGATGAGCGGATGCACAATGTGATTTCGCTCAACGCCCGGCGCTAGGGTTTGCGCGGTATGCTTCAGGCCTTGGCGCAGTCCCCTCTCCGTCGGCTTCGCCGACACCTCTCCCCAAAGGGGCGAGGTTAAATCAACCCCTGCGGCTTTAACCTCGCCCCGCTTGCGGGGAGAGGTGTCGGCGAAGCCGACGGAGAGGGGACCGCTGCCGAACCATAATTGTAATTCCCCAAACACCTCAGACCAACTGCCAAGGAAAACGAAGAATGCCAGACACAACCAAACAAGGGCCGCTGAAAATCGGGATTGCCGGATTGGGAACCGTCGGCGTTGCCGTCATGCGCGTGTTGCGCGACCATGCCGCCGTTCTTGAGCGCCAGTGCGGCCGCAAGATCGAGGTGCGCGCCGTTTCCGCCCGCAACCCGATGCGGGATCGCGGCATTGATCTGATGAATGTGGAATGGTTCGACGACCCGGTCGACCTTGCCAGCCGCTCTGACATTGACGTGTTTGTCGAGCTGATGGGCGGCGGCGTGGGCAACTCGCCTGCCTATGCGTCCGTCAAGGCTGCGCTCAACGCCGGCCGCCACGTGGTCACCGCCAACAAGGCGCTGCTGGCCGGTTTTGGCGTTGAACTTGCGACCATCGCCGAGGACAGGGGCCTGCTCTTGAACTTCGAAGCCGCAGTTGCGGGCGGCATTCCGGTCATCAAGGTGATGCGCGAGTCGCTGGCGGGCAATTCTGTCAACCGCGTGTTCGGTATCCTCAATGGCACCTGCAATTACATCCTGACCCGCATGGAGCAGGAGGGTCTTTCGTTCGAGGAATGCCTCAAGGATGCGCAGCGGCTTGGCTATGCTGAGGCCGATCCGGCGTTTGACATCGAGGGCAATGACACGGCGCACAAGCTGTCGCTCCTGACGGCGCTGGCGTTCGGCACGCAGATCGCCGCTGACAAGATTTACCTCGAAGGCATTTCCAACATCACGCAGGCCGACATCAAGGCCGCCGCCGAACTCGGCTATCGCATCAAGCTTTTGGGCGTTGCCCAGCGCACGGAAAGCGGCATCGAGCAGCGCGTCCACCCGACCATGGTGCCGACGGCATCTGTCATCGCGCAAGTGCACGGCGTCATCAACGCTGTTGCCATCGAGACGGATATTTTAGGCGAACTGCTGATGTCCGGCCCCGGTGCCGGCGGTAATGCCACGGCATCTGCGGTCGTTGGCGACCTCGCCGACATCGCAAAAGCCCGCCCCGGCTTCCAGCACGGCCCGGTCTTCGGCTATCCTGCCAAAAAGCTGAAACCCTACAAACAAGCCGAAATGCGCAGCCATTCCGGCGGCTATTTCATCCGCCTCACCGTCCACGACCGCGTCGGCGTCTTCGCCTCCATCGCCACGCACATGGCCGACAACCAGATCTCGCTCGAATCCATCGTCCAGCGCAACCCGGAAAGCGCAGAGAGCGCCAACGCCAAAAACGTCATCCTCGTCACGCACGAAACGAGCGAAGCGTCGGTGCGCAAAGCGCTGGCGGCGATAGAGGCGGAAGGGATATTGATGGATCGCGCGCAGATGATCAGGATTGAACGGGCCGGGTGAGGGGGCTTTCTCTGCTCCGGCAGAGACGCGATTTGAGACCGCCAATGTTGATTTCGCCACGTTTTTCATTTGAGTGCCAGTGTTTGATGGGTCTTACCTGATTGGTGCTGCACGTACGTTCCGATACCAACTATTCGCTTGCACTTGAGCAACCAATGCGATAGCTGGCTTTTATCAAAGGCACGCAATTTAATCGGGAATCTGTAATTGAAAAGAGCAGAAGCGGTTGTTGATCTTTGTGAAAATGCGAATTGCAGGAGGCCTGCAAGAAGCTCCGCATTGTTGGCAAGACTTGATCTGCGCAAAGCATCAACGCTAACGTTCGCGGTTTTTTGTTTAAATGCCGCAGCGCTATGCGATAGTTTGCCAGTCAACGCTTCAAAGTCTGAGTATTCAAGTATTCCGTTGATATTTCCAACCGCTCGTTTGGCGCAGTGTGAGGAATTTGTGGGCGATACAGCGTTCGATTGCAAAGAATCACAGCTTCTGATTGGGTACTTCTCGACAAGTTTGGTCCAAGCGCTGATCGGCGGGCTGGAAATCGGATGGCTGGAAAACAGGCCCGATCTCAGTGCGTTCATACCGCTTGCGGCGAGTGCTCGGAGACCAGATTATGACAGTCAGGAGGCCCGTTGGAAGGCACAGGAAGAGTTCATTACCGAGTTTTTCCGGACGGAAGGCAACGGCCTTTCGGATTGTCTGCGCCATAGATGCAAAATTGCTGTGACGTTCACTGATGACAGCCCGCAAGTTTGGGCTGACATCTGGGAGTCCGGGATGAAGTTTGAATACTGTCTGCGCTCACGCAACAGAGCGTCTGATCTTCCAGCGTTCAAGACCTTGCTTCAGGATGCACCTGACATTAGAGATCGCACCTATATTTACAGAGCGGCAATAAATGGCCTCATTCCACAGTGCATCCCAACCACGATTGTCAAGGAACGGTTTCTTCCTATTGTCTTTCGCATACTCAAGAACTAGGTGAAATAGATGGCGATTATCGGAACTCAGACAATCGGAAACATTACGTTTCGGATAGATAGCTCACTTGGATTTGATGTCAACGGAAACTCGACGTCTGCAACAATTGATAGTTTGTATGCATGTTTTCTTAAATTGGCAACTTCATCTGAGGCTGCCACAATGTTTTCGACAAGTCAAAAAACCATAACCCTTCTTTATGATCCAACTTATCCAAGTTTATATGCGTCAAGCGCAAATCAGATCAACTTGAATTACGAAGATTGGAGTGGTGATACCTTTTTGGGGTCAAACGGAACCCGTACCGCGATGACTTTTGACAGGATTTTTACCCACGAATTAGTCCACGCCACTCTCGGACTTACGGATCCAACATCTGGTTGGACTCGACCGACCGAAAGTATGGCTGGTTATTTGAGAGACTTTGCCGCCTATCTGAATGATCCAACAAGTAAATCGGCCGGTGATACCGAGGGGATCACAAACAAAATCCTATCTGGAAGTGTGTTTGGGAGCCAGGTTGCCAGAGTACAGTATATGGATACTATCGAACAAAATTGGGCAACGAGTACAAATTTTTCGCCTACGGTCCGAGAAGTATTTCAAAAAAATTCATTCACTTTCGGTAATATTGTTGATAATATATTCACTGGTAACTACGTTTCTCCTCAGAATTTCGTGTTTAATAGGGTCGGTTCGATATTTGATAACAATACGTCCTCGTTGTTAGACGATCGTTGGTCGAATGACCTGCTAATTGGTTACGATGGACAAGAGACATTTCTAGCCGGCGAAGGTCGTGATTTTGTCTACGGCGGCGCTGGCGATGACAAACTTTATGCCAACAAGGCCGACGCCGATGGTGTAGTAGCATCCGGCAATTTTAACCCGACTAGCCCAACCCAATCCGAGCGGAGCTGGGACCCATCAGACGGGACCACAGACTATCTATTTGGTGGAAGCGGTTATGACAGTTATTGGGTGGGTGCCAGCGTCAATGCAACTTTCACAGAAGTTGGTCCCGGCGACTATTTGAAGAACGAAGACAGCGCAATGGTCGTGTGGACAGCTGCCAACATCTTTAACGCCTCGATATATGACCGGATCGACATTGTGACTGATACCGATGGCAAGGGCAAAATAAATTTTGGTTTGGATGGAGCAGCATTCGAGACACCCTTCATTTATCAAATTGCTGTTCTTGGCAACATGTCTGGTTCTTTTGGAAGTGATCCTGTCCTTGATGTTTCATCCAGTGCCGTGAAGGTTGACTATCTAACCGCGACGTTTGGCAAAGATATATACTTGCTTCAAGATTTCCCCGACTGGGAGAATGATGTATTTGGGCATTTTGAGAAAGTCACACTTGATAATGTTAGCTATGACAGGCTTGTCGTGTGGACTCAATCAATAGGCGAAGACGGAGATTATGGCAGTCAATGGTACGCATTATTCGCGATAGACCGGTATTTTACTGGAATCGGTAGCGGATTTGGCTCGTTCGGCATAAATATTGCGGGCTACGTTTCTCATCTTGATGGCGGAAGTCTTGATAACTCGATCACCGGCACGATTGCTGACGATTCTATAACAGGCGGCGCGGGAAGTGACACGCTGACAGGATATGCCGGAAACGACACCCTCTCAGGCGATGCGGGGGCCGATTCCATTCAGGGTGGCGATGGCAACGACAGGATCATCATTGATGCTGCCGACACGTGATTTTCCGGAGATGCGGGCGTTGATACGCTTGTTGATGCCAGCATCGTTGGCAGGCAATATGCGCTCGACCAAGGGGCTTTTGAAAACGCTGAAATGGGCGGCGGCAATGATACGGCTTGGGGCACCGCCACGGCAAACACCCTGCTCATGGGCGCTGGCAATGATGTTGCGTTTGGCTATGGCGGCAATGACACGCTGACGGGTGGTGCCGGGGCGGACTCGCTGCAGGGCGGAGACGGCGACGACCGCATCGTCATCGACGCCGCTGACACGTGGTTCTCGGGCGACGCGGGCATTGACACGCTCGTGGATACAAGCACGACGGGCCGTCAGTATGCGCTTGATCAAGGTGCGTTTGAAAATGTCGAGATGGGTGTTGGAAACGACACCGCATGGGGCAACGCCGCAGCCAACAGCCTTTCGATGGGTTCCGGCAACGACACCGCCTTCGGTTATGGCGGCAATGACACCATTACGGGGGGCGCGGGTGCCGACTCATTGCAGGGCGGTGATGGCGACGACCGGATCATCATCGACGCGGCTGACACGTGGTTCTCCGGCGACGCTGGCACAGACACGCTCGTTGATACCAGCACGGCGGGCCGACAATACTCTCTTGACCAAGGCGCATTCGAGAATGCCGAAATGGGCGCTGGCAACGACACGGTGTGGGGAAATGCTGCTGCGAATAGCCTCTTGATGGGAGCGGGAAATGACATTGCTTACGGGTACGATGGAAACGATATTCTTAACGGCGGCGCTGGCACGGACACGTTGATCGGCGGTCTTGGAGATGACGCATACTACGTCGATCTTGGCGCTGATAGTGTGACAGAAGCCGCTACCTCAGGTACCGACACCATCTATTCTTCCGTCACATTGATAAACCGCGCCAATGTTGAGAGGCTCACTCTTACCGGTGCCTTGGCCATCAATGCCACGGGTCTAGATGCTTGGGCAGATACGATCACAGGCAATTCCGCCGCCAACACACTCACCGGTTTGGGCGGTAATGACAGTCTGAACGGCGGTGCGGGCGCGGACACGATGATTGGCGGTCTCGGTGATGACACCTATTACGTCGATGTGGCAACCGACATTGTTACGGAACTGGCAACTGCGGGGACGGACACCATCTCGTCATCAGTGACACTAACCAACCGGGCAAACATCGAACGGCTTGTGCTTTCAGGAACCGCCGCAATCAACGCAACCGGACTTGACGCGTGGGCCGACGGTTTGACCGGGAACACGGCGGCGAATGTTCTCAGTGGCCTTGGCGGAAATGATGTTCTTGATGGCGGTCTTGGCAATGACACACTGACAGGCGGCGCAGGGTCGGATTTGTTCCGGTTTTCATTGGCGCTCAGCGCGACGGCCAATCTCGACACGATCACGGATTTCAGCCACGCCGTCGACGACCTCCAGCTTAGCAAGGCAATATTTGCTGCCATTGGAACTGGTCTGGATGCAACAGAACTGCGCTCTGGATCGGCAGCGACTGATGCAAATGACTATCTTGTCTACAATGGCGCGACAGGGCAGCTCTTTTACGATGCAGACGGCAGCGGCTCTGTCGGCCAAATTCTTTTTGCAAAGTTGACCGCAGGAACTGTGCTGGACGCAGGTGATTTTGTGTTGGTGTGATGATTGCGGCGAAATGCTCCCAGTTTTGCTGGGATCAGTCTGTTAAAACCGAGTCACCACGGTTGATCCAACCCCACCCCAAAAATTCCCGCCTCGACTCCACCCCCATCTCCCCCTAGAATACCCATCGGGGTTTTGTTGCGTGCGGGGTTGTGTATGTTTTTGCGTATTGTTTTGACGGGGCTGGCGACATTTTTGTTGCTGACTGTGGCTTCTGCAGGTGGGGATCTTCCTGTGCCGCTGCCGGTTTCGGGCGTTTCCGGGCCTGTCGGGCTTGCAGTTGGCGGCGCGGCTTATCTGGCTTACCGTCTTTACAAGCATTTCGGCCGCAAGGGCTGACATCTTGACACGCGGCAAAGCAGCTGAAATCCGGTTGCTGCCAGCGCTTTGCGCGGGTTTTCTTGCGCTCTCTTCCCATCCGTTGCCGAGATGAGCTTTCTGTCCGTCATTTTGGCAAACTACGCGGCCGCGCTGGTGTTTTGGACAGTGTTCCTCGCTCTCAGTGCTTTTGAATACCGGCAACCGTTGCTTCGGCCGCGTGTTGACC
>JANPEK010000108.1:0-19625 GCA_031422915.1 Phyllobacteriaceae bacterium | reverse complement strand
GCAAAACCCACACCCGCGCCATCATCGCCTGCGCCCGCAAACTCATAGGCCTCCTCGACGCCATCTTCGCCCGCAAAACCCCCTGGCAAAGCACAGGGGGCATACCATGCCCTGATTGACTTCTCTCATGGTTGCTCATCTCCGCAAGGTAGCGCTTGACCCTTGGTCTCTTCGCCGTATCGAAACTGCCATCCTTCTTTGTAGGATACCAAATTCTGTTTTCGTCATGAAGTCGCTGCATGGTAGTCGTTTCGAAACGCCAGCCCTTATCTGGCCAAGGAAAGCCCATCCATTCGTACATCATGTTTGGGCGTGGATTTGGGCTGGTCATGTCATGAAGTTGAAATAACCCCCGACCATCTCCGTCGTCATGCCTGAATTTTTCTTCCACATAACCTTCAGCGTGCGAATCTCGGGGATCGCCCCACGTAAAATTTTGAGATTTGCTGTAAAATAGTATGGCGTCGGTATTCTTGCTCCATGTTTTGCTGTCGCTATGCGTAGATGTTCTCTTCCATGTAATCTCGTTTCGAAAATTGGTCGCCCCAAAAATCGCATCTAACAATATTTTGAGATAATGGCTGGCCGTCGGGTCGCAGTGCAAATACAGGCTGCCGGTTGGCTTCAGCACGCGGTGCAGCTCGATCAGGCGGATGGCCATCATGGCCAGATAGGCCATCATGTCATTCTCGCCCAGAAACCCGCGCATCGCCTCCAGCATCCGCGCCGCATCGGTGTTTTTGCCGTGCAACACCTCCCAATAGGCGTTCTCGGCGCTTTCCGTCCAATGCCAAGTGTCATCAAACGCCTCGATCTGCGCCTGCGATTGCACCCCGTCCGGCGCCTTGAACAGCACATTGTAGGTGGCGTTGGAGTTGAACGGCGGGTCGAGATAAACCAGATCCACGCTTGCATCGGCAACATGCTCGCGCAAAACACCCAAATTGTCGCCGTAATAGAGCCTGTTGGTCATGATCTGCGCCCGTTGGTTGCGATTCGCATTATGGCGAAGCGGACGGGGGTTGGCGAGGGCCAGATGGTGGGGGTCGTCTCGTTGCGCGCCGAAAGCTGCCCCCCTTGGTCGGCCGGCAGCAGTCCCCTCTCCGTCGGCTTCGCCGACACCTCTCCCCGCAAGCGGGGCGAGGTTAAACGCACCAACTTTTTAGCTTTTCCTCCCGGTTTTCCAAGAAAGGCGCAGATAGTGAAGCGTTTAACCTCGCCCCGCTTGCGGGGAGAGGTGTCGGCGCAGCCGACGGAGAGGGGACTGCGCGCGGCCAACAGAAAACCGACTTCTCACCGCAAGCGCGGCACAAACCTGAAATCCGCAACAACCAATTCAATCAACCGTCCCTGCAACGCTGCCAGAATCGTCTCGCAAACGGCATCGCGATCCCTGAATACATCGATGTTCCAAAACCGCATGATCGAATACCCCTGCGACGCCATGAACTGGTCGCGGCGCGTGTCATGCAGACTTTCTGCGTGTTGGCTGCCGTCAATCTCGACAACCAGTTTTTCGCTGCGGCACAGGAAATCTGCGAAGTAGGGGCCGATGGGAAAATGCCGCACAAATTTATACCCGCCCAAACGCTTCGCCTTGATCTCAATCCACATCAGCGCCTCGGCGTCATTGTCCACCTGACGCAATTGGCGCGCAAATGGCATCGGGCTTTGGGTGCATGGCGGTTCTTGTTCGGGTTCAATTTTGAATTGAACATTGGATTGGTGGTGAGTGCAAGGGATTTTGTGTGAGCTCCGAGCGCAGTCCCCTCTCCGTCGGCTTCGCCGACACCTCTCCCCAAAGGGGCGAGGTTAAAACTGGCGGGCGGAGAGTTTAACCTCGCCCCGCTGGCGGGGAGAGGTGTCGGCGCAGCCGACGGAGAGGGGACTGCCGCCAGACCAGAGACTCAAAACCGGAAAGCTCAACCCCTAAACCAGAAAACCCTACCGCAGTTTCCCGCTTGCATGCGCCAGCATCGTGTACACCTTGCCGGTGTCCGACGTCAGGTACGTCTGCGTCATGATCTGGTCGCGGTCGTTGCGGGCTACGTCTTGCAGCAGGCGCTCGAAATCGTCGACATAGCGGTCAACCGCGCCGCGGAATTCGCCGTCGGTTTGGTATTTGCGGCGGATTTCGTCGAAGGTTTGCTGACCCTTGAGTGTGTAAAGGCGGCGGGTGAAGACGTTGCGCTCGCCGCGGCGGTAGCGGTCCCACAGTTCGACCGAGGCGTCATGGTCAATGGCGCGGGCGATATCGACCGACAGCGAGTTGAGCGATTCAACCACATGCAGCGGCGAGCGAGCCTGCGCCGGCGCAGCTGCCGGGCGCGGTGCCGGGGCGTCTTCGCGCGAGGCGCGCTGCAACAGGTCCGACACCCAGCCGCCGGTGGCCGGCACTGCGTCTGCCGTTGTCGTGCCGCGCAGCTGCGGCTCGGCAGCCGTGCGCTCGGCGACCGGGGCAGGCTCAGGCGCGCGCGTTGCCGGCTGGCGTTCAACGGGGCGTTCAATCTGCCGCTCTACTGGACGCTCGGGTGCGCGTTCCGGGGCGCGTTCAGCGATGCGTTCCTGACGAACCGGCTCGGCGCGGGCGGCGGGGGCTGACAGGTCAAACGCCCTGCCCGATTTGCCAACGATTTCCGACAGTTCCTTCAGCGCGTTGATCTGTTCGGCAACGGCGCGGCGCATGGTTTGCGTTGACAGCTTCGTTTCTTCCGGCAGGTCCTGGACGCCGCGCTTCAATTCGGCGCGGGTCTCTTCCAGTTCCGCCCGGATTTCGGAAGCAGCGCGGCGCGCGTCGGCCGGCATGTCCTTGACGCTCTTGGCGATTTCTGCCTTGGCAGCTTCGATGTCCGCGCGGATTTCCGCCGTCGCGCGGCGTGCTTCTTCCGGCATCGCCTCGACATTTTTGCGTATGTCGGCGCGCGCGGCGCCGATCTCGGCCAGAATTTCCGCTGTCGCGCGGCGGGCGTCTTCCGGCAGCGCATCCACACCCTTGCGGATGTCGGCGCGGGCGGCATCAATCACGGCGCGGATTTCGGCTGTGGCACGGCGGGCATCGTCCGGCATGGTTGCCACGCCCTTGGCGATGTCGGCGCGCGCGGTTTCGATCTCGGCGCGGATTTCGTCGGTGGCGCGACGGGCGTCGGCAGGCATTTCCTCCACGCCCCTGCGGATGTCGGCCTTTGCAGCCTCGATCTCGTCGCGGATTTCCTGCGCGGTGCGGCGCATGTCCTGCGTCGCCTCGGCAAAGCGGGTTGTTGCCTGTTCGACTACTTCGGCCAGCGAATGTTTCATCGCCTGCGTGGACGATCCGGCGCGGTTCTCGGCCTTGTCGAAGGCTGCGGTGACCAGGCTTTCAAAGGCGCGCAGGTTGTTTTCGATCTCTTCCGAGCGGCTGACAAGGCCGATGGACAGTTTCTCCAGCGCGTCCTGACGGTCGCCGAGCGTGATCGACAGGCTGGACTGCGCCGCGCCGAGCAATTCGGATGCGGAGGCCAGAACGCGGCCGTGCTCGTCGAACCGGGTGGCGATCGAAGCGACCTCCCTCAGCGTTCCGGACGACAGGTCCGACAGGCGGTTGACGTTGCTTTCAAGCATTCTTGCCGATGTTGACAGCGCGGTTGTCGCCTTTTCACTGGTTTCGGAGAAATTGGCCGTTGTTCCGGACAGCTGCAAATCAACCGACATCAGATTGTTCTGCACCATGTCGATCAGCTGGCCAAGCTTCGAGTTGGATGCAGCCAGACGGTCGATGAGGTCGGTCACATTGCCGGCCAGGTCCTCACGCGCCGCGCCCATCGCTTCGACGGTTTCGGCTGTGCGCGTGGCCAGCATCTGCACCATGGAGGCGTTTTCGGAGCGCAGCTTTTCTGTTGCTGCCTTGGTTGCCAGCTCAAGCTGTTCGGCAACCGCGGTTCCGCTCTCTGCCATCTGTGCCACCAGCGGGCGCGCGGTCTCGTCGAGTATCCGCACGATCTCCTGCGACCGGTTGGCCAGAAGGTCGGCCAGTTCCTGCGTCTTGCCGTCGAGCAGATAGGCGGTGCGCGAGGCTTCCGCGCCGATGGCCTGATTGAGTGCCGACATCGCAGAAGAAGACGCGTTTGCACGGGCGTCGAGCTCGGCCGAAACCTGATGGACCCGGGCCATGATGCGCTGGTCGGCACCATCGAGCGCGGCGATGATTTCGTCGGACTGTCCGGAGAAGGCGCGGGCATGTGCTTCGGCGCGCGCTGCAAGCCGGTCTTCGGTCTCGGCAATGCGCGAGGCGAGGCGTTCTGCAAAGTCGGAAGCCTGCTGCTCGAGGCGGAACGCATATTCACTTGAGTGGCCGTCAAGCGCTGTTTGAGCGCGCAAGGTTTCTTCTGTGATTGCGGCGGCGGCCTCGCGCACGCGGTCACGCAAAGTTCCCGCCATGACGGATGCGGAGGATTCGAGCGAGTTTCGAACAGCTTCCACGCCAATTTCGAGCGCGCGGCGCATGGTTTGCGTGCGCTCTTCGATGGCTCCGGTCTGACCGGACAGCGCGACCTCGACACGGGCGATCTCGGTGCTGATGACATGTTCGATTTCGGCGCGCGTTGATGCGATGCGACCGATGTCGTTGGAGATGAGCGCGGAGAAATCGTCGCGCGACTGGTCAATGGCCTGCGCCATCAGGTTGACGCTGTCGTCAAACAGGTTGCGCAAGGTCTCGGTCTGGGCGGCGATGTTGCCGGCGACGAGATTTGTCCGTTCGTCCAGAACCTGACCCATATGACGGGTCTGGATGGCAATGGCATCCGAGACGATGTTCGATTTCTCGTCAAGCACGGCGCGCAGTTCATCTGTGCGCTCTCCGATATTTGCAGACATTTTGGCCGCTCGGCCATCTAGCATGGTGCGCAGATCGTCCGCCTGTGCGCCAATCCCGACCGTCAGATTTGCGGCGCTGTTGTCGAGTGTGCTGCGGATATTGTCCGCCTGCGCCGTGACACCGGAAAGGAAATTTGCCGCAGTGGCGTCGATGATTGACTGCAATTCCTGAGTTCTGCCGCCGATGTTTGCAGAAATGCCCGCTGTGCCCTCATCAAGAACCGTTCGCAACTCGTTGGCATGGCTGCCGATGTTTGCTGCAATCTTGGCAGTCCGGTCATCCAGCACTGCACGAAGACTGTCGGCGTGTCCGCCGATGACCGTTGCGAGATTGATCGCCCGTTCGTCAAGGGAGCTGCGCAAATTGCCGGAGTGATGGACGAGCGAGTCGACAACCATGCCGCCCTTCTCGTCCAGCACAGCGCGCAGTTCATCCGCACGCGCCGCAACCTGCGTTGCGATGTTTTCAGTGCCTTCATCCAACACGGAGCGCAGCTCGTTTGCGTGGTTGGCAACGGCTCCCGTAAATGCATCGGCGCGCTCGTCGAGCGCGGCGCGCAACAGCTCTGCCTGTTCTGCCATGCGCCCTGTCACCGTGATGATGCGCTCGTCCATAATCGCCCGCATCTGTTCGGTCTGCGCAGTCATCCCGCCAACCACAGCCTCGCGTGCACCTTCGAGAAGATTTGTGCTCTGCGCATGTCCATCGGAGAAAACACGACCGATTTCGCGAGAACGTTCAGCCAGCGTTTCCGCGCCTTCGGAAAACGTCCTGGAAATGTCACGTGTGCGTTCGACGAGCGTTTCGTTGAGCATGCGGGCGCGCTGGTCAAGTGCGGAATTCAAGCGGTCAGTGCCTGCATCCATCGCCTGCGCGCGGGTTTCAAACTCCAAAATCATTGAGCGGCTGCGCTCACTCATTGTGCTTTCGAGACTGGAAAGCCGGACGTCGAATTCTCCCGCCAGCGTTTGCGTGGCAGAACCAATCACTGAAAGCATGCCGTCTGCGCGGGTGCCGATGACGGATCCAAGGTTGTCGGACGCCTCATTCAACAAGCCAACCAGCGAATTGGAACGGCCTTCGATGGTGTTTGAAAGTGTTCCGGTCGCGCCGGTCAGCAATGTGACCATCGATTCGGTTCGGCTGTCCAAGGTCTGTGCCAAGACGGTCGAAAGATGTTCCGCCTGATGGCCAAGCGCGGCAACACGCGTGTCCAGGAGGCTGGCAAAAGCTGCGCCTGATGTGGTCAGGCGATGCTCGATCTCGTCCGTCCGTTCACCGATGGCGGTGTAGATCTGCCCGCCACTGTCGTTGATCCGGCTGACGAGGGACTCGCCGGATTGGTTGATTGTCATCGTCAACTGCGTCGATGCGTTCAGGACATTCTCGCGGATGATGTCGCTCGCTTGCGTCAGTTCGTCCCTGAGTTGTTCATGCGAACCGGAAATCGATGCCCGAACCCGCTCGGCGTGCGAAACGATGGCTTCGCGTTCCTGGTTCAGGTCTTCGACGAGCGACCGGATACGGATTTCATTGTCCGTGTAGGCGCGCTCAAGTTCATGCACTTCGCCGTTGACCAACGTCTCCAGTTCGCTGGCGCGCGCAAGCGTGCGCTCAATGCCCTCGCTCATGGCAGCGACTTCGCGGCGCACGGCCTGCCCGACAGCCATGACACGATCCTGTGCCAGCGATTCAGGCTCTGAAAGGCGGAAAGCAACCTCGGTCATGGATTGCGCAACGACGCGCAGTTCCTGCGCACGGCGCACCATCAACGCAAAGGCCCAGAACAGGACAACGGGCAAAATGGCAGCTATGACAACGCCAACACCTGTTGGCGTTTTGAGGAAGCGAATGAGATTTTCAGACGAAAACGCCGTTGATCCATAAAAAATGTAAGCAACATAAAGGCTTACGGCGACCCACAATACGCTCAATGCGCCGGTAATCCAGAAAATCGTATTCGGCAGTTTGCGGTTCAAATTGCGCAGTGCAGACGCGTAGTTGCGTTGGCTGTCATCATTTGCGGGAGCTGGCACAGATGTCGGCACCTCTTGTTTTCTCACAGGTGCCGCGCCCTGTGGCGCTGAGGCTGTCATGGGTGGGACCGAATTGCTCATGACAGTCGTTGCCGCATTGAATTGGCCCCTCTCGGTCAGTCTTGTCGGCCCGTTCAACACTGGCGACAGTTTCGAGACGCCATTTTTGGCACTTTGAGAGCCCGCTGCCAACTGACTTTCGGCAGCCTTAACTTCTGTCACTGCTTGAGTAATCTGGGTTTCAAGATCATCAAGCGACAAATCGAGGGCAAAGTCATCGATCGGCGCATGCTCAGCGAGGTCAATTTCCAACGCCCTTTCGAGCGCGGATTCCATGTCCTTGCTAAACTTCTCGGTATTCGGTTTGCGTGCCATATCGTCCGCTTCTGCCACTTTTGCCGATTTTCCACCACCATTTGGCGGCAGTCGCCATCCCCGCGTCCATATACTACCGGCCTGATGCGAGAAATTAAACCTTAAATCGGTGCGATGCTTAAAAGTTTAAATATAGGGTTAACACCCTGCGGGGCTGCAACGCAAAGCCAGAGGGATCAGCAGTGCGGTTTTCCACCACTCAAATCAGATGTTTGACGACGCCCAAGCCACAATTTCAGCCGCAACTTTGTCGAAGGCAGAGTCCAGCGCGTTAACGAATTCAGCTCCGCCTGCAGCAGCAGGGACAGAGGCGGAAAACAGTTTTGACGAGCCGACCACGCCATTTCGGTCGTTCAACAACTTTGCTGAAATCTCGACCATGGCAACGCTGCTGCCACTCTGGTTCACTTCAAATGCCTGAATGTCGGTGAGCACCTGAAAGTCGATTGCCAACCCCTCGCCCGGCCTTCCGACGCCGCCGAAACGACCGGAATTCTCAAATGCCTGAATGAGACGTGCCTGCACCATCTTGGGCAGCCGGTCGCTCCACTGCGCACCGCCAAGGTAGGCAACGGACGACGGACTGCTGCGCACCACAATGCTTTCGCTGTCCAGAATCTTCAGGGCCTGCGGTTCAGCAATCAATATCTGCACACTTGCCTTGCGTCTTTGCGCTTTCTCAACTGACGGAACGGCCAAATCAAAGGTGTCGAGCGCCTTGTTCGACCCTCCCAGGCTGGAGCAGCCGCTCAACAACGCAATTGCGCCAAACATGCAGGCGACGCTTGTGCGCATCACGTTTGTTGCTCTATGTTCGAACTGTTGAAGCACCTGGATTTTTACCCGCGTGTTAAGATGTCTGCATGCAGACAGGAACGCAACAAGTCAACGCCGGTTCCGGCCATCGACCCGCGGCACAGATCCTTCCCCACCGAAAATTAGCCGGTTGGGATTTTTTTCGATCTCGCTGATTGACTGTTCGATGCGGGTGACTGACCTGCGCGTGTCCTGAACCAACGCATCCACATTGTTCAAGCCCCGTCCGGAAAACTTCGCCAGGCCATCGCTGATTTCGCCAATGCGGGAATTGAGCGTGTCGGCAACCTTTCGGAATGCGGCAAGCGTGGTTTTGGCCTCGTCGACCAATCCCGGACCCTGCCCTTCCGTATTGCCCAGAAACGCTGACACCTTTTCAAGCACGCCGTCCACCAGGACTGCCGTCTGATTGAGTTTGGCAGACAGCTCCTTGGCGTTGCTGACGATCTGGTCGATGTCATCAGCGCGCTTGCCGATCTTTTCGGTGACCTTGGTGACATCAGCCATCGCAGTGTTTGCATTGCGCGACACTTGTTCAAAGTTGTTTATGGCAGACTTCACTTTTTCAACATCGGCAGCCGCCAGAATGGTGTCGATGCCGTCCAGGCTTTTATTCGCCTTGGCGGCCAGATCACTGATGTTTTTGATTGCGATATCTGCCGACGAGACGACTTTGCCAACCTCGCCACTTGACGCTGCAAGGGCGGCGGATACTTTCTCGGCGTTCGCCATGATCCGGTCGACCTTTTGCTTGTCGACGCTTTTCAGCAAATCCTCAGCGGAAGCCAAAGTCGTTTCCAGCCGTCCCGAGACACCTTGAAGCGTCTTGGCAAGTGTTCCTGCACTTGCCAAAAACTCATCAATATCATCTGAATTCTCCGCCAACGCGCTGGAAAACTTGTTGGCGTTGGCGATCGTCTCAGACAACGGCTTCTGGTTATCGTCGACAAATTTCTGCAGCCCCGCGAGCACCTTTTCGGCGCTGCCGGCAATGCTTTGTGCCTGATCTATCAGGTTGTTGACGGCGCCCAAGTCAGCCTGAACAACCGCGCGCTCGCCAGTTTCCTGCGCCTTGACCAGTATGTTCTCGCCGTTGGGATCGCCGCCTTTAAGCTCGATGTAGGCTTGACCCGTCAACCCCTGAAAGCCGAGCGTGGCGATTGTCGCGCTGGTCACCGGTGTATCCAGCCCGACTTCAGTGATGGCCACGACACCCTTCGGATTTTTGGCATCAATGATCAGCTTGCGCACATCGCCAACCTTGATGCCGTTGAACAGCACCTGGCTGCCGACGGAAAGGCCTGTGACGGAGCCTGGAATGCGCACTTCCAGTTGGACACTGTTCGTCGTGTCACCGAACCTTGCGATCCAGTAGACAAAACCGAACGAGGCAAGCAGAACGGTGAGTGTGACTATGCCGACGAGGATGTAATTGGCGCGCGTTTCCATGCGTCAGATCCTCAGTGTCTTGGCACCGGCGGCAAGGCGTGCGCGCGGTCCGCGAAAATAGAGTTTCACCCACGGGAGTTCAGAGGCGAGCATGTCGGAAATTGTGCCTTCCAGAATGACTTTCTTGTCTCCAAGCACCGCTATCCGGTCGCAAACCGAAAACAGGCTGTCGAGATCGTGTGTGACCATATAGACAGTCAGCCCCAAAGTGTCGCGCATATTTGAGATCAATTCATCGAATGCCGCAGCACCAATTGGGTCGAGGCCGGATGTTGGCTCGTCGAGAAAAACGATAGCTGGATCGAGAGCCAGCGCGCGGGCAAGCGCAGCGCGCTTGATCATGCCGCCTGAGAGTTCAGACGGGTATTTGGCGGCGGCATCCGGCGGCAGTCCGACCAGCGACAACTTCAGCATCGCCAGTTCGCGCATCAGCGCGGACGAAAGATCGAGATATTCGCGCAACGGCACCATGATGTTTTCGGCAACCGTCAACGCGGAGAAAAGCGCTCCATGCTGAAACAGCACGCCAATTCGCATGTCCATGCCAATTTTCTGCGCGTCTGACAGCTTGTCGATGTCTTTGCCGAACATCGTGATGACACCCGATTGCTTGCTGTTGAGACCCAGAATGGTGCGCAGAAGCACAGATTTTCCGGAGCCTGAAGCGCCGACAAATCCGAGTATCTCGCCGCGTCGCACGTCGAGTGAAAGTTTGTCGAGGACCAGCTTGCCGTTGAACCCGACGGTGATGTTTCGGGCCGTAAGTATGGCTTCACCGGTGTCGTCTGCGACACTGCTGTTGGGTCTTTGCAATACTTGCGGGCTTTGATCCATCTGTTCCAGCAGGTCCTAAAAGTTGATCGCGGCGTAAAACATGGCAAACAGCCCATCAACGACGATGACGACAAAGATCGCTTTCACGACCGACGCGGTGACATGCTGGCCCAATGATTCGGCGCTACCGCCGACTTTCATGCCCTCAACCGCTGCGACGATACCGATGATCATGGCCATGAACGGGGCTTTGATCAGGCCTGCGAAATAGGTGCTCAAGTCGATTGCATCGCGCAGTCGTCCAATGAATGCGGCAGGCGAAATGCCTGAGTAAGTCGATGTCACGACTGATGCACCGATCAGGGCGGAGATGTCTGACACGACGGTTAGTAGCGGCAACACCAATACGAGAGCGACAAGGCGCGGAAACACCAGAACGCCGATCGGGTTGAGCCCGATGACCTTGAGGGCGTCCACCTCCTCGCGCATCTTCATTGACCCGATTTCGGCGGTGATCGCACTGCCTGAGCGGCCTGCCACCATGATCGCGGTCAGAAGCACCCCGATTTCACGCAGAACCAGGATGCCGACCAGATCGACGACAAAAATCTCAGCACCAAAATAGCGGAGCTGGAATGCGCCCTGTTGGGCAATGATCGCGCCGATGATGAAGGACATCAGGATAATCACCGGCAGCGCGCCGACGCCCATCTTGTCCATCTGGTAGACAATTGCCGCCGGGCTGACACCGTGGCTGCGGCCAATTTTCATCTGCGCGCCCTGGATTGTCGCCCCGAGCATGTGCATCGAAACCAGAAAATCACTCTTTAACATGCTGGCGACCTTGCCGGTCGCCTCAAAGAATCCGGAGATGATACCGGAATAGAGCCCCGGCACCTGTACTGGAGCAATATCCGGGACTGCACTTACAGCGGCGAGGAGAATTTTGAACCCATCGCGTTCGCCAACGACCGATACAGTCGCGCCGGACTTTTTCAATTCACGCATGGTGCGCTCAAGCAGCCACGCACCCGCAGTGTCTAGATCAACGATATTGGCCATGTTGATTTCGACCAAGCCATGGCGTTTGCCCGCTACCTGCCGAAGGGGAGCATCAACGGCTTCGATGTGATTGGTCGTCCATGTGCCGGAGGGCACAATTTGGCATGCGTCTGCGCCACGCTCATTCACCAAAAATTCCGCCCCGGCAGGTTTTGCACTTCGTTTGTCAGCCAAGCCTTCGTTGCCTTTATGCGTGTCGTTGTCCAATGATCGGTGCGTTAGCCGAATCGGAAAGATTGTCTATGCATTTGCAATTGGAAGCCATACCGGAAACATTTCCCATCGCAGGTCGTTTCGTGATTTCGCGCGGTGCCAAAACCGAGGCGCACGTGATCCGGGTCACATTGCGCAACGGGTTAAACGTCGGCCAAGGCGAATGTGTTCCATACGCACGATACGGTGAGACAATCCAATCGGTTCTTGCGCAGATTGAGGCGGTAAAATCACGAATTGAGTCGGGATGCGGCCGGATAGAATTGCAGTCAACAATGGCGGCTGGCGCGGCGCGGAACGCAATCGACTGCGCTTTGTGGGACGTGGAGGCGAAAAATTCCGGTATTCCGATATTCAAAACGCTCGGAGTATCAGGTTCATCCGGTGTGGTGACGGCCTATACTTTGTCCCTCGGAACGCCGGACGAAATGGGCACCGCTGCGCGTGCGGCATCGCACCGCCCGTTGCTGAAAATCAAAGTCGGCGGCAACAGTGATATCGAGCGTCTGGCAGCAGTGCGCGAAGGCGCGCCGGATTCAGCGATCATCGTTGATGCCAATGAAGGTTGGACCAACGAAAACATCGTTGCCAACATGGCTGCAGCTGCGGCGCTTGGCGTTGTGCTTATCGAGCAGCCGTTGCCAGTCGGACAGGACGAAATTCTGTCGCGCATTGCGCATCCTGTCTCGATTTGTGCAGACGAAAGCGTGCACAAGACGTCTGATCTGGCATGGCTTGCGGACAGGTACGATGCAGTCAACATCAAGCTGGACAAGTCTGGTGGCTTGACCGAGGCACTTGAAATGCAGCGCACAGCCAATCGCCTTGGTCTTGATGTGATGATCGGGTGCATGGTCGGCACATCGCTGGCCATGGCGCCTGCGCTGATGCTAGCTCAAACGGCGAAATATGTTGACCTTGACGGGCCGTTGCTGCTGGCAAAAGACAGGCATCCGGGGTTAAGCTATGAAGGTTCAACGGTGTTCCCGCCACTGCCGGAACTATGGGGCTGAACGGGTTTCCGTTGCAGTCCAGCGGCGTTGCGAGAGCGCAAACCAGAACGCCACCGCGATCCCTGCACCGCTGACAAACGTCATCGCCCAGAAGCTGCTACCGCCAAGATTTGCATACAGTGGACCGGATGCGAACATGACCAGAAGCATGATGACACCATGCAGCGAGACGCCTAGACCCTGCGCTGCACCTGCTTGCTCTTCGGGCACAGCATGGGCAAGAAACGTCTGCTGCGCCAGATAGGTCGCCCCGAATGTGATGCCGTGCAGGCTTTGAATGGCGGCGAGTGCGTAGAAGCCAAACCCCCAAACCCCGGCCATTGAAAACAAGATCCAGCGCAAGATGCCGACAGCGCCAGCAAGCGCCAAGACATGCTCCGGTTTCCATCCGCCGAAAACGCGTGCGTAGAATTTGAACAGTATGATTTCGGCGAACACCGGGACTGCCCAGAGAAGACCCACATCCTGCGCGGAAACGCCCAACGACTGCCAGTAGATCGATCCGAAATTATACATCAGGCCATGCGACGCCTGGATCAGCCCTGTTGCGATCAATATCAAAAGAACGCGCGGACTGCGTAGCACGCCGGTGCTTGCGCCGACTTGCTCTGGTAGCCGACGCCGTCGACCAAGGCGGGGTGTCAGGAATGTTGCCAAGAAGATGACCGCGAAGCCAACAGCGATGAGCGGCGCGGCGCTGGCTGAACTTGTGTGCTGAACAATCAGGCCTGCCGATATGCTGGACAAGAGAAACATGACTGATCCCCATATCCGGACGGAGGAATAGTCCAGCCCGTAGCGCCGCACGCCTGACAGCGCGATGGAATCGGCTATCGGCACCTGCGGCGACCAAAACACCGCCAACGCCGTGATAACCGCAACCAAGCTCCAATAGCCCATGGGCATGATGAGAATTGCCGCGAACAATAAACTCATTGCGCTGATTGCGATAAGGACGTGTGTGCGCTCGCTGGCGCGGTCGGCCAGATGTGTGAAGATTGGTGTTGTAACCAAGCGCACGAAAACCGGCACAGTCAGCAACGTTGATATCTGTACGGGATCCAGACCGCCCCGCTCAAGCCAAAGCGGAAAGAACGACAGGTAAATTGCGTTCGGAACGAAAAGCGCACCAAACAGCAACGAAAGCCGCAGCTTGAGATGGCGCGGTATGTCCGTATCGTCTGGCTGCAACGATACAGACATGGATGCCGCCGTGTTCAAAGTTGGAGGTTGCCGATACGAATCAACAGTCCCGGGAAGCCTGACGGCTAGCACGCGTTATGCCGCGGCGACACTCTCAACAACCGATTGCGTGCGCAATTCGCGATCAATCGGCGTCAGAACGCTTTCAAAAATGTCTACGCACGCGTCCCACGTGTAGTCTTTCAGAAAGACATCCGGGTCAAGCCGTCCGATTGCCAGCGCGCGGATAGCGGCATCGGCCAGACTTTCGGACAGCACTCCCGCGCCCGTTTTGCCGATGACATCCAGCGGCCCGGGCACCGGAAACGCAGCAACCGGAAGGCCGGATGCAATGGCTTCCAGCAGCACCAATCCGAACGTATCTGTCCGGCTGGGGAACACAAAAACGTCCGCGCCAGTGAAGGTCCTCGCCAATTCCTCGCCGACTTGCTGGCCGGCGAAGATTGCGTCGGGATATTCGCCTTTTAAGCGCTTCAAATCAGGGCCATCGCCTACAATCAGTTTTGTCCCCGGCAGCTTCAACGACAGAAACGCTTCGAGGTTTTTTTCCGGAGCGACGCGACCGACGCAGATGAAAACCGGCTTTGGCAGACCCAAGTCGACATCAGACCGTGGATGGAACAAAGCCCGGTTGACGCCGCGCGTCCAGATTCGCGTGTTGCGAAAACCGCGCTGCTTCAGAACACTGACAATCGATTCCGTCGGCACCAGACAGGTTTGCGCAGCACTGTGAAACCACTTGAGGAATCCATAGCTCAAGCCGAGCGGCACGGGCAGCCGCTCGCGAAGATACTCAGGGAAACGGGTGTGAAAACTGGTTGTGAAACTCCACCCCTTCGCAAGGCAAATGCGCCGCGCCTGAACACCCAATGGGCCCTCGGTTGCTATGTGGATGTTTGTTGGCTGCAATGCCATCAGGCGCTTTGTCATCGCCCGCTTGCTGGTAAAGGCGAGCCGTATTTCCGGATAGGTCGGACACGGAAAGTTTCGATAATCTTGCGGCGAGATGACAGAGACCTCATGCCCGCGCTGGCGAAGGCCGTCGCACACCTGCGTCAAAGTCCTGACGACACCATTCACCTGCGGATGCCAAGCATCGGTTACAATCACGATGCGCTTCATCATGCCGCCCTTCGGCCAACAGGCAGAGCGAGCGGCTCAACAACAACGTCGTGTTCCTGACCGATCTTGTGCTGCCAGGAGATGATTTCAAAGCGCCCGTCAAAGTGTTCAACCAGTGCCGTGCAGCTCTCGACCCAGTCGCCTGTGTTCATATATTCGATCCCGTCGAGCATTTCGATGGCGGCGTGATGGATATGGCCGCAGATCACGCCGTCCGCGCCGGAGCGCCGCGCCTCGTCGGCAACGACAGACTGAAATGCGCTGATGAAATTGACAGCCTTTTTTACCCGGACCTTTGCCCAGGATGAAAATGACCAATAGGGTAGCCCAAGCCTGCGGCGCGCGGCGTTCATCCAGGAATTGACGAAGATTGCGGCATCGTATGCCCAGTCGCCAAGATAGGCCAACTTTCGGTAATTATGGACGATCACGTCAAACTGGTCGCCGTGGACAACCAGATATTTCCGCCCGTTGGCGTTTTCATGGATGCAGCGGTCGAGCACCTCAATGCCGCCAAAATGAATGCCTTGGAACTGGCGCAGGAACTCGTCATGGTTCCCGGCAACGTAGATGATCCGGGTTCCCTTGCGTGCCTTGCGCAACAGCTTTTGCACCACGTCATTGTGGGCCTGCGGCCAATGCCAATACCGTTTCAGCCGCCAGCCGTCGATGATGTCGCCGACAAGATAAATCGTCTGCGCGTCGTGGAGCCGCAGAAAATCCAGCAGAAATACGGCCTGCGCCGCTTTTGAACCCAAATGTACGTCGGAAATGAACAGTGCTCTGAACTGCCGCTCCTCAGACTGCATGTCTATGTCCCCGCTTTCACGTGTGACCGCCAAAACAGATTCATGCGACAAGGCTGTGACAGGGGCGAGAAGAAGACATCGAAGGAGAGACACATTCCGAGTGATTTTCTATGACGGATCGCATAGTTAGAGACATTGTCATTTTGTCGGGAGGACATTTTGGACGACAACAACGACTCCATTTCCAACCCGTCAGCAATCAGCGATCTTGAAGAACAGGCGCTGTTTTTTCATCGCTACCCTCGTCCCGGCAAGCTTGAGATTCAGGCTACCAAGCCGCTCGGCAACCAGCGCGATCTGGCGCTTGCCTATTCTCCCGGTGTTGCCGCACCGTGTCTAGCGATACGCGACAATCCGGAGGCGGCAGCGCTGTACACAGCCAGATCAAATCTGGTGGCGGTGGTGTCAAATGGCACGGCAGTGCTGGGTCTGGGCAACATAGGGCCACTTGCCTCAAAGCCGGTGATGGAAGGCAAAGCGGTTCTGTTCAAGAAATTTGCCGGTATCGACGTGTTCGACATTGAGATCGATGCGCCGGAAATTGACAAAATGGTGACTGTCATCTCTGCGCTGGAGCCGACCTTTGGCGGCATCAATCTGGAAGACATCAAGGCGCCGGAGTGTTTCGAGGTTGAAGAAATCCTGCGTGACAGGATGAACATCCCGGTTTTCCACGATGATCAGCACGGCACGGCGATTATCGTATCCGCAGCAATCATCAACGGCATTGAGCTTGCCGACAAAGACATATCGAAGATCAAAATCGTCACGTCAGGTGCTGGCGCTGCGGCGCTTGCGTGCCTCAATCTTCTTGTGCGCCTTGGTGCACGGCGTGAAAACATATTCATTACCGACCTTGAGGGCGTTGTTTATGTGGGCCGCGTTGCGCTGATGGACAAATGGAAATCCGTGTTTGCGCAAAACACCGACGCTCGCACGCTTTCTGATGTCATTTCAGGAGCCGACGTGTTTCTCGGCCTTTCGGCGGCTGGCGTTCTCAAGCCTGACTTGTTGCGCGGCATGGCGGAGAATCCCTTGATCATGGCGCTCGCCAATCCGGTGCCCGAAATCATGCCGGAACTCGCCCGCGAGGTGCGACCAGATGCGATGATCTGCACGGGGCGATCAGATTATCCCAATCAAGTCAACAATGTCCTGTGCTTTCCCTATATATTCAGGGGCGCGCTTGATGTCGGTGCAAAGACGATCAACGAAGAAATGAAGGCTGCGGCGGTCCATGCAATTGCAGCGCTTGCCCGTGAAGAGCCTTCCGACATCGCGGCGCGTGCCTATGCAGGTGAAACGCAAACGTTTGGCCCGACATTCCTTATCCCCTCACCGTTTGACCAGCGGCTTATCTTGCGCATTGCGCCAGCAGTCGCCAAGGCTGCTATGGATACCGGCGTTGCTGCAAGGCCGATTGAGGACATGGACGCCTATATCGACCGGTTGAACCAGTTCGTGTTCCGCTCCGGCTTCATCATGAAGCCCATTTTCACAGCTGCAAAGAAGGCCGGAACGGACCGCGTTATTTACGCGGAAGGCGAAGACGAGCGCGTGTTGCGCGCCGCGCAAGTCGTGCTTGAAGAAGGCATTGCCCGACCAATCCTGATCGGACGACCGTCTGTCATTGCTGCCCGAATTGCACGTTTCGGCCTGCGCATCGCTGCGGGCAAGGATTTTGAACTGATCAATCCGGAAGACGATCCGCGCTACCGCCGCTACGTTGATGAACTGGTCATTGCCGCTGGTCGGCAAGGCATCACACCGGAGGTCGCCAAGACCCTTGTGCGCACCAGCAACACCATCATCGCTGCCATTGCGCTTCGGCTCGGTGATGTCGATGCGATGATTTGCGGCTTGGAAGGCCGCTATGAAGAGCATTTGCGCACTGTTTCGCAAGTCATCGGCAAGACAACGGGTATACGGGAGATGGCGGCGCTGTCGATGCTGATTTCCAATGCGGGCGTGACATTTTACACCGACGCCTATGTCTCACCGGACCCGACAGCCGAAGAAATCGCCGAGATGACGATCCTTGCCGCCAGCGAAATCCGCCGCTTTGGTATTGAGCCAAGGGCGGCGCTGCTGTCCTATTCCAACTTCGGCTCGCGCGATCTGGAGAGCGCGCGGAAAATGCGCAAAGCTGCCGACTTGATCAGGATTTTGGCACCAAATCTTGAGTGTGATGGCGAAATGCATGGCGATTCTGCCTTGTCAGCAGACTTGCAGAACCGCGCCTATCCCCATTCCCGTCTCAAGGGAGTGGCCAACCTGTTGGTCTTCCCCAATCTTGACGCCGCAAACATCACTCTCAACGTTGTCAAGGCAACAACGGATGCACTGCATGTCGGCCCGATCCTGCTTGGTGTGGCACAGCCAGCCCATATTTTGTCCCAAACGGTGACATCGCGCGGTGTTGTCAACATGACGGCTCTGGCCGTTGTTGAGGCATCGACCCAGAAGCACAGACCCATCTGAGGAATGCGGATGCCGCACCCGAAATGCGGTTCACTGTGGCCAACTGACTGTCCCGCTTGGATTAGGGATGTTTGATTACCGTGTCATTCATATTTTGTTTACAATTGTCGCGATTTCGAGCATTGCTCTTCGCGTTGAGGCTGCATAGGGACGTGCATCTCTTACATCTGTCATCGGTGCGTTGAGGTTTTAAGTGATGCGTCTGTTCGTCTCCCGTTTTTGGGCCGTGGCTTTTGTTGCCGTACTGTCACTGAATTTTATTCCCGCAAAGGCCAATGCCCGCCCTTCGATTTGTGTCAAGCTTGAGCGTCAACTGGCCTCCGTTGGCGGTCAACGGTCGGGCGGTGCAAAGTTTCAGAACGCAGCGCGAGCGCAGGCACAGCAGCTTCAAATCGCCCGCAGTCAGGCGCGCCGCGCCGGTTGTGGTGGTTCTTTCCTGATTTTCGGCAGCAGCAAGAGCAGCAGCGCGACCTGCCAGCGTGTAAACAACACAATTCGCAAGATGGAAGGCAATCTTGCCAAACTTCAAAACAAGAGCAACAGCGGTGGATCACCGGAGTTGTCCAAGGCGCGTCTGCGTGCAGCGCTGGATGCCAATGACTGCTACGACCGCGTGGTGGCCGTTTCCGCCAAACGCGAATTGCCTGAAGATGCATCTCCCGTGCGGCGCGGCGTCATCAGCCAGATATTTGGCGGCGAGGTGATTGAACCGACACCGGAGCGCAAGGTCGAGCGAAGAATGGCATCTGCCAATATTCGAGAGCTTTCGTCCAAACGCCGGGTGAAAGTCATCAACGGAAACGACTCAAGCGTCAAGGAATATGAAGTCGGCGGCACGTTCCGCACACTTTGTGTGCGCACATGCGACGGCTACTATTTCCCTGTTTCTTTCTCGACAACCAGCAGCCGTTTCAGCACTGACGAGAAATCTTGCTCGGCGATGTGTCCCGGCGCGGAAACCAAACTTTACTATCACAGCATCCCGGATCAAGAGCCGGAAGAGATGATCAGTCTGGCCAAAGAGCCCTATTTGAGCTTGCCAACTGCCTTCAAATATCGCGTCAACGGCATTGCCTCGACTCCCGGCTGCACGTGTCAGGCGCGGCAAGAGGCGTCGCTGGAAACTGAAGAACCGGTTGACGCTGATGCCAGCAAAGTGCGCTGGACTCCGCTGCCGGCCTCAAAGCCGAGCGTTCTGGAGGACGCCGAGACGGCGCTGAACCGTGCAGGCAATCTTGATGCTGCTGCTGTGGCAAATCTGATTGAAGCCAAGGCGCCGGACGCTCTTGCGCAGCCCGGTCGCAAGATCAGGGTCGTCGGGCCAGTGTTTCTTCCCGCCCAATCAAAGGCAGAAGTGCTGCCAGTTCCGGGCCGTGTGACCGTCCAGTAAGCGCAATACGGAGTGGCATGAACAGGGTCT
>JANPEK010000107.1:0-2125 GCA_031422915.1 Phyllobacteriaceae bacterium | reverse complement strand
TAGCTAAACCGCCTTATACCCCGTCTCCTCCGCCGCCCGTTGCAGCGTGTGCCAAAACGACCGCGCAAGGGAGCGGAAGACAAACAGGTCGAAGGTTTCCGCATCGTGCCGATAGATCTGCGTGAAGACGGAATGGTGCGTTGTCGAGAGACCGGTGCCCACGGGGAAAGCGTCAAGGCTGAAATCGATGGCGTAGAGTTTGGACAGGACCCATTCGGTCTTGGGTCCGGAAATGCGCATGCAGGTGCGGCCGTGGGACAGGTCGATCAACGAGCCATCGCCCGGTTTCAGCTTGGCGCTTATCGGTTCATTCATGCCCTCCTGTCCGGCGAGAAACCAGCGGTTGGATGCGATCGGGAACGATATTGCGCCGGGCTGCCCTGCTGCAGCACCGGCCATTTTCGCGATTGTTGCATCAGAGCCCGCGAACGCCGCCAGTTCTCCGAGATAGCCATACTGAGGCTCGGTCAGGCGCACGCCAATCCCGTGCGCGACATGGCCATGCTGGCCGGGCTTGAAGTCGGCTCCCAAGGGCGATGCACGGTCAGACATGCATGCGCCTCCCTTCCGGGTCGAACATGTGGCAATCAACGATTTCGACGGCCAAATGCTGTCCTGTCAGCGGCGCGGTGGCGAAGGCGGTGGTGCCGATGCGGCTCTTCCCGTTTTTCATCAAGGCCAACGCGATGTATTTTTCCAATGCAGGCGAGTAGCAGGCTGCGGTGACATGGCCGAGGCTTGTTGCCGGTTCTGTCAGTTCGTCCTCGTCAACGATGTGGCTTCCGCCGGAGACGGGTTTTCCGCTCGTGGAAATAATGCCGACCAGCGACAGGCGGTTCTCATCGGTGAGACCGGGGCGGCTCATCATGGCCTGTCCGACAAAGGGCTTCTTCTTCGACAGCATCCATTCCAGATGCAGGTCGTGCGCCGTGGTGCGGCCATCAATCTCCGCGCCGGTTACATGGCCTTTTTCAATGCGCAGTGTGCCGAGTGCCTCAAGGCCGTAAGGCGTGATGTTGAACGGCTTGCCAGCCTCCATCAGCGCCTCCCACACGGTCTGGCCATGCCCGGCACCGGAATAGACTTCGTAGGCCAGTTCGCCGGAGAAGGAGAGGCGACAGATCATGACGGGTTTGCCTGCGATGGTGCCGTGGACGATTCCCATGAACGGCAGCGCATCAGTGTCCATTCGCGCTCTTTCGACGCAGCTTTCGAGCACCTTTCGTGCGAACGGGCCACTGATTGCCGCGCCTGCCCATTGGTCGGTAACGGAAGTCAGATGCACCTTCAGGTCCGGCCACAGGCAATCCAGACAGTAGTCGAGATGCTGCATCACCTTGCCGGCGTTGGCCGTGGTCGTGGTCATCAGGAAATGCGTTTCGCTAAGCCGCCATGTGGTGCCGTCGTCCATGACCAGCCCGTCATCGCGCAGCATCAGACCGTAGCGGGCTTTGCCAACTGCAAGGTTGGAGAACATGTTGGTGTAAACGCGGTCGAGAAACTTGCCCGCATCCGGTCCCTGAATGTCGATCTTGCCCAGCGTCGAGACATCGACAATGCCGACGCCCATGCGCACTGCCCGCGCTTCGCGGACATAGGCCTGCTCGACGGTTTCGTCCGTCCGTCCATAGATCATCGGGCGGTGCCAGAGGCCGGCGGCGTACAGCGTTGCACCGTTCTGGACATGCCAGTCGTGCATCGGGGTGCGGCGGTCAGGCTGGAGATCGCCATAACGCTCGGCGGCAAGGACGCCGAAGGACACGCCTGATGTAGGCGGGCGGAAGCGGGTGGTGCCGGTTTCGGCGATGGATTTGCCCTGTTCGCCGCCAAGAATTGCCAGCGCTGGAATGGCGGCGTTGCGCCCCTGTTCGGTGGCCATGCCGAGCGTGGTGTAGCGCTTCATGTGCTCCGGCGCCGAGAAGCCTTCAAGGTTGGCGAGGCGGATGTCCTCAGTGGTGACATCGTGCTGGAAATCGACGAAGGCTTTCTGCGACTTTGCGCCACCGCGGATTTCGTGGATCGGGGCGGCGAAATAGGCGGGGTAGCAATCGGGCCTTGGTGGAGCCTTGACCTTTTTTCCTGCAAGTTTGGCTATAGCGATTGCGGTGATGTTGTTGGCATCTGC
>JANPEK010000106.1:0-12525 GCA_031422915.1 Phyllobacteriaceae bacterium | reverse complement strand
ATATTGGGTCGAGCGGTGGTAGCCAAGGATGGCGTTTTCATTCTCCTCGAATGGCAGCACCAGACCCATGTGATGCCGGTCTTCAGGCACATGCGCCAGCCCTCGCTCGCGCATCTTTGCAGGATCCGCTTCATGCACAGGATCAATCGTCTCGCCGGATAAAATGATCTTGCCAGCCACTGCCTTCTGTATGCCGGCCAGCGCGGCCAGCAGTTCCGACTGGCCGTTGCCCGAGACACCAGCAATGCCGACAATTTCGCCGTCGCGGACGTTGAACGAGACGTTGTCAACGCGGGCAACGCCCCATTCGTCCTTGACCGTCAGCCCCTCAACCCGCAGCCGCACTTCGCCAGGGTTGGCCGGGCCCTTGTCCACTTCGAGCAGCACCCGGCGTCCGACCATCAACTCCGCCAGCTCTTCCGGATCGGTGTTGGCAGTCTTGAGCGTAGCCACCATCTCGCCGCGCCGCATCACCGAGACATTGTCCGTGACCGCCATGATCTCGCGCAGCTTGTGGGTGATGAGCAGAATGGTTTTGCCCTGATCCTTCAACTGGCGCAGAATGCGGAACAGATGGTCAGCTTCGGCGGGTGTCAACACGCCTGTCGGCTCGTCCAGAATAAGCGTCTCCGCGCCGCGCGTCAGGGCTTTCAGGATTTCTACCCGCTGCTGCAATCCGACCGGCAGATCTTCAATCAGCATGTCCGGATCGACTTCGAGCTCATAATCATCAGCGAGCTTTTTCAGCGCCAGACGGGCCTTGTCCTCGCCGCCCTGCAGCAAGGCGCCGCCTTCCGCGCCCAGCACGATGTTTTCGAGCACCGTGAAATTTTCGACCAGCATGAAATGCTGGTGCACCATGCCGATGCCGGTGCTGATCGCGTCCTGGCTGGAGCGGATGGTGACGGGCTTGCCGTTGACATGAATCTCGCCGGTGTCCGCGCTGTAGAAACCATACAGGATCGACATCAGTGTTGATTTGCCAGCGCCATTCTCGCCGATGATGCCGTGAATGGTGCCTTTCGGCACAAGCATATTGATGTTCTTGTTGGCGTGGACAGCGCCAAAGCGCTTGTCGATGCCAATCAGCTCAATGGCGGGCGCTGCCGCTGTGTTCATGTGCCTGCCTCCGCCCGACGGTCGTTGCCGCCAAGTCGTTTGTTCCCCGAGATCACGCTGGCTGCAAATTGCAGTCCGGTCAATTTGTTTTTGACCGGACAGTCAAAACCTGCATCGCCAATTCAGGCTAGCATGGCGCAACGGTGGCGCAACTGTATTTCCTGTGCCAGTGAGAGAACTCCCCGGCAAATACGCAGGAATTCAGCCATGTCCCTTCTTCCCGATCCGCACATCGTGTCGCTGCAAATCGCGGTTGCCCATCAGGGCAAGACGATTGACGAGCTTTCAACAGCGGTGGCAGAGCAATGGACGCTGATCGACCGGTTGCAGAAGAAACTCGATGCGCTGGCATCGCGCTTTCTGGAACTTGAGGAAACCGCCGCGCCCGGCATTGAGGCCACCAAGCCGCCACACTGGTGAGAAAGTGCGCATATTGCCAAACCATTTCCAAACGTGGTTAATCCATTGTTAGTGGGGCATGCGTATCTCTATCTGCAGAAAACATGTTTCGGGGACCTCCATGCAATTTCGCGCTCTTTTCACCGCGCTGTCACTTGCGGCGCTTGCCGCAACGGCGGGCTGCACAGCCACCGGCCCGTTTGCGCCGCGCGCCAGCTACACGGCCATCTCGGATGGCGGATACCGGCTTCCGTCGATCCCGCAGGGCAAGATCGCGGATAAATTCAAGCGCCAGACCGTCAGCTATTCTTCAAAGGAAAAGCCCGGCACGGTGATTGTCGATACGGGCGAGCGCCATCTTTATTACATTCTCGGTGACGGCAAAGCAGTGCGCTACGGCATTGGCGTCGGCAAGGAAGGCTTTGAATGGAGCGGCACGGCGCGTGTCGGCCTCAAGCGCGAGTGGCCGACATGGACGCCGCCGAGGGAAATGATCGGCCGCAAGCCGGAACTTGCAAAGTATGCCGGCGGCATGGAACCGGGCATCACCAACCCGCTCGGCGCGCGCGCAATGTATCTGTTCAACAAGCGCGGCGACACGGGCTTCCGCCTGCACGGCACGCCGGAATGGTGGTCCATCGGCAAAGCCATGTCGTCAGGCTGCATCCGGCTGATGAATCAGGACGTGATCGATTTGTACAACCGTGTTGAGACTGGCGCGAAGGTGATCGTCAGATAGCATTTTGCATGCTGCAACGATAAAGGCCGGGAGCAATCCCGGCTTTTTTTGCATCCAATAGACAAGTTTAGTTCAGCCAGACCGGCACGATATCATTGTCACTCGCGCCTGCCATAACGGCAGCGCGCTGGTCGGACAGGATGATGGGCTGGCCGTTGGCAGCAAACAGCGCCCACACGTCAAGGCCGGGTGCAATCTGGTTGAGGGCCGGGAAGCGGCGGGTCAGGTCTTCCGACTTCATCTTGCGGACATAACCGACCTCACCCGCACCAAGGCTGGCAAAATCCGTGTCGGACAGTGTGATCTTGTTCGTGTTCAAAGCATTCACTCCTTTGCCGCTCATTCAGACACGGCAATGTTAATACGACGAACCAAGCGCTCCGGTTCGGGGCGGTCAAGATCGACCGAAAGCAGGCCGTTTTTCAGCTCGGCACCGGCAACGCGCATCCCGTCAGCCAGCACAAAGCAGCGCTGGAACTGGCGTGCGGCAATGCCACGGTGCAAATACTCGCGCTCGCTGTCGTCGCCCTGACGTCCGCGAATAACCAGCTGGTTGTCTTCCAGGGTCACTTCGAGGTCAGCTTCCGCAAAACCGGCCACCGCCAAAGTAATGCGCAGGCGCTCGCCACCATTTTCTGGCGCGAGGCGTTCGATATTGTAGGGCGGATAGCCATCTCCGGTCTTGGCGACACGCTCAAGGGTGCGTTCAACGGCATCAAAGCCGAGAAGGAGCGGATTGGAAAAAGCAGTTACGCGTGTCATCACCAAAGTCCTGTTACAAAGCGACTCTTGTTTCAAAGCGGCAGTTGCGAACAAACCCGAAAACGGCATTTGCCCGGCTGAAGAAGATATGGTCTTTAATCCCGCCGTCTTCAAGCGGCACAGCGGCAAAGAAAAGAGGATGTGAAATGGCACGCAAGATCATCATCGATACGGACCCTGGCCAAGACGACGCTGTCGCCATTCTTCTTGCGCTCGCCAGCCCTGAGCTGGATGTCATCGGCATCACGGCAGTCGCCGGCAATGTGCCGTTGCATTATACCGAGAAGAACAGCCGCAAGGTCTGCGAATTGGCAGGCAGGCCCGACATGAAAGTCTATGCCGGGGCCGTGCGTCCGCTAGTACGCCCGCTGGTAACCGCCGAGCATGTGCATGGCAAGACCGGCCTCGACGGTCCTGACCTTGCAGAACCCAAAATGCCATTGCAGGCGCAGCACGGCGTCGATTTCATCGTCGAGACAATTCTTGGAAATCCCGATGGCGCGATCACGCTCTGCCCGCTTGGGCCGCTGACCAACATTGCGCTGGCACTGATCCGCGCGCCGGAAATTGCGCCAAAAGTCCGCGAGATCGTGCTGATGGGTGGCGGGTTTTTTGAGGGCGGCAACATCACACCCGCCGCAGAGTTCAACATTTATGTCGATCCGCATGCCGCCGAGATCGTCTTCAAGTCGGGCATTCCAATCATCATGATGCCGCTTGATGTCACGCACAAGGCGTTGACCAGCAGCATCCGCGTCGAGCGTTTTCGCGCCATGAAAACGCCGGTCGGCGATGCCACGGCTGAATTGCTCGATTTTTTCGAGCGCTTCGACGAGCAGAAATACGGCACCGACGGCGGCCCGCTGCATGATCCGTGCGTGATCGCCTATCTGTTGAAGCCTGAGTTGTTCAAAGGTCGGCATTGCAATGTGGCGATTGAAACTGCATCAGAGCTGACCATGGGCATGACCGTCGTCGACTGGTGGCACGTCACGGGCCGTGAGCCCAATGCCACCGTCATGCGTGACATTGACGACGACGGGTTTTTCGAATTGCTGACCGAGCGGATTGGAAAGCTGTAGTTCCAAGTCAGATGACGCCCTGACCCGCTCACTCGCCCTCGCCGAACTTGTCGGCAATCATGACCGCCAGCGCTTCCAACACGGCTTTAGCCTCAGCGCCCGACGCCGTGACAGTTATGCAGCAGCCGGGGGAGGCTGCGAGCATCATCAGGCCCATGATGGAATCGCCACCGACCTTCATGCCGTCCTTTTCGACTTTGACTTCGGCGTCAAAGCTGGAAACGGTGGTGACGAATTTTGCGGAGGCGCGGGCATGAAGGCCGCGTTTGTTGATGATTTCAAACTCGCGAACCAGCATCGCTTCCGTGCTCATGTGAGGTCCTGTTATTTGCCGGACAGAAGCTGGCTGGCGACATTGATATATTTGCGGCCCGCATCCTGACCCTCTTTCAAGGCGGAAGGCATGTCTCCGGACAACCGCACCTTCGACAGTTTGATCAACATCGGCAAATTGACGCCTGCGATCACCTCGACTTTGCCGGGTTTCATGGCCGAGATGGCAAGATTGGAAGGCGTACCACCGAACATGTCGGTGAGGAGAATGACACCGGACCCTGCGTCTGCCTTTGCAACAGCCGCGAGGATGTCTTCGCGGCGGTTTTCCATATTGTCATCGGGGCCGATGCAGACGGTCTCAAAATGCTCTTGCCGGCCGACAACATGTTCGACCGCATTGCGGAACTCGTCCGCCAGCCGTCCGTGCGTCACCAGCACGAGTCCGATCATCGAAAACTCACTCCCGTCGTGCCCCGGTTTCCGGGTGCATTGTTCGCTCGACCGCCAAGCAACCCCGCGCACGCGCCGCCCGTCTTGCGGCAAGGCGGCTATCTTGTTCAGAGACGCGGCCAAGGCAAGCGGTTTTTCGCACTGCACACAAATTCACCGGTCATTTAGAGCGATATGACTTTAGATGGAACCACAGGCGGCGGCGGGATTTTGTGGCAAGACCAAGGAAAGACCCGCAGGACGCATTGAAATGCGTTCAAGGGGCTTTCCGCCGGTATTGACGCAAAAGCACCCGCTGAGTGTGATTCCAGCTGAAGTCATATTGCTCTAATCAGCCTTCCGCATCCGCCATAGTGCCCAAGATGCGCCAGAACGGCCCGTACGGCGTTTTGCCCTTGCGGAAGACAAAGCAACGGCAAAAATATGCCTGGCACCACTTCCTGAGGCACTTCTAAAGGCATGCGCAACATTTCAGCGGGCTCAACAAGCCTCACCGCAAGATGCAGCGCCGCTTCCGCACGATACGCGATGGCATGGATGCCTGACCCGTGCACTTCGATGAGGCCCGCCAACTGCGGCGCGGGAAAGGCGATCACCACGCCGTCCTGAACTGTGAGCGCGATCCTGTCGTCACCGATCAGCGTGGCGGGAACGCCGCGCAGTTGGCACTGGTCAATCAAATCAAGCGCCAGAGCGGATTTGCCCGCACCCGACGCGCCAACGATCAGGACACCGGTTTTCCCGACCTGCACCGCGCTGGCGTGAATGGTCTCAGGCGTCATGATTTGCGGGTCACCGGCAGTTCGACAATGAAGCGCGCACCGAGAATATCACCGGATTTCTGGTCCATCATGTTTTCGGCATGGATGGTGCCGCCATGCGCCTCGATGATCTGGCGCGAGATTGACAGGCCAAGACCTGAATTCTGGCCGAACGCTTCAGATGAGGGTCGGTCGGTGTAGAAGCGCTCGAATATCCGGTCGACTTTCTCCGCCCGGATGCCCGGTCCATTGTCGTCAACTTCAATGCGTACCGTATCGCCGGTCTGATCAAGCTTGATCGTGACCTTGCCGCCGGTCTCCGGCACGAATGAGCGGGCATTTTCAATCAGGTTTGTAATGACCTGGCCCAGCCGCAGATCATGTCCTGTAACGAAATAGCCCTTTGTTCCTGACGCAGGCTTTGCTGCCTTGAGTGTGATATCAATGCCCCTGTTGCGGCGGACGTCTTTGGCAGCGCCGATGATGTTTTCCAAGAGCTTGCCGACGTCAAGCCGCTTGGCGTCGTCGCGCGCCAGTTCGGCGTCCAGCCGTGAGGCATCGGATATATCGGTGATCAGACGGTCGAGGCGGCGCACATCATGCTGGATCACATCCATCAGGCGTTTTTGCGAGCTTTCGGTCTTGGCCAGCGGCAGCGTTTCGACTGCGCTTCTGAGTGATGTCAGCGGGTTCTTCAGTTCGTGGCTGACGTCTGCGGCAAAGCTTTCAATTGAATCCATGCGTGCATAGAGCGCCCGCGTCATGTCGCGCAGCGCCGTGGACAGATTGCCGATCTCGTCCTGCCGGTCGGAAAAGTCCGGGATTTCCTCGCGCGCCTTGACCCCGTGCCGCACCCGCACGGCAGCTGCGCTAAGACGCCGCAGGGGATTGGCGATGGTGGAGGCGAGCAGCAGGGACAAAAGCGCAGTCACAAAAGAGGCGATGGCAAACACGCGGAAAATCGCGCCGCGCTCAGCCTCGACAATCCGGTCGATGTCGCCTCCCTGCGTAGACAGCAACAACACGCCAAGCACGGCGCGGAAACGCTGCACGGGAATGGCGACAGAGACGACCAGTTCACTCTGCTCGGACAGGCGCACGATTGTCGCCGGGCTGCCGGTGAGCGCCGTCATCACTTCCGGAAACACCGAACCGTTGGCACCCGGCACCTCTTTGTCGATCGGCAAATCGCTTTTGGAAAAGAATTTGTAGATCGAATTGACTGTGCTGTCCCAAACGCTCTCATCATCCGGGGTAAGCGGCGGCAGGTCGTATTTCAAGATCTGCCCGCCGGAATAAAGATGCAGCGAATCGAGCATCAGGTTGGCATCGCGGTCAAACAGCCGGGCACGCGTTCGGGTTGGCGAAATCAGGCGGCGCAGCACCGGCGCGATCTTTTCCGGATTGATCGGATATTCAAGCGCGTCGATGGAATCAGACGACGGCGAAATGCTCTCGCCCGCCTGCAACTCCAGAAGCTTTTCCGGGTCAATTGTAATCGAATTGGTGTCTACCGTGGCGGACGCTGCGATTGCGCCTGCAATGATTTCGCCCTGCGTCATCAGGCTCTCGACGCGAGCGTCAATCAGCCCCTCGCGAAACTGGTTTAGATACAGAATGCCTGACACCAGCACGGCGAGACCGGCAAGGTTCAACACCAGAATGCGGCGGGTGAGCGATGAAAAGACATAATGGCCCAGCGCCCGGCGGATGGGCTTGAACAGGCGCGACAGAAACGCCAGCCGGACAGGGCGGCTGGCGTTGCGGGTCGTGCTCTTCTGTGTCTCGACGACCATCAATTGTTCCGGCTCAAGCCTCGCGGAACCGGTAACCGACTCCGTATAGTGTTTCGATCATCTCAAAGTCGTCATCAACCACCTTGAACTTCTTGCGCAAGCGCTTGATGTGGCTGTCGATGGTGCGGTCGTCAACATAGACCTGCTCATCATAGGCTGCATCCATCAGCGCGTCACGGCTTTTGACCACGCCCGGACGCTGCGCCAGCGACAGCAGGATCAGGAACTCGGTGACAGTCAGCGTCACCGGCTTGCCATTCCATGTGCAGGTGTGGCGCTCCTGGTCGAGCACCAGCTGGCCGCGCTCCAGCGTGCGCGAGGCTTGGCCGGGCACCTTGATGCCGGCAGCGGCATTATCACGCGCGGCGGCGCGGCGCAGCACCGCCTTGACACGCTCGACCAGCAGGCGCTGCGAGAACGGCTTGGTGATGAAATCGTCCGCGCCCATTTTCAGGCCGAACAATTCGTCAATCTCTTCATCTTTGGAGGTGAGGAAAATGACCGGCAGATCGGTCTTTTGCCGCAGGCGCCGGAGCAACTCCATTCCGTCCATGCGCGGCATCTTGATGTCAAAGATTGCAAGGTTCGGCGGACGGGCCTGCAACCCTTCCAGCGCCGACACACCGTCCGTGTAGGTCTCGACCTTATAGCCTTCCGCCTCCAGCGCGATGGACACGGAGGTCAGAATGTTGCGGTCGTCGTCCACGAGCGCGATTGTGTGCATGCCGTTATTGTCCTTCATCGGCGCCGTTCCTTCATGAGATTTGCGGAGCGGCAGAGCGTTGCAGGACAAATGTGGCACAAAATGTGGCAGCAGCGATAGCTGCGCCCGGCGCACGTTGCTCGCCGTTCTGTGTCCCAAGTCCCCGGTGACATCCTTAACAAAGTATTGCGGATTTCCAAAATGCGCGCATCATCCTGTGAATTTAAAACGATTAGACGTTTTTTAAAATGTTTAAATCGATTAAACGATTGAATCAATTATGCATTTCTGACTTGTCCCCAAGACGCGTCCGATCTTGGCGCGCACTCTTGTGAACACACGGGCAGGGTCATGACAGACAGCGGCATTTTCAACAGCAGCTTCTCTCTCGCGCAATCGGGTCTGAAGGGCTATGCCAATGCCTGGTATAACCTGTCCGAAGCGGAACTGGTTGAGCGGGCGGTGTCGCGCGATGAAGCGCGGCTGAGCGCGCATGGTGCGGTTGTCGCATCGACCGGGCAGCACACCGGCAGGTCCGCCAAAGACAAGTTCATTGTCAGAGATGCGAACACGTCTGATTGTGTCTGGTGGGACAACAACAAACCGATGGACCCTGAGGCGTTCGAGCGGCTCTACGCGGATTTTCAGGCTCACATTGAAGGCAAACAGCTTTTTGTGCAGGATCTGGTTGGCGGCGCAGATGAAAGTCTTGCGCTGAGGACCCGTGTCATCACCGAGCTTGCTTGGCATTCGCTGTTCATCCGCAACCTGTTGATCCGTCCTGAGCGCGCCACGCTCAAGGATTTCGTCGCGCAGTTCACCATCATCGACCTGCCGTCGTTCAAGGCAGACCCGGCGCGGCACGGAACGCGCACAGAAACCGTAATCGCGGTTGATCTGACCCGTATGATCGTCCTGATCGGCGGCACGTCATACGCTGGCGAAATCAAGAAATCGGTGTTCACGGCGCTCAATTACATCCTGCCGCAAAAGGGCGTCATGCCGATGCATTGCTCGGCCAATGAGGGCAAGGACGGTGACGCCGCCGTGTTCTTCGGCCTGTCCGGCACCGGGAAAACCACGCTGTCGGCTGATCCGGCGCGCACGCTTGTCGGCGATGACGAGCACGGCTGGGGTCCGGACGGCATCTTCAACTTCGAGGGCGGATGTTATGCCAAGACCATCCGGCTGTCGCCGGAAGCCGAGCCGGAAATCCATGCGACCACGCAGCGCTTCGGCACGGTTCTCGAGAATGTCATCCTTGACGAACACCGCGTCCCGGATTTCAACGACGGCTCGCTGACCGAAAACACCCGCTGTGCCTACCCGTTGCATTTCATCCCGAATGCTAGCGCCACCGGCATCGCCAAACACCCAAAGAACATCATCATGCTCACCGCCGACGCATTCGGCATTTTGCCGCCAGTGGCAAAGCTGACGCCCGCGCAGGCGATGTACCACTTCCTCTCCGGCTACACAGCCAAGGTGGCGGGCACTGAAAAGGGCGTTGTCGAGCCGGAAGCGACGTTCTCTACGTGCTTCGGCGCGCCGTTCATGCCGCGCCATCCGTCCGAGTATGGCAATCTTCTGCGCAAGCTGATTGCCGATCACAAGGCGGATTGCTGGCTGGTCAACACCGGCTGGACCGGCGGTGCCCATGGTGTCGGCAAGCGCATGCCGATCAAAGCTACCCGTGCGCTTCTCACCGCAGCGCTTGATGGCTCATTGAAAAACGCTGAATTCCGCACCGATCCGAACTTCGGCTTTCAGGTTCCAGTCGCCGTTGACGGCGTTGATTCGTCGATCCTCGATCCGCGCTCAACGTGGGCGGACAAGGCAGCGTATGACCGTCAGGCGCGCAAGCTGTCCGGCATGTTCATCGACAATTTCGCCAAGTTTGAAACCCACGTCGATGCCAGCGTTCTTGGTGCTGCGCCGCAATGGCTTGTCGCCGCTGAGTAGCAAAGAGTTTGAATGACGGCCCGGAGATGATCCGGGCCGTGATATCTCATTTCATTTTCAGTGTTTCGCCAAACAGCCCCTTCAGGCCCGAATTGGGCAGTGTGCGGTAGTCGCACGAAATGCCCGGACCGTCCGTGTCGTAACAGGTCACGGTCTGGCCGCTTGGCAGCCGGCATTTGTGGCCGCCGGCGCTGACCATCGTCAAAGTGCCACCGGCAGCGCGGCAGCGCGCATCGAACGTGCTTATGCTGATGGTCGATGAGACCGATTTGCCCATAGCTGGCGAAAGCCCGGCGGCGAAGGCTGCCAGCGTAGCAGCGAAAATGGTGGTGGTGTGGAGGCGCATTTGTCTTCCTTTCAAGTTGAAATGCTTGTCCCTCACCCTGTGTATGGATGAACTGGCCAAAGGTTCATCTCCCGCCCGGCCGATGAACCTGGCGTTTTTTCGACTTTCAGCTTTTCTTTTGCGGAAAACGCGTTCAATCAACGGTCAAAGGCAGACAGGTGCACCATGTCGGCAGACCCGATCTTTCAAGGACGCGGCATCATCGTCACCGAGGATATGGTGGACGAGAAGTTCACGCGCGCCCAAGGCCCCGGCGGCCAGAACGTCAACAAGGTGGCCACTGCTGTTGAATTGCGTTTCGTCATGGACCGTGCAGACCTGCCCGAACCTGTGCGCATCCGCCTGATCACGCTTGCCGGCCAGCGGGCGACCAAGGACGGTGAGATCATCATCTTTGCCGACAAGTTCCGCACGCAAGACCGGAACCGGCAGCACGCGCGCGCGCGGCTGTCGGCGCTGATCGCCAAAGCCGCAGAGCCCCCGCCCCCGCCCCGCCGCAAGACCAAACCGTCAAAGGGCGCAATTGAACGGCGGCTGAAGGAAAAGACCGGGCGTGGCACGATCAAGAAGAACCGGGGCCGGGTCAGCGATGATTGAGAGTCTGCGAAGGTCGGCGGCAAAGTTGAGACGTTCCGTTTTTATTTTCCACGGCCAAACTTACTCTATGCACTCCATCACTCCAATCCATGGCCGGTCAACGAGTACGCCCTTTTTGTTTTTTTCCTTGCGCGGAACCAACTTGCCGCTTTTGTCGATAAGCACCATCGTCTTGCTCACCGAATTGCTCACATTACCGCCGATCGTCTCCAAAATTCCCTTTTTCAGGTCAACACTCATGACAACGTCGCAGTGCGACACGTAGGCTCTGGGGTCGTCCTTACCCTTCTTGGGCGCTGGCTTGTTGGCCTTTGACAATGCATCGTCATAAGTGAAATCTATCGCGCTTCCGCGCCCTTTGGCGACGAGATCTCCGACCTTGGGTGCATAATCCTCGGGGCGTCGGAGCAAGTAAACGGTACCTGCCGTACCATTTTCCTGCGCAAGCACTGCCTGCCTTAAGTAGACCCAGTGACCGGAAGCATAGCTGAAGCTTCCAGCGGGCTTAGCAGCCTCGACCACAAAGGAAATAAACGCCGCAGACCAAGGGGTGCTGTCGGCTCCAGTAAGCTTCTCGCCGATTTTCTTCCAATACTCGCCAACTATCAGCGGAAGCTCCGTTTCCTTTGCTTGTTTTCCACTTTTCTTGGTAAAACGGGAGAACTCGGTACGAACTTTGTCAATCAGCGTATCAGTGAATAGTGACATATCGAGATCTCCAGAACATTGGCAAGATACCCAATTTTTCTTGCACTGGTGAAGATACAAGCATAAATTAATGCGTGAGACAATATTCGAACTGCGCGATTTATTTGGAGTCAAAGTAATGAAAATGGTCACTGATAACCTCACATGCAACGAATTGGTGATCGCAGAACCTTACGACGAGGACGAAGACGACGTGGCCCTCTATGACGAGCGCAAGGCTGCGCTTGCGGCAGGCAACGACGGCGTGTTGCCGGTGGAAGTCAGCGCGATGTTGCTCAAGGGCGACAGCCGCTTGAAGGCAATCCGCCGCTGGCGTGGCATGAAACAATTGGACCTTTCGGAGAAATCCGGCGTCGGGCAAGGCTATTTGTCGGATCTTGAAAGCCGCCGCAGGACGGGATCGCCGGAAACCTTGGCGGCGCTCGCCAAGGCGCTGGATGTGCCGCTGACTTGGCTTGCGTGACTTCAGTGACGGGAGAGGTATCGTCAGAGCCTGCACTTTCCTGATCTATCCACACATCAACACCACCCAACCCATTGAAATCCCTCAATCCGCAAAAATATTTGGGCAAATCTATCCACACCATCGTCGCTTGGCTTATTCTTGTCCTCGCGTGTTCCTTCGGGAAGGTCAGGCCGGTCCATCCGGTTTGATGCGAAGGAGCTGGCTTCGGTGGGGGTGGCCTAATGGAACCATTCTCTCCGGCCGCGATGGGTTCCCCTAAAATGTGCGGGGGATAGTGCGTTTGAGGAGACTCTTGCGTGCGAGAAGGCCCGGGGTCCAAAAATGACGGCGCAAATGCCGTTGCCCGGTCACGGCCACGG
>JANPEK010000105.1:0-19215 GCA_031422915.1 Phyllobacteriaceae bacterium | reverse complement strand
ACGCAGGACCGGGCGCAGGTCTTCGAGCGATGACAGGTCTTCGTTGAATGTTGTCTCGGCCGATACGCTTTTCATGTCTGACGATGGATCGACCTTGCGGCTGTCAATGCCGCGCGACAGGCGGGCAAGGCGCTGGCCCATCACACCGTAACGGCGCATCAGCGTCGTTTCGTCCATGGTCTGCAACTGGCCAATCATGGTGATGCCATCGCGCGACAGCGTTTCCTCGAAAGCCTTGCCGACGCCCCAGATTTTGGAAACGGGCAAGGCGGCGAGATAAGAGACTGCTTCCGCTTGTCCGATAACCGAAAAGCCGCGCGGTTTTTCCATGTCGGACGCGATTTTGGCGAGGAATTTGCAGTATGACAGGCCGACAGATACTGAAATGCCGATCTCGTTTTCAACCCGCTTGGCAAAACGGGCAAGCGTTATGACCGGCGCGGCGCGGTGCAGCTTCTCGGTGCCGGAGAGGTCGAGGAATGCCTCGTCGATGGATACCGGCTCGACCAACGGCGTCATTTCCAGCATCAGCGCGCGCACTTCGCGGCCGACGCGCACGTATTTGTCCATGTCCGGCTTGACGACAATGGCCTCGGGACAGGCTTGCAGCGCCTTGAACATTGGCATGGCCGAGCGCACGCCATGGACGCGGGCGATGTAGCAGGCGGTCGAGACCACGCCGCGCTTGCCGCCGCCGATGATCACCGGCCTGTCGCGAAGGGCCGGATTGTCGCGCTTTTCGACCGAAGCGTAGAAGGCGTCGCAGTCGATGTGGGCAATGGACAGTGCGCCAAGCTCGGCATGGCGGAGCAGGCGCGGCGAGCCGCAGGCCATGCAGCGGCGCTCGTCACCTGGCGCCTCGTGCAGGCAATCGCGGCAAAACGCCGTCGTGTTGGTTCCGAGTATTTTATCCATGTTGACAAGCGCCTGAATTGCCGGAACAATACCAGAACGATAGAACCATGACAAACCGAATCAAACGAATGCCGCCTAGATATCGAACCATCGAGATACCATTTGCATAAGAGCGGATTGTCGTCGCCGACATCCTGTTAACTCGGAGCCACAGGCCTCAGAGCCTCTCTCTTGGGGACCGTGATCAGGGTGCGTCAGCTTGAGCCTTGGTCATAGGCGCGGTCGCCGCCGGGCAGGGATTTGAGCGCATCGGCAACCGTGGACGGGTGCAGGTTTTCGGCTTCGGCAAATTCGTTGAGCGTTGGTTCATGGGCAAGGATGAAGGTGAGCACACCCGCCAGAAATGCGGGTTCTTTGGCCGCTTCACGAATCTGGCTCGCATCTATGCCTGAAAGATCGAGGAACCGGTGCATCATTGGCGCGTTTCCGGCAATCCAGACCAATGCGCGGACGGCAATGTCTTCGCCGTTTGTGGTGTTTCGGGTCTGTTTCAACATGGCGTGGGTCGCGGCTTCCGCTGTTGGTTTTTGTGTCGCCACACTCGATTGCGCGTTCTTTGCGTTTCGTCAATCAAATCACGATATGGAAAGGCGTATGGACCGGTTGCCGCAAGGCCGCTGACCGCCCGCCGGGAAGGACAAGATGCCAAAGCGCGTCATGATCGTTGAAGACAATGAGCTGAACATGAAGCTCTTCAAAGACCTGATCGAAGCATCGGGCTATGAGACGATTCGCACCCGCAACGGGCTCGAAGCGCTCGATCTTGCGCGCGCCCACAAGCCGGATTTGATCCTGATGGACATCCAGCTACCGGAGGTTTCAGGGCTGGAAGTCACTAAATGGCTGAAAGAAGACGACAAGCTGCACCGAATCCCTGTGATTGCCGTTACCGCCTTTGCGATGAAAGGCGATGAAGAGCGCATCCGTCAGGGCGGCTGCGAGGCGTATATTTCCAAGCCGATTTCGGTCTCGAAGTTTGTCGAGACGATCAAGTCCTATCTCGGCGACGCTTGAATGTCTGACCGAAAACTCTACTGCAGCGGCCAAATGAAGCAATTTTCTGCGCTTCCGGTGCTCACGGACTTGACGTCCGCTCCGCTCCGGTTCTCGAAAATCGCATCATTTGACTCACTGCAGCGAGTTTTGGGTCAGACATTGAGGGCAAGTAACGGAGCAGCACAGTGACCGCAAGAATTCTGGTTGTTGACGATATCCCGGCCAATGTGAAGCTGTTGCAGGCGCGTCTTTCTGCGGAATACTATGAAGTTGTGACAGCAATGAGCGGGCCGGCGGCGCTGGCGGTTTGCGAGCAGGGCGGGATCGACCTCATACTTCTCGACATCATGATGCCCGGCATGGACGGATTCGAAGTGTGCGAGCGGCTCAAGGCTGATGCCGCGACCCGCCATATCCCTGTGGTGATGGTAACTGCGCTTGATCAGCCTTCAGACCGCGTGCGCGGCTTGACGGCAGGTGCTGACGATTTTCTGACCAAGCCGGTCAATGATTTGCAGCTGATGTCGCGCGTCAAGAGCCTCGTCCGCCTCAAAACGCTGACGGACGAGCTGCGCCTGCGCGCAGCAACGACCCGCGCGATCGGCATTGACGAGTTGTTGCAAGGCAAAGTTGGCGAATCTGACGGCAAGCCGTCCCTGTTGCTGATCGACGAGCGCCCTAATTCTTCCGAACGCATAGCCAAGATGCTGCATGCCGACTATCAGGTCGAGGTGGCGCGCGATCCGCAGGCCGGGTTTTTCCTTGCGGTAGAAAAGAACCATGATTGCGTGCTGATCACCACCAACTTCGCCAACTACGATGCGCTGCGAATCTGTTCGCAGTTGCGCTCGCTCGACCGGACGCGTTTTTTGCCGATTTTGTTGATTGCGGAGCCTGGCGAGGATGAGCGCGTGATGCGGGCGCTGGAGCTTGGCGTCAACGATTTCATGGTGCGCCCGCTAGACCCACAGGAACTGACGGCACGGTTGCGCACGCAGGTTCGCCGCAAGAATTACAACGACGCGCTGCGCAAAAGCCTCGTCCAGACCATCGAGATGGCCGTTACAGACGGGCTGACCGGCTTGCACAACCGTCGCTACCTCGACAATCACATGACAAAGCTGTTTGAGCGCGCCAATCAGCGCAAGCGGCCGTTGTCGTTCTTGATCACAGACATCGACAAGTTCAAGACCATCAACGACACGCACGGCCATGACGGCGGTGATGAAGTGCTGCGCGAGTTTGCGCTGCGGCTGCGTCGTCAGGTGCGCGGTGCTGATCTTGTCTGCCGCTTTGGCGGCGAGGAGTTTGTGGTGGCGATGCCGGACACGGACCCTGCAATAGCGGCGCGGGTGGCAGAGCGCGTGCGCGCTGCCATTGAAGATGAGCCGTTTATATTGCCCGGCGGCAAGACGATCCGTGTGACCACGTCAGTGGGCGTTTCCAGTCTGGTTGCCGGAGTTGATTCAGTTGCCGACCTCATCAAGCGCTCGGATCGTGCGCTTTATGAAGCAAAGACCAGCGGCCGAAATCGTGTTGTGCAGTTGGCAGCCTGATTGAGAGCATCGGTCGTTCAAATGGAATCACTTGGACTTGTTTTTCCCTGCCCCGGATTTCGTCGCGCGCCGCTCGCGGTTTCTGCACCGCGTCGCGTCACGCTCCTCGCCGGGACACGGAAACCCGGCGTCCAAGTTGATCCCATCTAAACGCCCGACGCTCTAGTCGGCGAATCTGTGGCGCATTGCAGGGCGGCAACTGTCAAGCAAATTGCAGTTTATAACTGAAGACTACTGTTGATTTTCCAGAAAGTTGGCGCAAAGTGCGGCCCCTGTGCACCGGCGCGTAGAGTATGCTGCGAGCGCAGAACCCCCATGGTGCTCAGGTCCGCCGCATCTCCTGGGTCTTGGGGTTTCGCCGACCGGTGTGACAGTCCTTCGGGACGTTTCTCGTATCGAGTACTCACACTGGTCGGCCTCAATTTTTATGGTGCGAGACCAGATAGATCGGCGCTTTTCCTCAACCAATTCGTCAACAAAAAAGCCGCCTGAAGGCGGCTCGTTCTGTGTCAGCTGCGGATCAATTACTTGATCTTGGCTTCCTTGAAATCAACGTGCTTGCGCGCCACCGGGTCATACTTGCGCTTCAGCATCTTGTCGGTGAAGGTACGGCTGTTCTTGGTGGTCACGTAGAAGAAGCCCGTATCGGCGGTCGATATGAGCTTGATCTTGATGGTCGTTGCCTTGGCCATTTTGTCTGTCCTGTTCTGTCCGGGTAAACCGCGAAAGCCCGGCGGTGACCGGCAGCGGAAATTTTGCCGGAAACTACGGATTGGCGGTCAAAAGTCAACCCCGCTTGAGGGAAAATCCAATCCGCGAAATCGCCAGCACAATATAGGCCGCGAAAAAGCCCGCCAGCACGCCTGCAAAGCCGTGCGGACCGGACAGGTCCATACCCAATCCGATAAGTTGCGGCCCGACGAGCATGCCGATGGCATAGCAGAAAATGAAGGCAGCATTGGCTGACGCCAACTCGCGTCCGGATAGTTTTGATCCCAGATGAGCAAGGCCAACTGTGTAAAGCCCGGCGATCATGCCGCCCCAAATGAACAACAGTCCAGCAAGCAGCCACCATGACACCGCCAAATACGGCATCGCAATCATGCCTGCCAGACCGAACATGGCAATGACAAGCAGCACCCAACGACGGTCTCTTACCTTGTCACTGAGCATGCCTATCGGAATTTGGAACACCACATTGCCTATGCCGATCATGGTCATCAGCAGGGCAGTATCACCCTCACTGAAGCCAATGCGGCTGCCGTAGAGTGGCAGCAAGGCAAAACCACCCGTCTCCACTGCGCCATAGACCAGCACCGCTGCGGTCGCCGTCGGCACTTTGGTGATGTAGGGCACGAAGGGCACATGCTCCTTGTCCTCGAAGTCTGGACTGTGGCCCCGCGCAATGACGACCGGGACTATCGCGAGCGATATGATGCCGCAGGCGAGGCCAAACGGCAGGAAGCCCTTCGACCCGGTAACTGAAAAGATGAAGGGGCCGAGCGCAAAGCCGAGCGACAGCATGGTTGCGTAAATGCCCAGCATCAGACCGCGGCTGCGCACGGGTGCCGAATGGCTGATCCAGTATTCTGACAGAACGAACAGCACGGTCAGCGCGAAGTGCAGGCAGCATCGCAGGATCAGCCACGCCCAAAATGGTGAAAACACGTAAAAACCGGCGAATGAGACTCCGCCCAGAATGATCATCGCGATCATCGCCGGAACGACGCCGAGCCTTGACGCCATCGGAGCGGCAAAGGGTGCCGCAGCGATGGAGGCGATGCCGGCAAACGCGGTGTTGAGGCCAATCATCGAGGCGGAATAGCCGCGCTGTTCAAGAATCACCGACAGGAGCGGCATGCCGAGGCCGATGCAGATGCCGACCACGCTGATGGAGGCGATTGCGGCTCCGGCTGACAGCCAGTCAATCTTGTCGTCGTCGGGCGAGACTTGCATGCGTGTGATCGGATTTTCTTGGTAATTGGATAGTTTTGGGTTCAGACAAACTCGCAAACATGTTTGCCACGCCGGGTGAGATAGGTTGGCACTGGATGGTCAAGATTGAGCTGCGGGTCAACCGCGAGCCGATCGATGACCGATTGAAGAATGATACGCGTGATGCCTGGCAGGTTCATGACAGTCGTCTCGCGATGCGTGGCATAGCAGAAGTCCAGCATCTCATTGTCTTCGTGCTGGCGCATGGCCGTCTCGATAGCGACATCGCGGAAGACCGCGAAGAAGCGGGTGTCATAGCGGCGCGGAAATTGCGGCGGCGTGATTGCGCGGGCGACGTAGCGCAGCGGCGCAAGGTCGGGGGCTATCTTCCGTTCAACAAATGACCGCCATTCGCTGTGTCGCGATGCGAAGTCCGATTGCTGGCTGACGAGAAGGCCCGCTTCCTCAAAAGCCTCACGGACGGCAGAAAGCGCCAGTGCCCGTGCCTTCGCTTCCGTTGCGTGGCCGCTCAAGCCGGACCTGAGGCGCACCAGGCATTGCGCGTCGATATCGCGTGCAGGGTGGACCATGCGGTCGCACGCATCAGTCTTGCCGCCGGGAAACACATACTTCCCGGGCATGAATTTGTGCGACTCGTGCCGTTTTCCCAGCAAAAATCTCGGCTCGCTGCCACTGCGGTCGATGACAATCAGCGACGCCGCATCGCGCGGACGGACAGGTCGGCTGTTTGACGCTGGTTCGCCGCTTTGGCCCATCGAATGCTTCAGGCTTGTGGCTTCAGCAGCGGCTTGCCGTGATCGTCGCTGATGAATTCATCTTCGCCGCCGAAGCCGTGCATGTAATTGGCCCATTGCAGACCGATGACGGCGCCCTTGATTGGCTGCAGAAGCAAAAGCGAGAGCACGATCGTCAACGGCACCCACACTGTAAGGTGCAGCCATCCCGGCCAGACTGTTGTCATCTCGGTGAACATGAAGCCACCGACCGTGATGTGGCCGACGATCAGCACGACGAGATAGGCGGGCAGATCATCGGCGCGCTGCGGCGTGTAATTCTCGCCACACTCCGCACAAGTATCGACAGGCTTGACGAAGGCACGGAACAGTTTGCCGTGTCCGCAGTGCGGACATTTTCCGGCAAAGCCGCGCTTCATCGCCTGCATCAGCGGGCGAACTTGCTTGGCGTCGGGTCCGCCGGTCACATAATCAATGGTCATCTGCGTTTCGGTCCTTTGCGCCCGTCGGAAAACGAGCCGCGTTTCACTACACGCTTCGCCTTGTGGAAGCTTTGCGGCAGGCCGGAAAGCGTAGCAGGTGGCGATACCATTTCGTAGCGGATGGAGCCGGCATAGACTTGAACATCCGTCAGCCTGACTTCCACACTATCGCCCAGACGATAGCCCTTGCCGGACTTTTCCGCCACAAGCGCGCGGCTGTTTTCGACGAAATGATAGTAATCATCGTCCAGCGAAGATATGGGCACGAAGCCGTCAGCGCCATAGGCGGGCAGGGTGACAAATAGTCCCGCCCCGACCACGCCGGAAATGCGACCGTCAAAGACATCGCCGATCCGGTCTTTCAGATGGTTGGCGATCAGCCGGTCAATCGTGTCGCGCTCGGCAGCCATCGACCGGCGCTCGGAACTGGAGATCAGCGCAGCGGTCTCTTCCAATGCCTCGACTTCGCCTTGCGTGATGCCATCAGGTCCAAGCCCCAGCACCTTGATCAGCGCGCGGTGGGCGATGAGGTCCGAATAGCGGCGGATCGGCGAGGTGAAATGCGCGTATTTGCGCAGGTGCAGGCCAAAATGGCCCAGATTGTCCGGGCTGTAGACGGCCTGCGACTGCGAGCGCAGCACCACTTCATTGACCAGCGTTTCGTTCACCGAGCCGCGCACTTGGGAAAGGATGTTGTTGAAATCCTTCGATTTCAGCGCGACGCCCTTGGCCAGCGGAATGTTCAGAGTGCGCAGGAATTCACGAAGCGATTCCTGTTTGGCAAGGGAAGGCTGGTCATGCACGCGGTAGACCAGCGGCTGGCTTTTGGCCTCTAGCGTTTCCGCTGTAGCCACATTGGCGAGGATCATCATCTCCTCAATCAGCCGGTGCGCATCCAGCCGGTCCGGGATGATGATCCTGTCAACCGTGCCGTCCGTGTTCAGCAGTATCTTGCGCTCCGGCAGATCGAGGTCAAGCGGCTCGCGCCGGGTTCGTTCGCGTTTGAGTGCGGCGTAGGCCGCCCACAGCGGCTTCAATATGCCGTCAAGGATTGGCGCGGTCTTGGCGTCCGCTGCGCCGTCAATCGCGGCCTGCGCCTGCGGATAGGAAAGCTTGGCATGCGATCGCATCATCACGCGGTGGAATGTATGGCGCAGTTTCTTGCCGTCTTTGGTGACAATCATGCGAACCGCCAGTGCAGGGCGGTCTTCGCCTTCGCGAAGCGAGCAGAGATCGTTGGAGATGCGTTCTGGCAACATCGGGACGACTCGGTCCGGAAAATAGGTCGAGTTGCCGCGTTTCAGCGCCTCGCGGTCAAGCGCCGTGCCGTTGTGGATATAGGCGGCGACGTCGGCGATGGCGACGGTGATAACAAAGCCGCCCGGGTTTTCCTCATCGGTATCCGGTTCGGCATGGACGGCATCGTCATGATCCTTGGCGTCCGCCGGATCAATGGTGACCAGCGGCACCGAGCGCCAGTCCTCGCGGCCTTGCATGGGCGCAGGCTTGGCAGCCGTAGCCGCATCAAGCACAGCCTGCGGGAAAATATGCGGAATGCCGTGCATGTGGATGGCGATCAGCGAGACTGCCTTCTCGCTCTTGAGCGATCCGGCAACAGACAGCACCTTGGCGCGGGCGATGCCGTAGCGGCCGACACGAACGGCTTCGATCTCGACAAGGTCGCCGTCTTTCGCACCATTGCGGAATTCCGGATCAACAGTCAGCTCGGCCTGCTTTCGCTCGACAGGCTCGACGCGGAGCTCGCCCGATGGCAATTCGCGAAATACGCCAAGGATTGCACCAAGGCGCTTGTCGAGTTTCTTGATGATTCGCGCGACATAGCCTTCGCCATGGTCGTTGCGGAACAGCTTGGCCAGCACCCGCTCGCCAACACCGGGAACAGCGGTCTTGTCACGCTTGGATATGGCAATGGTCACCAGCGGCGGCGCGCCGTTGGCTTCGTCCCACTCGACCGGTCTTGCGATCAGCGAGCCGTCCTTGTCGCGGGAGAATATGTCCAGCGCGGTCACCGGCGGCAGGCCGCCCGGCGCGATCAATTTCGTGCCTTCCTTGCGCAGCACCCCTTCTGCGGCAAGTTCGCGGATCATTGCTTTCAGGATCACCCGGTCGTCGCCCTTGATGCCGAAGGCTTTGGCGATATCGCGCTTGGACGATTCACCCGGATTGTCGCGCAACCAGCCAATGAGCGCGTCGCGGTCCGGCATGTCGCCGCGGCGCTTGGCAGAGGCCTTAGGTTCACCAGCCTTCGCTACAGTTACGCCGCTCCTTGGAATGCGCCTCGCCATACTGATTTCTTCCTGGTGACAGGCGCTGTCTTTGGCATTTTGGGAGCAGTCAAGGAAAGCGGAAAATTTGCTTACCCGTCATTAGTGCAGGTATGTCAGGCAATGCTTGACAATATGTAGGGTGCTGCCTTACAACATGACATGATCCAAAGCATTAAAAGCAAGGCGCTGAAGCAATATTGGATCAAGGGCGACGATTCGGGAATACGGCCGGATTGGCGCAAGAAAGTCCGGATCATTTTGTCGCGGCTTGATGTTGCTCGGCAACCTGATGAAATGAATGTTCTCGGGTTTGGATTTCATCCGCTCAAGGGTGACCGACTCGGACAGTATGCAGTTTTGATTTCCCGCAATTGGCGCATCACTTTCTCATGGGAAGGCGAAAACGCAACGGAGTTGGATATGGAGGACTATCATGGCCATTGATACTTTGAGGCACGGGTCCATTCAGCCGTCTCATCCGGGCGAAATGCTTGCTGAAATAGTGATCCCGGCTACGGGCAAAAGCAAAGCGGAGATAGCGCGGCTGCTCGGCATTTCACGGCAGACGCTGTATGATATTATCAACGAAAAACAACCCGTAAGTCCCGCAATCGCAGTGCGTCTTGGCAAGCTCTTCGGTGACGGCGCAGGCATCTGGATCAGAATGCAAGGCGCGTATGACACTTGGAAAGCCGAGCGCGATGTTGACGTCAGCGGGATAACGATGCTGGACATGCGTTAGTTCACGCAAAAGCCCTAACGCCAAACCTGAACCAAAACGCTGGCTATTTCGTCGCGCGTTTCTTCGCAGTTGTCGGCTTTGCGGCCACCTTCCTCGTTGGTGCCTTTTTTACCGGCGCCTTGCCGACCTTGGCGGCGATCAATTCCACTGCTTCTTCCAGCGTTACCGATTGCGGGTCCTTGCCCTTGGGCAGGGTCGCGTTGGTCTTGCCGTGATTGACATAGGCACCGTATTTGCCGTCGCGTACGGTGATCGGCAGATCGTCGGCTGGATGATTGCCAAGTGTTTTCAGCGCGGCAGGCGTGCCGGTGCGGCCTCGGCCCGGACCTTTGGAGAGTTTGTCTGCAAGAACCGTGACCGCGCGGTTCAAGCCGATGGAAAACACCTCTTCGACGTTCTCCACATTGGCATATGTGCCATCATGCAAAATGTACGGACCGTAGCGTCCGACGCCCGCCGATATCATCTTTGAGGTTTCAGGATGCGCGCCGACGTCCCGGGGCAGGGAAAGGAGCGCCAGCGCCTTCTCATGGTCGGTGTTGTCCACCGTCCAGCCTTTCGGCAACGATGCGCGCTTGGCTTCCTTGCCATCGCCGCGCTGGATGTAGGGGCCGAAGCGGCCGCTGCGCACCGTGATCTCTTCATTGGTGAAAGGGTCGGTGCCGAGCAGTTTCGGCTCGTCGCCGTTTGACTTGGGGTCGCCGTTATCGTCCAGCGTGTCCGCGCCAAGCTGTTTGGTGTAGCTGCATTCGGGGTGGTTTGAACAGCCGACGAAGGCACCGAATTTTCCGAGTTTGAGCGAAAGGTTGCCGGTGCCGCATTTCGGGCAAATGCGCGGGTTTGAGCCATCTGCACGCGCTGGAAAGGCGAGTGGCGCGAGGTCTTCGTTGAGGACGTTCAGAACATCCGTGATGCGCAACTCTTTGATATCGTTGATCGCTGCAGAAAAATCCTTCCAGAAATCCCGCAGGACGACCTTGTAGTCAATCTTGCCGTCGGAAACTTCATCGAGCTTTTCTTCAAGGCCGGCTGTGTAATCATACTCGACATAGCGTTTGAAGAAGCCTTCGAGGAAAGCGGTGACGATGCGGCCCTTGGAGTCCGGATAGAGCTTGCGCTTCTCCAGCTTCACATATTCGCGATCTGACAGCGTCTTCAGCGTTGAAGCGTAGGTGGAAGGGCGGCCAATGCCGAGCTCTTCCATGCGCTTGATCAACGAGGCTTCCGAATAGCGCGGCGGCGGTTCGGTTGAATGCTGAGTCGCAGCGACGGCGCGTTTGGACTGCGCCTCGCCGGCATTGATCTGCGGCAGGCGGGCCGAATCCTCGTCTTCGTCCTCCTCCTCGCGGTGGTCAGTGTAGGCGGCGAGGAAGCCATCGAAACGCACGACAGTGCCAACTGCGCGCAACATCGCGGTCTTGCCGCTGCCGGTCGCCTCGATCTCGGCGGTCGTGCGCTCCATTTCGGCAGCCTGCATCTGCGAGGCAACGGCGCGCTTCCAGATAAGGTCGTAGATCTTGGCGGCATCATCATCCAGAAACTTGCGCATCTCCTTGGGATGCCTGAAGAAATCGGTCGGGCGGATCGCCTCGTGCGCTTCCTGTGCGTTCTTGGCCTTGTTGGTGAAATAGCGCGGCTTTTCAGGCACATAACGCTCGCCAAACTCCGAGCCGATCATCCGGCGCGCGCCGTCGATGGCTTCCGGCGCCATCTGAACGCCGTCGGTCCGCATATACGTGATGAGGCCGACCGTCTCGCCGCCGATGTCGATGCCCTCGTAGAGCTTCTGCGCAATCTGCATCGTGCGGTTCGGCGAATAGCCGAGCTTGCCGGACGCGGCCTGCTGCAAGGTCGAAGTTGTGAATGGCGGGCCGGACGTGCGCTTGACCGGCTTGGCTTCGACCGTCAGCGCCTTGTAAGTCGCGCCTTCGAGCATCGATTTGATCGCACCGGCCTGTTCGCCATTGGCGATGTCCAGTTTGCCCAATTTCTTGCCATCATAGGCAACAAGTCGGGCGATAAAGTCCTCGTTGCGCGGTGTCGTCAACGTTGCGGCGATCTGCCAGTATTCCTCGCGGACAAAGCGTTCGATTTCCGATTCACGGTCGCAGACCAGTCGCAGCGCCACGGATTGGACACGGCCTGCCGAGCGCGCGCCGGGCAGTTTGCGCCACAGAACCGGCGAGAGCGTGAAACCAACCAGATAGTCCAACGCGCGGCGTGCCAGATAGGCCTCTACCAGCGGCTGATCGATCTCGCGCGGGGCGGCCATCGCGTCCAGCACGGCCTTCTTGGTGATCGCGTTGAAGACGACGCGCTTGACCGGCTTTGTGCCGACAGCTTTTTTCTGACGCAGGATTTCAAGCACATGCCAGGAAATAGCTTCGCCTTCGCGGTCTGGGTCGGTTGCAAGAATGAGTCCGTCGGCTTCCTTGACGGCTTTGGCAATCTCGCTCAGCCGTTTGGCTGCCGGGCCGTCAACCTCCCAGGCCATGGCAAAATCCTGATCGGGAAGCACGGAACCATCCTTGGCAGGAAGATCGCGCACATGTCCGAACGAGGCGAACACCTTGTACCCGGAGCCAAGATATTTGTTGATGGTCTTCGCCTTGGCAGGCGATTCGACGATGACGACATCCATAAATTCAAGCACACGCCGTTCAGGCGCACGTCCATATCATTGCGTGAGGCGTTGAAATGAACAGTCGAAGCCTCGCGGTCAAGAGGTAAGGCACGCAATAGACCTTGCAAACCTAAAAACAATCCACAGGTTGCATCAAGTAATTGTTGCAATCTAAGATATTTTGGCTATCGATGGTGCACCGGTGGAGAGCAGGGGCCGGGCGGCGGGGCAGAGCATGTTCAATGGCGATTATTGCGCCCAAAATCAAAGGCAAAGAGAATGAATCACGCTCGTGAACGGCAGATGGAAACCCTGAATTTCATACAATCCATGCTGTTGCAGCTTCATCAAATGGCATCGTCTGAACGATTCGACATGCTCGCTTATCTGATCGAGATGGCCTACGTCGAATCAGGCGACGCGATTCGTGAAGCCCGCCCGCACCGGTTAGAGATACAAAAGCGAAACAGTGCCGCCTGAGTGGCGCTGCAATCGCCCAGCAAGATCAAGTTCGAGCAGAACCAGATAGACCTGTGCCGGTTTTGCGCCGGTGAAGGCGATCAACTCATCAACGGCAACGGGTGTTGGCCCGAGCGCGTCCACAATCCTGCGCCGTTCGCTTTCGCTGGCTTCCGGCTGTTCGAGTTCGTTGCGGGGCGGTTCTTCCATGGATGGCAGAAACGCCATCGGCTTGCGGCTGAGCGGTGCCAGTGCATCCAGTACATCGCGCGAATTGGTCACCAATGTTGCGCCATTTTTGATCAGATTGTTGGTGCCCTCGCAGCGCGGATCAAGCGGCGAACCCGGGACTGCAAAGACGATGCGGCCAAGTTCATTGGCGAGGCGCGCTGAAATCAGAGATCCCGAACGCTGCGCCGCCTCAACAACCAGCAGTCCAAGGCCAAGAGCTGCAATGATTCGGTTGCGGCGCGGGAAGTCACGGGCGCGCGGCTCCCAGCCAAGCGGCATTTCAGTGATCACCGCGCCGCCGCGTTCGGGAATTGCCCTGAACAGTTCGAGGTTCTCCGGCGGATACGGGTGGTCGAGCCCTCCGGCCAATGCGGCAATTGTGCCCGTGCCAAGCGCCGCCTCGTGCGCGGCAGTGTCGATGCCTCGCGCGAGGCCAGACACAATGGAGTAGCCCTCCGCGCCAATCTCACCGCTGAGTTTGCGCGTGAACCGGACACCGGCGAGCGAAGCGTTGCGTGAACCGACGACGGCGACGGCAGGAAGGCGGAACACGGCCGGGTCGCCGATGAAACTGACAATTGGCGGCGAATCATCTGTCCGGCGCAGCATTACGGGAAAGTCCGGCTCGCCCATCGCCACCAGACGTGCGCCCATCTTGTCCAATCGGGCAAGTTCAGTCTCGATTTCGGTTCGGGTGGGAATGTTCTGCTTGCGGGACGCGCCCCCGCGCGCCGCCATATCGGGCAGGGCTTCAAGCGACGCCTCCGCTGAACCGAAATGATTGATCAATTGCCGGAATGTCACCGGCCCGACATTGTCCGAACGCCAGAGGCGGAGCCAAGCTACGCGTTGGCGGTCTGTCAGTGCAATGCCGGAGCCACGGCCTCGACCGTTTGAATCTGGCAGGGGAAGCGACGGCTGATCCACCACTATTTCGCGCCAATCCTGGTTTCAGTGCCTGCAATCAGCCGGGTGATGTTTTGGCGGTGCTTGAAAATGACAATGATCGACAGAAGCGAAAACACTGCCGATAGCTCCGGAAACCCCATGAGATACAGCGCACCCGGCACAATTGCCGCTGCGAGCAGCGCTGCAAGTGAAGAATAGCGGAACACCACCGCCACCGCGAGCCAGACGCCCGCAAACACCAGCGCGCCTTGCCAGGCAAGGCCGAGCAGCACACCAAGATAGGTCGCAACGCCCTTGCCGCCTTTGAACTGGAGCCAAAGCGGATAAAGATGACCAATGAAAGCGCCAACGCCAGCGGCGATTGCGCAGAATGGTCCAAACAGTGATGCGATCAGCACGGCAACCGTGCCCTTGAGCATATCTAGCAGCAATGTGGCCGCCGCCAGCTTCTTGTTGCCGGTGCGCAGCACGTTGGTTGCGCCGATGTTGCCGGAGCCAATGTCGCGGATGTCGCCAAGGCCTGCGCCTCTGGTCAAAAGCAGGCCGAACGGCACCGAGCCGAGCGCATAGGCGGCAAGAAATGCAATCGCATAGGCTGTAATGCCGGTGTATGAAGCGTCGGGCATTGGTCCCCCCAGTTTTGCCCCGAATATCTTAACCGGGGAAGATTGTGCGTCCTGCAACCATGGTTTGCAAGACCTGTCCTTGAAAACGCGTGCCTTCAAAGCACGAATTCTTTGATCGTGAGCGTATTTCGCTCTCATTGACTTGCCAAGGCGCGTTGAGATCAACCAGCGCCAGATCCGCGCGCGCGCCAGGCTTCAGCGTGCCGGCGGCCAATCCATAGATTGCGGCAGGGCGTGTGGACAACGCATCAATCAGCTTCAGCAGAGGCACGGAGCCGTCATGATGCAGCCGCAGGGCCGCTGCCAGAAGCGTTTCAAGTCCGATCGCGCCACTGGCGGCATCGGCGAAGGGAAGGCGCTTGGTATCGACATCCTGCGGATCATGCGAAGATACAATTGCGTCAATCGTGCCGTTACGCAGTGCTTCAATCATCGCCTGCCGGTCATCTTCATCGCGCAACGGCGGCGAGAGACGGAAGAAGGTGCGGTATTCGCCGATGTCGTTTTCGTTGAGCGACAAATTGTTGATCGACACTGCCGCTGTGACTTTTGAACCGTCGTTCTTGGCGCGTTGAATGGCATTTGCCGACATGGCTGTGGAAATCTTGGCCGCGTGATAGCGGCCGCTTGTTAGGGCGGCGAGGCGCAAGTCACGGTCAAGCGGAATCACCTCCGCCTCGCGCGGTGAGCCCGGCAGACCAAGCCACGAGGCAAACAGGCCTTCATTCATCACGCCGGTTGCGCCCAGATGCGGATCATTGGTCTCGCACGCGATCAGCGCGTCGAAATCCCGCGCGTAGGTCATGGCGCGGCGCAGTGTTTGCGCGTTGGCGATTGTGTGGCGGCCTTCGGTGAACGCCACCGCGCCGGACTGGCGCAGCAGGCCCATTTCGGTGAGATCAGTGCCGTGCAGACCTTTGGTGATCGCTGCGGCTGGATAAACATTGATCTTTGCCGTGTCGTGAGCGGTTCGGCGGATGAATTCCACCAATGCGACATCGTCAATCACCGGATCAGTGTCTGGCATCATCACGATAGACGTCACGCCGCCTGCAGCCGCCGCGACGCTGGCCGACGCTATTGTCTCGCGGTATTCCGAACCCGGTTCTCCGATAAACACCCGCGTATCAACCAACCCTGGAATGATGGCGTTGCCGTTGCACTCAATCACGGACGCGCCGCCTGGAGCTCCCTGGTTCATGGCTGATGCGCCAGCGGCGATGATGCGACCTTCCGCGACCAGCACCGCGCCGCGCTCATCCATGTTGCGGGATGGATCGATCACCCGTGCGTTGGTAAACAGCGTTACGCCCGCAGACGCATTCATGGCCGTGACTCCGCGCGGTTTCGGCGTGGATCGAGCAACGCTTCCATCACGGCCATGCGGACCGCGACACCCATCTCGACCTGCTCCTGAATGACGCTTTGTGAGCCGTCGGCCACGCTCGACGCAATTTCCACACCGCGGTTCATCGGGCCGGGATGCATCACAAGGGCATCCGGCTTGGCAAATTTCAGCTTGTCCTCGTCGAGCCCGTGAAACTTGAAATATTCCCGCACCGACGGCACGAACGCGCCCGACATACGTTCTCGTTGCAATCGCAGCATCATCACTACATCAGCATCGCGCACGCCATCTGCCATGTTTCTGTGCACTTCAACCGACATCTGGTCTATGCCGGACGGCAGCAGCGTCGATGGCGCGACGACGCGGACCCGCGCGCCGAGCGCGTTCAACAGGATGATGTTTGACCGCGCGACGCGGGAATGCAGGACGTCGCCACAGATTGCCACCGTCAGCCCGGAAATATCGCCCTTAGCGCGGCGGATTGTCAACGCATCGAGCAAAGCTTGCGTCGGATGCTCATGAGCGCCATCGCCCGCGTTGATCACCGAACAAGAGACTTTTTGCGCCAGAAGCGCCGCTGCGCCGGCCGAGCCATGGCGGATAATGAGGATGTCCGGATGCATCGCATTCAGCGTCATCGCGGTGTCGATCAGCGTTTCACCCTTCTTCACCGATGAATTGCCGACCGACATGTTCATCACGTCAGCGCCGAGCCGTTTTCCGGCGAGTTCAAACGACACCTGCGTGCGGGTGGATGCCTCAAAGAACAGATTGATCTGCGTACGGCCGCGAAGCGAGGGCTTCTTCTTGTCGGATTGGCGCGACAGCGGTACGGCGGCGTCGGCGCGGTCGAGCAATTGCTCGATATCCAGCCGTGTCAGGCCTTTGATGCCCAGCAAATGGCGGTGCGGGAAGAGCGGAAACGCGTCTAAATCTGTCATGGCAAGAGGGTGCTATATGCGCGTTGAAAGGTCAGGGCAAGGCAATGCCGGTGCACATGATGAATGGGCCAAGTTAATGCACCGATATTTCGAAGCTCTTTTGGCGGGCTGCTGTGCATAAACCTTGCCGAAAATTAACCTTAACAAATGGTTTACGTTGCCCGTTTGAGGCTTAGCCCGCATTGTGCATTCAACAAAAGGGCCCGCCAATGAAGCGCATATTTTCCATCCTGATTCTGGCCCATTGGTTCTTGTTTTTTGTGCTGCATGCTATTGGCGCGCTCGCAGGCACGCTGACATTTGCCCGCCTTGCCGTCATGCCGCTTGCCTGGTCGGGCTTTGAAGGCGCGGGGCCGCTTCGCGCCATGCCGCTGATCTCGGCGGGGATGGGCTTGGCGGCATTGCTCGCCGCGACTTTGTTTCTTTGGGCATTGCTCGCAGCGATTGTTGGCGCGGCAGACCCCGACGGCGGCAGGGATGTCGAGAATTTTGCCTTTGGTGGCGCAGCGCTGGTGTTCTCGATGTTGTCGGCGATGTCGATCGTGCAAGCAGATCCATCCGGATTGCTCTCTGCCACGGTCTATTTCGCCGCCTTGATCCTGTCATGGTCGGCGACCAAAGTTGAAACGCCGGTTGTTGCGATCATCGAAGCGGTGCCTGAAGAGTTTCCGTCCGTCACCATCGCACGCGCCATGGCAGGTGACGCGGCCTATCAAAACCAGTTGGTCCGGTTCTCCGGCCGGGAGCAGGTGTAGTCCATGCGATACATTCTCATATTCTGGGCCGCACCGCTGGGCTTCTTCTGGGGCTGGTATTTCCTGTCGCTCAACGACATCAATTTCGGCACGACGTTCTTTTCCGAGCGGCTGCACCGGCTGGTGTTTGATATTTACGGCCATATCCTCGGGATTGATCCCGACGTCATTCCTGCCATGGTTGCCAAGGCCTGCATACTCGACACGGCGCTGATCTTCAGCATCTTCGCATTCCGCAAGCGTGCTGCGATCAAGGCCTGGTGGGTGGCGCGCACCGGTCAGCCTGCGGCTGCGTCCGCTGACAGCCTCGCAAGCCTGTCCAACGCGCCCTGAAGAATGAACGCCGCAGCAGCGGCATCAATGCGCTCGTCGCGCTTGGCGCGGCTGACATCCATCGAAATCAACACCCGCTCCGCCGCCACGGTTGACAGCCGCTCGTCCTGAAACACGAAGGGCAGGGCGCTGAGGCGCTCCATGTTGCGGACAAACGCCCGCGTCGCCTGCGCGCGCGGTCCTTCCGAGCCGTCCATGTTGATCGGCAGACCGATGACAAAGGCTGCCACCTCGAACTTGTCCGCGCATTTCAGCAACTCGGCTGCGTCCTTGGTGAATTTCGTCCTGGCGATCACCAATTTCGGGTTGGCCAGCCGCCAGCCAAGGTCCGAAACGGCAAAGCCGATGGTCGTGGTGCCAAGGTCCAGTCCGGCAATGGTGCGGCCGGGCTTGATTTCTGTGGCAAGTGTTTCAAGTGTCAGTATGGTCATGGCAGACGCGGATACCATCACATGTGCTGCGTTGCGAGGAGAATGAGACGATGAAGATCACTTGGCTTGGCCATTCCGCATATCGTGTCGAAACCGCCAAGGCGCATATCCTCATTGATCCGTTTCTGACCGGCAATCCCGGCGCGCGTGATGTTGACGTTAAGGACGCAACGCGCGGAATAACCCACATTGCCCTGACGCACGGCCATGGCGACCATGTCGGCGACACAATCCAGCTCGCCAAGGAGACCGGCGCGACCGTCATTGCCAACTTTGATCTGTTGATGTGGCTCGCTACCAAGGGCGTCAGGAAATTCGACCCGATGAACACCGGCGGCACGGTTTTTCACGAAGGCTTCTCGGTTACTCTGGTCAACGCGGTGCATTCATCTGCGCAAGTCACCGAGGATGGCGTGTCGCATGCACTCGGCAGCGCGGGCGGGCTGATGTTTCACTTCAACGATGCGCCCTCGCTACTGCACATGGGCGACACCGACATTTTCTCTGACATGGCGTTGATACAGGAGCTACACCAGCCGCAGATCGGCATTGTGCCCATCGGCGACCGGTTCACCATGGGCGGCGCAGTCGCAGCGCTCGCTTGCCGCCGCTATTTCAAGTTCGAGCACATACTGCCGTCGCATTATGCCTCGTTCCTTATGGTTGATGCGAGCGCGGACAAATTCGTTGAAGCGCTCGAAGGCCAGCGCGACCGGGCGAAGGTCAGCAAGGCCGGGGCGGTGCAGACGTTTTAAAGGTGTTTGCCCTTGCTGATGCTCGGGAGCAAGTCTCGCCGCGACTCCCTCCCCCTTGTGGGGAGGGTTGGGGTGGGGGTCGCGAGCGCCGCGAGCCACGAAACACAAATACCCCGCCTTTGGCGAAAAACAAAA
>JANPEK010000104.1:0-5842 GCA_031422915.1 Phyllobacteriaceae bacterium | reverse complement strand
GGGAGCACGCCCCGCCGCGACGCCCGCCCCCTTGTGGGGTGGGTTGGGGTGGGGGTCGCGCGCGCCGCGAGCCACGAAAGACTATTCCGCCGCGTTTGGCGAAAACCAACCACGTGAGGAACAATTCCTGACCCGGTGGTTTTTGCATGGCTCGCTTTGCTCGCGACCCCCACCCCAACCCCTCCCCACAAGGGGGAGGGGCCTGAGCCCCACATCATGGCTGGCTGCCATTCAACCAAAAATTCAACGTTTGATCCTTACGCATCGTGGAGTTTTTCATATTGCCAATCTTGCAGACTTTCTGCGACCTTCTGACAAAGCAATTGCGAAAGCCGGGCGGCGTCTTTATACCCGCCAAATCTGCATGTCCTGCCCGAAGGCCTTTCCATGTCCGTTGATCTTGCCACCGTCAAACGCGTTGCGCGGCTTGCCCGTATTGCGGTTTCCGAAGAAGACGCCGAGCGCATGACCGGCGAACTCAACGGCATTCTCGGCTTTGTCGCGCAATTGGACGAGGTCAATGTCGATGGCGTCGAGCCGCTCACATCCATCATCCCGATGGCGCTGCGCCGCCGCGAGGACATGGTGACTGACGGCGCCAAGGTGGAAGACATCATTGCCAATGCCCCCGCCAGCGAAGAGAATTATTTCGTGGTGCCGAAAGTGGTTGAGTAACGACTGCCCGCCGCCACGCATTGTTGAATTCATCGAAAGTCCTCTCCCATGTCCGATTTGACCCGTCTCACCATTGCCGAAGCCCGAACTGCGCTCGCCAAGCGCGAAACGTCGGCGGTCGAACTCACCGATGCGTACCTTTCGGCGATTGATGCGGCCAATGGCGAAATGAACGCTTACATTTCGGTGACCGCGGACAAGGCGCGCAAGATGGCGAAGGCCTCGGACGCGCGGCGGGCTTCGGGCGCTGTCGGGGCGCTTGAAGGCATTCCGCTTGGCATCAAGGATCTCTACGCCACCGAAGGCGATCATACACAAGCCTGTTCGCATATATTGGATGGCTTCAAGCCGCGCTATGAATCGACCGTCACCGCCAATCTGTGGAGCGACGGCGCAGTGCAGCTTGGCAAACTCAACATGGATGAGTTTGCGATGGGTTCGTCCAACGAGTCGTCCTGGTACGGCGCGGTGAAAAACCCGTGGCGCGAGACCGGATCGAACGCGCATTATGTTCCGGGCGGCTCGTCCGGCGGGTCGGCATCTGCAGTGGCCTCATGGCTCTGCGCCGCTGCAACCGCGACCGACACCGGCGGCTCGATCCGCCAGCCTGCGGCATTCACCGGCACCGTCGGCATCAAGCCAACCTATGGCCGCTGCTCGCGCTGGGGCATTGTTGCGTTTGCCTCTTCGCTCGATCAGGCCGGGCCCATTGCCCGCGACGTGCGCGATGCGGCGATTATGCTCAAGAGTATGGCTTCGTTTGACCCGAAGGATTCGACGTCCGTTAACCTGCCCGTGCCGGACTACGAGGCCGCCATTGGTCTATCGCTGAAGGGTCTGAAGATTGGCATTCCAAAGGAATACCGCGTCGAAGGCATGCCTGACGAGATCGAGACGCTTTGGAGCCAAGGCATTGCATGGCTGAAAGACGCCGGTGCCGAGATAGTCGACATTTCCCTGCCGCATACCAAATACGCGCTGCCAGCCTACTATATCGTCGCGCCAGCCGAGGCCTCGTCCAATCTCGCGCGTTATGACGGTGTGCGTTATGGTCTGCGCGTTCCGGGCAAAGACGTCATCGACATGTATGAAAAGACCCGCGCCGAAGGGTTTGGCCGCGAGGTCAAGCGTCGCATCATGATTGGCACTTATGTGCTGTCTGCCGGCTACTATGACGCCTACTATCTGAAGGCACAGAAGGTGCGCTCGCTTATCAAGCGCGATTTTGACATCGCTTACGCTGCCGGTGTTGACGCCATCCTGACTCCAGCAACGCCGTCTGCGGCGTTCAAGATTGGCGATGAAAATCTCAATGCTGATCCGGTGCACATGTATCTGAATGACATTTTCACGGTTACCGTCAACATGGCCGGCCTGCCGGGCATTGCCGTTCCCGCCGGTTTGTCGTCAACCGGACTGCCGCTCGGCCTTCAGCTGATCGGGCGGCCGTTTGATGAGGAAACGCTGTTCAGGACGGCAGCTGTCATTGAAAAAGCAGCCGGGAAGTTTGCGCCTGCCAAGTGGTGGTGAGGGCGCAAAGCGCCCTCTTTTCAGACGCTCACTCGCGTCCCATGAAATTGGACTTGCCAAGCGGCACGCCGTTCTTGCGGGCGACGGCATAGGCCATGGACGTGTGGAAATAGAGGTTTGGCAGCCCGTAGTTGACGACATACGTTTGCGCCGGAAATGTCATCTCCGTGTTCGGCAATTTGATCGTGACAGGATGTTCATCGCGCCCGTCAATGTCTGCTGCGTTGAATGACTTGACGAAGTCCATGGTTTTGGCAATGCGGGCGTGAAGCTCGGAAACCGTTGTCTCAGTGTCTTCAAACTTCGGATTGTCTTTGCCCGAAATGCGCGCGACGAGGCCCTTTGCATGATCGCAGGCGATTTGCACCTGCCGTACCATCGGGTGCATGTCTTCGATCAGCCGGTCACCAAGAATGGTTTCGGCTTCTATCCCTTTGGATTTGGCAAATTCTTCGGTCCTTCTCAGTGTGACTGAAAGGCTGTTCAGCATCTGGAGAATGGCGGGCACGCTGGCCCCGTACAGTGAAATTGGCATGTGATGACCCTTTTGTCTCTCGCACGGATAATGGAACGAGAAATGCAGAAGTCGGCGATGTGACGCGCATTTTCAAGGGGGGCTTGTCGAACAGGATCAGGCGTCAAACCTGGCTGCATCTGTCTCTCGCTCTCCAGCGCCCGTTATGTCATCATCAGCCGGGGCGATGGAGGTCAATATGTATCTACGCATTGCATTGACGGCATTGTTGCTGTCCACTGCATCGGCCGGTGCTGATTTCGTCTATCGAACCACAGATGGCCCGTGGACAGTTGGTGGCGGAAAAACAAGGTGCGAGGCGATGAACCGGCCGCCTGAGGAGGTGAACTTTGCACCGATCAACGTCATGTTCATCAGCGAGGATGAAAAGCGGGACCCCAAGGTGACCATTGTCTTTTGGCCCGGCGCATTGCCGGAAAAAGTGGACAAACTCCAGTTCAAGATTTTCCAAGGCGGCGACCCAAAAGTGTTCGAGGTTGCTGCTGAGGCGGGCGATCCCAAATGGTACAATGTGTCGACCACCGAACCTCTGCCAACGGAACTTCTTCGCCTGATCGAGGGGGGTGGGCGGATTATAAACATGGAGGTCGGGGTTTCCGGCAGCGACGCCAGAACCGTGTTCAGCATGAATGCCATTGATCGCGCCGTCTCCAGTCTCCACACATGCGTCAGCGCAATGGAGAGCTCACGCAAGCCTTAGCTGGTGTCAAACCACAGGCACAAACTCTTCAATGATGGCGCTCAGTTCTGGCTCGTCCACGTTGGCTGCCGCTTCGTCCAATGTCATCCAATGACGCGTGCGTTCGCTTTTCTCTGGCCATTTGGACAGCACCTTTGCCACCTGCATCGAATACACCGTGACCCTGCACTGCAGGGCGAAGCCTGGCCCGAATATCTTGTTGTACTCATATGATCCGATTGGCTGCGAAGACGTCTTGCCGCCAACGCCAGCCTCTTCATAGGCTTCGCGCGCTGCCGCCCTTGAATTGCTGAGCCTTTTCATTGGCCAGCCCTTGGGAATGACAAACCGGCCGGTGTCGCGGCTTGTCACCAGCAGCACTTTCAGGACGCCCTGATCGAACCGCCACGCCAAAGCGCCAACCTGCTTGCGCGGCTGGTTTGCACCTTCGCTGTCTGTGCGTGGCAGTGGCTCCATCAACATGGCTTTATCGCTTGAATCGGTTGCGGATTATCCACACAAATTCATTATCCGGCAAACTAGTTTATCACCCGTTTACCGTTAACCCTGTCGTGATTCCGTTGCGAATTTGTGACGAACGCCACCCAAAGACGGGTTAACCCTTATGACCGTCAGCAATCGGCGCCTGATAGGTGAAGCCAAGATCCCAAGGAAAATAGATCCACGTGTCCTGGCTGACTTCCGTCACGAATGTGTCGACCAAGGGCCGACCCTTCGGCTTGGCATAGACGGTGGCAAAATGCGCGTTAGGCATCATGGCGCGGACAATGGCCGCCGTTTTGCCGGTGTCCGTCAAATCGTCGATGATCAACACACCTTCGCCGTCATTTTCCAAAAGCTCAGGCGTGATTTCCTTCAAGACCTTGAGTTCGCCCTGTTCGGAATATTCATGGTAAGACGCAATGCACACGGTCTCGATCATGCGGATGCCAAGTTCGCGGCAGATGATGGCGGCAGGCACCAGTCCGCCGCGCGTGATCACCACCATCGCCCGCCAATTCTTGTTCTGCGCCGCAAGCCGCCAGGCAAGCGCGCGCGCATCGCGGTGAAACTGATCCCACGACACGGGGAAGGCTTTTTCGGGAAGGGACATGAGTAAGCTCCGGGCCGCGCGATTGGATGCGTTTCGCTTTAACGCGATTTCTTTGAATGTGGAAACCGGTTTTGCGTGTGACAGAGCGCTATCCCAAGGCTTTTGGTCAGCCCAGTACGCAGGCGATTATCCCGCCGGAGCCTGCACCTTGTTTGCCGCGCTTTCGAGCCGTGCCAGAAGGGCGCGAACATCGCCCGCCGCCGCTTCAATCGCCGCTTCATCGCGTGCCCGCACAATCAGCTCAACCGCGTAGCCGCCATCAATCATCTTCGGATAAGAACCAATCACCGTATCAGGGTGCACCTTCTGGATGTCGCGTAAAGCCGTGCCGATCACGCCTTCGCCATAGGGGCATGCAATCGAGACAGACTTCAGCACTATCCCCGTTTTCAGCGTTGGCAGCACAGCATCAACCATTGCCTCGAACACAGACGGAACTCCGGCCATCGCATGCACATTGCCAATCACAAACCCCGGCGCAATTGACACCTTGTTTTCGATGAGCGCCGACCCGCGCGGCATCCGGGCCATGCGCTGGCGGGCCTCGTTGAACTCGGCACCGCGCGAAGCATAGGAATCGCCTAGCAGCTTCATTGCCGTGGCGTCGTGTTCGCACGGCAGCCCGAACGCCCTCGACACCGCGTCTGCTGTTATGTCATCATGCGTCGGGCCGATGCCGCCGGAGGTGAAGACATAAGTGTAGCGGTGGCGCAACGCGTTCAACGCCACGACGATGTCATCCTCCTCATCGGCAACTATGCGCACTTCCTTCAGATCAATACCAACTGCCGTCAGCATCGTTGCCAGATGGCCAATGTTCCGGTCCTTGGTGCGGCCGGATAGCAATTCGTCGCCGATGGCCAGAATGCCAGCTGTAATGGTCTCAGTCATGAATGATTTCCCGTGTCAAACGCTGACCGAAAATCCACTTTGACGGCCAACTGGAGCAATTTTCTGCGCTTCCGGTGCTCACGAACAAGAGTTCGCTGCGCTCCGGTTCTCGAAAATCACTCCACTTGACTCGTCAAACTGAATTTTGGGTCAACCTCTTAGCCCGACATAGGCGCAAGCACGCCAAGCGGCAAGGCTTGCAACAGGGTGTTTCCTCCTTTAGGCACACAGCTCACGCGGACGTGGCGGAATTGGTAGACGCAAGGGACTTAAAATTCCTCGATCCTTGATCGTACGGGTTCGATTCCCGTCGTCCGCACCAGCCGGGCTCGGCTAACCAAAAGAAAGTTTCTGTATGGCACTGCCCCAAAATATTGCTCCGGCGCTGAAAGTCGCGCTGGAAGAACGCGGTTACGCG
>JANPEK010000103.1:0-19176 GCA_031422915.1 Phyllobacteriaceae bacterium | reverse complement strand
CGCTTTCTCGCGATCCAACGCGGATGAGCAGCGGCTTTGCGTGTTCAATTTCGCAGCAGATCCAGCACGCTTTGCCATTCCAGATGCCTTTGATGGCGCAGATTTCGAGGCAGCGTTCACGCGCGGCGTTGCTGTTCAAGAGCGTGCTCTGGTGCTGGAACCCTTCAGTTCGGCAATGCTTATTCTTTAGGCGCAAGTCCGCCCGCCTTCTCGATGAAGCCGATCACCTCGTTAAGCCCCTTCCGCCGAAGCATGTCGGTGAACACGTAAGGCCGCGCGCCGCGCATGGTCTGCGTGTCAGAGTTCATGACATCCAGATTTGCGCCGACGTACGGCGCAAGATCCATCTTGTTGATGATGAGAAGGTCCGAACGCGTGATCGCCGGGCCCCCTTTGCGCGGGATTTTCTCACCTTGGCAAACCGAAATCACATAGAGCGAAATATCAGCAAGTTCAGGCGAGAAGGTTGCCGCAAGATTGTCGCCGCCGGATTCGATAAAGATCACGTCAAGTTCCGGATGCCGCTTGTTCATCTCCGCAATGGCTTGAAGGTTGATAGACGCGTCCTCGCGGATCGCCGTGTGCGGACAGCCGCCGGTTTCCACGCCCATGATCCGGTCTTCGGGCAGCGCCTGCAGGCGGTTGAGGATCAACGCATCTTCCTTGGTGTAAATGTCGTTGGTGATGACCGCAACGGAGTACTGATCGCGCATTGCCTTGCACAGCATTTCGGTCAGCGTCGTCTTGCCGGACCCGACCGGACCGCCGATGCCGACGCGAAGGGGACCGTTTTTGCTCATGACCGGAATATCCTTGAATAGAGTGTCTCGTGCCGCATCGAAGAAATGTCAGCCATCAGCGTTGACGCGCCCAGATCGTCAAGCGTGGATACATTTGCGCGATGAGCGGTTTCGAGGATCAGACTCTCGAAGCGCGACAGCAGCGCAACACCGCCGTTCTGGCCGAGCACACCGAGCCGGATCGCGCATTGGATCTGGTTGCTGACGAAGGCATGGACAAATGCAATCAGCGCGCTTTCGCAATCCAATCCTTGGGCGGCCGAGACCGCACCGATGGCGACCGGATAGGCAACTTTCTCGCCAATTGACAGAGGCAGTTCCAACCCGCTGGCCCGAACCGCATCGATAAATGCGCCGCCAAGATTTGATTGCTCATGCCAGCGCTCCTTCGAACCGGCAAGTGCTTCCGCGAGGATTGCAATTTCAAGTATTGGCTCGCCTACGCCAAACCGGCGATAGGTTTCTGCGACCAGTACGCAATCGTTCCAGATGGCCCCGTATGCAACAATCGCGCGTAGCCAATTGTTAAGCGTCGCGTCGTTCATGACCAGCCCGTCAGAGACTGCCTGTTCCAGCCCGGACGAATAGGCAAACGCGCCGACCGGGAAAGACGGTGACATGAGTGTCATCAGGCGGAGCAGTGCAAACTGGCTCATCGCTGGCGTTCAATCAAGGACATGGTCGAACCCATGCAAATGCCCGTGCCCGCCATGGCCAGAATAGGCACCGCGCGTTGGATGGAAAGGCTCTGATACAATGTGGATATGAGCGCCAAGGCCTTCGAGCATCGCCCTGATAACATGGTCATTCAAAACCAGAATACGCGTTTCCTCGATCTGCGCGGCCAGATGCCGGTTGCCGATATGCCAGCAGAGTTCCGACAAATGCAGCGCATTGTGCGGCCATATTTCCAAGAGCACTTCCTCGCCCGCAATCACTTCAACCAATCTGTCATTGGAAAGCACCAGCACATCGCCATGCCCCAGCTCAACGGCCTTTTCAAAGTCCATCAGCACGTCATCGCCATGCTCCAGCCGTATAACCTTGCGCCGCAAATGCCGCTCGTCATGGGAAAGGACGACGATATCCCAAGCCGTGCCGGACCATGTGCCTGCGCGCTGGATGGAATGACAGGTCAGCATCGATCGTACATACGGTCATTCTGAAAGCTTGGCACGAGGCGCGCCCCTCTGTCCTGTCGGACATCTCCCCCGCAAGTGGGGAGATCGTCGCTCCACCGTCTGCCGCCAATCGTGCAAACTCTCCGGTTATCGAGCTCCCCACTTGCGGGGGAGATGCCGACAGGCAAAGGGGGGCGCCTCGCTCCAAGCTGACAAAAATTAGCCACCCTCACAGCAACTCCACCTTCTCCGGATGGATCAGTTCCAGCCTCACATCCGTAAAGTAGCCTTCTGAAGCCTTCTGCCAGACTTTCATATGCGGCGTCTCAAAATGCGCCGTCAGCGCCTCGCGGCTCTCCCACTGTTCGACGAATATCATCGCTTGCGGGTCGGTGATCGAAACGTTGAGATCATAGAGCATACACTCCGGCTCGGTGCGCGTGGCTGCGATCATGGCTTTTGCAGCCTCCATCAGTTCGGGATGATTGCCGGGCCGGGCTCTCAGGTGGGCGAGGAGGTAGATCATGCATGTTCCTTCTCAGATGACACGGCGCACCAAGAAGTCGCGCGCGAGGTAGCTTTTAAGAAAGAAAATCAGGACGATGGTGATCATGGCGAACACACTGGAAGCAGCAAGCAACGCCAACGGAATGGGCGATCATCACTTCCGCATGGCCTCAACATAGGTACGCAACACCTCATTCATGCGCGTTTGATAGCCGCGCCCCGTCGCCTTGAAGAAATCAACCACGTCCGTATCGAACCGAACGGTGAGCTGTTGTTTGCGCTCGTGCGGATAGATGACCCGCGCCTTGGCAAACCATTCGGCACTGACTTTCGGAATGTCCGAATAGTCAATATCGCTGTTATCTAGCGTTGCCAGTTCTTCGAGCGTGAGTTCACGTGAAAACGGCGGCTTCAAATTCACATTGTTCATCTCTGTCTGCCCTTCGCGCTGATATAATTCTGGTTATGCCCTGACGGTCGGTGTGAACGACCACCAAGATCACCAAACTGCCCGTCATTCCAAACGTGATTTCGCGAGCCTCACCATAATCAAAGCTGTCGTCTAGAAAGCTAATAATTGGGCCTTTGAAGATTTCGACTGCCTGCCTAAAGCTCACACCGTGCTTCTTCAAATTTGCCTGGTTCTTGTCTTCGTTCCATTCAAACTTCAACAAAATTCTCCCGATTATAACTACAAATGTAACTACAATCAAGCCCCTCCTAAAACAGAAAATACCGCTGCGCCATCGGCAACACAGTTGCCGGTTCGCACGTCAGCAACACCCCGTCCGCCCGCACTTCATACGTTTCCGGATTGACCTCAACATGCGGTAGCGCGTCGTTGTGGATCATTGAGCGTTTGCCAATCCCGCCCCGCGTGTTCTCCACCGCCAGCATGCCCTTATCCACGCCCAGCCGCGCACGAAGCCCGAGGTCCATCGCCGCTTTCGACACGAACGTCACTGACGAGCGCGAGGCGCTCTTGCCAAAGCTGGCAAACATCGGGCGGTAGTGCACAGGTTGCGGCGTCGGGATGGAGGCATTGGGGTCGCCCATGGGCGCTGCGGCGATGGAGCCGCCGAGCAACACCATCTCCGGCTTTACCCCGAAGAAGGCCGGGTTCCACAGCACCAAATCCGCCCGCTTGCCCACTTCCACCGAGCCGATGTGCCGCGACAGACCATGTGCGATGGCCGGGTTGATCGTGTACTTGGCGATGTAGCGCTTCACGCGGAAATTATCATTGTCGCCGGTCTCTTCCGGCAAACGCCCGCGCTGCACTTTCATTTTGTGCGCCGTCTGCCAGGTGCGGATGGCAACTTCGCCGACGCGGCCCATCGCCTGGCTGTCCGACGAGATGATCGAAAACGCGCCGATGTCGTGCAAAATATCTTCCGCCGCAATCGTCTCCTTGCGGATGCGGCTTTCAGCAAAGGCGATGTCTTCGGAGATATGCGGCGATAAATGATGGCAGACCATCAGCATGTCGAGATGCTCGGCAATCGTGTTCACCGTGTAGGGCCGCGTCGGGTTGGTAGAGGAGGGGATCACATTTGGAAGGCCGCAGACCTTGATGATATCCGGAGCATGCCCGCCGCCTGCACCCTCGGTATGAAAGGCGTGAATGGTGCGCCCTTTGACGGCCGAAACCGTATCCTCCACAAAGCCGCTTTCATTAAGCGTATCGGTGTGGATCATCACCTGCACGTCATAGTCATCCGCCACCGAAAGGCAGTTATCAATCGCGGCCGGCGTCGTACCCCAGTCCTCATGCAGCTTCAGCGATGAAGCGCCCGCGCGGATCATTTCTATGAGCGGGGCAGGGCGCGAGGCGTTGCCCTTGCCCGCCAGCGCAAGGTTCATCGGGAAGGCATCGAAACTTTCGATCATCCGCTCGATATGCCAAGCGCCAGTGCAGGTGGTGGCGAGCGTTCCATGCGCCGGACCGGACCCGCCGCCCAGCATGGTGGTCACGCCGCTCATCAGCGCTTCGTCAATCTGCTGCGGGCAGATGAAATGAATATGAGCGTCCATGCCGCCAGCGGTAAGAATTTTGCCCTCGCCCGCAATGGCCTCTGTCGAGGGGCCGATAATAATCGTAATGCCCGGTTGAGTATCCGGATTGCCCGCCTTCCCAATGGCAAAAATACGTCCGTTCTTCAGCCCCACATCCGCCTTGTAAATGCCCGTATGGTCCACAATCAGCGCGTTGGTGATAACGGTATCCACCGCCCCCTCCGCCCGCGTCGCCTGGCTCTGCCCCATCCCGTCGCGGATCACCTTGCCGCCGCCGAACTTCACCTCCTCACCATAGGTGGTGAAATCCTTTTCCACCTCGATGAGAAGATCAGTATCGGCGAGCCGCACCTTGTCGCCCGTGGTGGGCCCGAACATCTGGGCATAAGTGGCGCGGGAGATTCGTGCGGGCATGTCAGAGCTTTCCCATGATGTCTCGGCGGAACCCGTAAACCGTGCGCGCCCCAGAAAGCGGCACCAGCGTTACATCGCGTTTCTGGCCGGGTTCAAAGCGCACAGCAGTGCCTGCGGCAATATCCAGCCGCATTCCGCGCGCTTGCGCGCGATCAAAGATGAGGCCCGGATTGGTCTCGAAGAAATGATAGTGCGACCCAACCTGCACCGGCCTGTCGCCGGAATTGGCAACGGTGAGCGTGACGGTTGGTGCACCGGCATTGAGTTCGATGTCGCCGGATTTCGGGAATATTTCACCTGGGATCATCGCACTCACCGAATCGGCTTATGGACAGTGACCAACTTGGTCCCATCCGGAAAGGTTGCCTCTACCTGAACGTCATGGATCATCTCGGCGATGCCTTCCATGACCTGTTCCCGCGAAATCACATGCGCACCTGCTTCCATAAGGTCAGCCACGGATCGCCCGTCACGCGCACCTTCGACCACAAAGTCCGAGATCAGCGCGATGGCTTCGGGGTGGTTGAGTTTCACCCCGCGCTCCAGTCTTCGCCGTGCAACCATGGCCGCCATCGAGATCAGCAGTTTGTCTTTCTCGCGCGGTGTCAGATGCATGCGTTTTTCCTTAGAGTGACCAACATTTGGGCAGGCTTGCCTGTTTGTTCAGCAGCGAGACCAGCGGAACCAGCCGCTGGCGCAGGTGGTAGCCGTCTTCATCAACCAGTCTGGCAAGAAGCTTGCCATTCAAGAACGACGCGCCGCCTTGTGTGCCAACGATGGCGCGGGCCGGTTCGAGAAGGTGCTCGCATCCCGGATCGAGTAGAAGCATGGTAACGAATGCTTTTGCACCATTCAGCACAGCGGCCTGCGCGGCTTGGGCATCAACATCAAGTCCGATCTTGAATGCCTCTGCGTGGATTGTCCTGCCATCCCGGCGGATCGTCCAGCGGTCATGAAACAGGCCCGATACAACGGTTTCATCCATTGCAAGCCGCCCGAGCAAGACCGGCTCAACAATCAGCGCCGTCGCATCGGATCCCAGATCAACCGTCAAACAGCGCGACAATTGCGCCTGATCAAACAGGATCGTCTCCTGCGGCAACCAATTGATATGCGCGCCTGCACCAACAGAAATTGACGTGGAAACGTCTGCCGTGCCACCAATCGAGGCATAGACCTTTTCGCACGCCTGTGTCGTCACGGTCATCGCGCAACCGGCTTCAACATTGAACGCCCAGTCAAGCCGGTCGCCGCCTGTCAAGCCGCCGGACGAGTTGATCATGATGACTTCAAAGTCGCCGTTCGCTGCCTTTGGCAAACGCAATTTGGCGCAGCCCTGCTGCCAAAGCCGGTCCACCACAGTGAGTGCGCCGCGCGATTTGACAAAGCATTCGCCGCGCCCGAAAGCGCGTTGCATTTTGGTCAAACTTGCAGAAGGCACATACAGCATTCTGCAAACGTAGCGATAAATATAGTGAATCAAAAGGCCGGAATGTGCCTACAGTTTAGGCAGAGGAAGGCTTCATGAGCCAAGCTCAACGGACCGCTTTCGAGCGGCATCTACGGCTTGCGAAATCAGATTTTGCAGCGCGTTACCGTCCATCAGGACATGGAGTGCGGCCTGCGTTGTACCATTCGGCGATGTGACATTCTCGCGAAGTTTGCCCGGCGCCACTGCGCTTTCGGCTGCCAGTGCGCCCGCGCCCATCACGGTCTGCATCGCCAGTTTCGCAGCGACATTTGATGGCAGACCGACATTGATCCCTGCTTGCGTCAGGCACTCGATGAAGTGGAACACATAGGCCGGTCCCGAGCCTGATACCGCAGTGACTGCATCCATCAGGACTTCGCTTTCGATTTTGGCAACGAGGCCGGAACACGCGAGCAGTTCCGTGACAAAGTCTTCGAGCGCTGTGTTGACACGGCTGTTGTTGAAATAGACCAACATGCCTTTGCCAATGGCGGCCGGCGTGTTGGGCATACAGCGGACAATTGGTGTTTCCTTGCCAAGTGCTTTTTCATAGGCATTCATGCCGATACCGGCAGCAACAGTCAGAAATGCTGTCCCGCGCCCAGCCATCGGCGCGTAGGCGGGTAAAACCGCGCCCATTACTTGCGGCTTGACCGCGATGACAACAAGCGTTGGCGTGAACGCGGCGGCAAGTTCTTCTGCATCTGCAACCGGCCGAATGCCCAAGCCCGCCGCCTGTTCGCGCAAGCCTGCATTTGGCTCAACAACCGTTACGTCAGTTGGTTGCAGCACGCCGCCATCAATCCAGCCCTTGAGCATGGCAAAGCCCATATTGCCGCAACCGGCCAGAACCACTGTTTTGTTCATGATGAACCCTTCGCGACGGCGAAATCAGATGGGTGCTTTTGAAGGCACAACGACACGCGCCGTCAAGCGCAAACCGATGGCGGCCATTACAAACATCAGCCAAACAGGGTCAGACCGGCGAAAGAAAAAACTCTCCAGGCAGGCATTGAGCGCCGAGAACGTGAAAATCATCATGAAAAGGTCGGCCAGCAGGACGTTCTCCCGTGTGCGCAGACACTTGGCATAATCACGCATGGGAACGATCAGCATCGTGACCATCGCGATGGCCAGTGTTGGCAGTCCCATCGTCAAGGCAATATCGACATAGCCGTTGTGGCCGTGAATAACCCCGCGCACATCCCACGCCGCCTCCCAGTCTTTCTCGCCGAAATAGACCAGCGGAGAATACCAGAAACTGTCAAAGCCATAGCCCGCAAGTGGCTTCTGCGCGATGTTTTCAATTGCAAAGCGCCAAATATCAGTTCGACCTGTATAGCTGTTGCCGGGTGTCAGCAGTTCGCGAAGATCACCGAGATAATCAAACACGACAGAGCCGACTGTGGCCAGTATCGTGAACGAAATTGCCGCAAAAACCGTGATGGCCCCGAGCTTGCGGAAGCCGAACAACCCTGGTCCCATCACCAGCAATATGACGAGCGGTACCAATCCGGCAGAGGTCTTGGAACCGGTATTGGCAACAAACACCAAACCGGCAAGCATAACTGCACCGCCAATCATCCACGAACCGCGCCGCAAGATATAAATTCCCATGAATGAAAGGCCGGCCATCACGGGTCCGGCGACATTCTTGTGTGAATAGATCCCGCGCCAGAGCCCGGCATGCTCCGGCTCTGAGCTGAAGCCATTGTGCATGGCCACATCGGGCATCAGCGCCAATCCGGCATAGGACAACGACAACACGGATATGGCTGCAAGCGTAAATGTCACCTGATAGCTGTCACCATCCGGTGCCAGCGCTAGCACCGCGATCATTCCAAGAATGCATATCATCGTGAAAGCAAGAGCGCGGTAAGACGAGGAAGGTTCCAGCGCATGCGCTGCCGAAAGAAAAGCGAGTGCGAATAGAACCAGCCACCATGGACTTATGAGGGCTATGATTTTCCGGCTGTTGACCAGAGTCAGGATGGCAAACAGCGAAAGTGCGCCAAGGCCACCGAAGCCGAGTTGATTGACGATGTCGCCTGTTGGCTGACCAATGGCGCCCGACTGGCCGGATGTGGCGCTTTGACCTACGTTGAACGGGCTGAATGACACCAGCAGGACAGCAAAAAACAGCGCGGCAAGCATCGCGCGCAGCCGGTTTATCAGCCCGGCGTCAGCCCAGCCGTCAGTTTTTTTCAGCGTTGCGGTACTGTTCATTGGAATATCCAAATTCGCCCAGTACGCGGCCCAAACCTATGTAAACGTGATAGAAACCGATCATCGTTGACCCGGTTTTGATTGTTTTCACCAGCGCCCTGAATGGAGAAATCGCCAGCAACGCCAGACTTTTGACAAAAGTGCGCGCCCGACCGAATGGTTCATCCGCACGCTGGCGGCGCTCAACAAGCGTCGAAATCACACCGTTGCGCAGTGACCGCGCGCGCAGCCAGTCAGCTTCCGTGCGGCGCACGGGTACAGTCTCATGCACCGGCGCTTCGTTGCACCATGCGACTTTGAAACCCGCACGCACTGAGCGATCAATCAGGTCAGCATCACCGCCACCCATGAAATTGTATCGCAGGTCAAAAAATGGATGCCCCATGGTCTCCATCAACGCTCTGGTCACGAGCAAATTGCCAGAGGAATAGACAATCGGCACCGGGCCTGTCTGGCTGTAGTGCGGCGTAAAGACCGGATGCTTTGCAAAGTGTTGATGTTCGGGTCGTTCGAACACGGGCAGTTGGGGACCGCCAACAATGTCAGTCCCATACATCTCCGCTGTGGCGCACATGTTTTCAATCCAGTGCGGCTCGGCCACCTCGTCATCGTCGATGACGATCAGATACTTGAAATTCGGATACTTTTTCAGAGCTGTCAGCCAGCCGGCATTGTAGGCATTGCAGTTGCCGCGGGCGTGGGCGATTTCAAGTGTACCGGTGATCTCGCCGCTTTCGAACAGCTTCTGGCAGGCACCGATCCCCTGCAGACCCTCCGCGTCGTTGTCCATCACGATGACGGCATAGGTTCGCTTCGTGATCTGGTTTTTGACGGATGCCAGCGTCTTCAATACGTGGTCCGGCCGCTTGAACGTCGGGATCGTGATGATCACATCAATAGAGTCGTGCCGAAGCCCGGGAGACTCGGCGACAATCGTGATGGTTTCCGTCAAACGTGTCATGGCGTTCCGGGTTTCTAAGTCATTTGAACATCTTCGTTACCTGAAACCTCTAAAATATCGTTTAAGAGGATGATCTTATCTTCGGGGCAATCTGCAAATTCCAACATGCCAATTTAATCGAAATTTCATCCGGCGCTGATATGAAAAATGCTCCAAAGGATCGATCATGCATCTCTTGTTCGTCACGTCGCTGGTTCCGCAAGGGGTAGCGTCCACAGGTTACGAAATAGCCAATCAAGCCATCATTGATGGCTTGCGTCGCAATGGTGCGCGCGTGACTGTCATCGGCTTTACTTGGCCTGGAAAAGAAGCTTCCGATCCCGATAACACCATCGTGCTGGGCTCGGTTGACGTGCGAACCGAGGGTGCGCATGCGCTCACAAAAATGCGCTGGGTCGCCGTCGCCATGGCGGGCGGTTACACAATCTCATCCGTGAAAATGCATGTCGTTGATGCCGAAGAGATCCAGGCGGCGATCACAAAGCATGGGCCATTTGACGGTTATGTCCTGAATGGAGTCTCACTCCCCGGCGCTTTCATGGACCTGTTTTCAGACCTGCCTTCGATTTGGGTCGCGCACAATGTCGAACATGTTTCTGCTCTGGAAAACGCTGAATCGTCCGGGAGCGCGTTGAAGCGGGCCCTGTTCCGCCGCGATGCGCGCATTCTCAAGAAGCTTGAGCATAAACTCGCCAGCCGCGCCCGATTTGTTTACACGTTGGCGGAGGAAGACCGCGCGCCACTGGGCGTCTTGTCACCCTCCCGCTCCGCCTTCGTACCGCTGGTTACGCTTCAAAACCCGCCAAGCCATTCCGCAACACGCGAGATAGTGTATGACGCCGGACTGATCGGTACGTGGACATGGCAACCAAACCGCGTCGGGCTGGAATGGTTCATTCGCGAGGTTGCGCCTAAACTGCCTTCCGGCTTCAAGGTTGCGGTCGCAGGTTCATTGCCCGGCGGGTTGCCGGACGCGCCAGCCTGTATCGAGTATGTCGGGCGCGTGCCTGATGCGAAAGAGTTTGTACGCGCCTGCGCCGTTATCCCGCTTGTCGCACGCGGCGGCACGGGCGTACAGCTGAAGACTATCGAGACATTTGAAATGGGCCTGCCGTCAGTGGCGACTTCGTCGTCATTGCGCGGCATCGACTTCCGTCCGGCAAACTGCGTTATCAGCGATGATCCGGCAGATTTTGCTGCGAATCTCAAAAATCTTGCCGCTGAAGTGAAATCCGGCGGGTTGGACGTGCAGGATGGTTCGGCGTTCTATGCCGCTCAGCGCAGCGCCCTTGATGTCGCGATCTCCAAGGGCATTGCCGCGATTGACGCAAAGTCTTCCGCTCGGATAGCTGCATGACAAAGGGAATCAACAGCAACAGCCTCACCCGCCAGCTTGCACCATGGCGTGATGTGCTCGGCATTCCCGTGGCTGACTTCAGCTATGACGACGCGATTGCATTTCTGACCAGGAAAATTTCAGAAAAATCATACACCCCGGTGGCGTTTCTCAACGCCAACAACGCCAACATTGCGATGGAAAATACCGGCTTTGAACGGGCTCTGGACGACTTTCTCATCCTCTCCGATGGCGTCGGCGTCGACATCGCGGCTTGGCTGCTACACGGCAAGATTTTCAAGGCCAATCTCAACGGGACGGATTTTGTACCAGCGCTGCTGCGCCATCATGTAGGCAAACTGAAGGTAGGACTGATCGGGGCCAAGCGCGAAGTCGTTGACGCCGCAGCCGCCGCTTTTGGCGCAAGCTACCCGCAACATGAGTTTCACGTTATTTCAGACGGCTACTTCAAACCCGGAGACGAGCCGGCAATAGCGGCCAAGACGGCTCAATTGCGTCCCGACATCGTGCTCGTCGCCATGGGCGTGCCGCGTCAGGAGCAGTTTGTCACACGGGTGCTGACCAAGGACACATGCACTCTGCCGATCGCAGTTGGCGCGCTTTTTGACATTTACACCGGCACAGTTCCACGCGCGCCGGAGTGGATGAGGACCACGCGCACCGAGTGGATGTACCGGCTGTGGAAAGAACCACGACGTTTGTGGCGGCGTTACATCATGGGTAATCCGCTGTTTATTCTGCGAGTCTTGCGTTGCCGGTTGACCGGAGCGTCCCGATCCGGCGGTGAGCCGTTGATCGCCGGCATGGCCAAGCGGGATCGTTAAGTCTGATGCAAGGCCCGCCCAAACACACTACGGCATTAGTTACGGCCAGCTTCGGGCCGGATTTCGAACGCTGCCGTTTGCTGTGCGAAACCATAGACCGGCACGTCACTGGCTACACCTGCCATTACATTCTTGTAGAAACCGCCGACGTGCCGCTGTTCAAGGCCTTGGAAACTCCACGTCGCAAGGTCATCGACGAAAAAGACATGTTGCCTCGCTGGCTGCGTCCGTTCCCTGATCCATTTTCTCTCGGCAAGCGCCGCATCTGGCTATCGTTGCGCACACTTCCCCTTCGCGGCTGGCACGCGCAGCAGCTTCGCCGCATGGCGGTTGCCGAGACATTGCGTGAAGATGCGTTCTTCTATGTCGATTCCGACGTGGCTTTCCTGCGCCCGTTTGATTGCGCAACGCTGTGGCACGGCAATGACTTGCGCCTGTTTCGTCGCGATGATGAGTTGAAAGGCAAGGTGCCAGGCGACCAGCATTTGTGGGCCGCCAACGCAGGGTCTTTGCTGGGCATACCAGCAAGCGAGATCACACCGCACGGTTATGTTGGCACACTAATTGCTTGGCGGCGCGACCGGATACTTGGCATGTGCAGCCGAATGGAGGAAATCAGCGGCTGCCACTGGGTCGAAGCCATCGGCAAGTCCCGCCGCTTTTCCGAATGCACAATCTACGGACAGTATGCGGAAGTCTTGAAACAGCTTGATGGCCATTTCCTCGACACTCGCGATTTCTGCGAGGTCTTCTGGTTTGCGCCCGTTCCAACGCCGGAAGAGTTTGCCGCGCGTGTCAAGGCGTTGAAGCCGGAGCAGGTGGCCATTGGCGTCCAGTCATTTCTCGGCGCCGACATCGCTTACGTTCGCAACCTCGTTTCCAAGGCAACTTTATAGGATCTGACGCCGGTGTCGCATGGCCGAATAGGTCAGCATAAGTGACGCTGCCCATATTACGCCATAGCCCCAATTGAGATCATAAAGCCATCCGCCATCAGCACTGCCGCGCAAGAATATGAACGACAGCAGCATCGCCTTGCAGGCCGCAAGCAGCGCCAGATTGATCGCCCGCAACACTGTCTGGCGGCGGGCGTAGAGAAGTTCGGCATGGTATTCGACAAGGTTGCGGAATCCGGGAACCAGCAGCACAGAAAACAGCAACCCGGTTACCGGCGCGATGGTCTTGCCAAGTGCGAAGGGAAATATCTGCAGAAAGCCGGCAAGTGCAGCGATGCCGATTGTCGATACAGCAAACAAACCCGTCTCAAGCCCAATGCGCCGCTTCAGTGAGTTCAGCAAATCGCCGCTGCGCATAAGATTTTGCACCAGCATCATGTTGAAAGTGCGGATCGGGATGGCCGTAAGATCCACCAGCCGCATGATGATGGCATAAACGCCCGCGGCCTCCGCGCCGCCGAGCGCCAATACCAGAAGCTTGTCGAGTTCGGACTGGATGTAAAACAGCATCTCAGCCACGGCGACCGACAGCGAGTCACCAATATGGCGGCGATAGACCGGCGGTGCCAGACGGAACCGCGCACGCGGCATAAAGAAGAACACTCCAACGAGCAGCGCGCCAAGATTGGCCGCACCATACCAGTATGCCCAGTTGGCAACGGTTTTTGTGGCAAGAACAGCAAATGCAACGGCAGCCACAGCACGGATGAAGCTACCAAAAATCACCAGCAGCGAGGCCTTCCCAAACCGGTTCATGCCATTATTGGTAATGACAATCACCTCAAGTGACCGCCACAGGAAGGCCTCTGTCACGACGATCACCAGAAAAGTACCGACCGGCAGCATCGCGGAGAAGAAGACATAATGCGCCGCTAAGGCAGCCGCGAGAAAAACCGGTATGGAGATGGTCGCAAACAACAGATAGCCTGCGGCGTACACGCCTATCAACAGGGGCTTCACCGTAGCGATCCTGTAAAGCGGCGAGGTGAACCCGAACCCGACGATGCGGCTGAGCATGATGCCTGTCGCTGACGCAGTGGCAAACAGCCCGAAGTCGGCGACCGGCAGCGCGTTGGCGAGCGCGACAAAATAAAACAGCGATATGACCATGCGTCCGCCTGCGCCGGAAAGCGCCGCGCCATAATCACGCAATAGGGTCAGATTGCCCCGGATCACCTCAGCTATTTTGGTCACATCATCCCGTCCGTGAAAGCGCACATTAGCCGCGATTGTTTAATGTCGCGTTTGGCAGGCAGAAATTCCAATTGCCTCGACAAATCAACCCTTTGTTTACCACGGCTCTTTAGGGTGCGTTAACAATGATGTCCCTCCGTGCGCCAGTATCAGGCAGGCCTTGATGTTTTTTGACGACGCCACTCAGCGCAAACCTGTCGGCAGGGTGCAATTGCGCCTCGCAACGAATAAGGATGCGCAGCGTGGATCAGCGCTCAACATTCCCGGTCGCGAAAGTGACGCTGTGCTCCGCCATCGTGCGGCAAGGCTGCGCCGCGAACCTTCCGGACCCTCGCTGCTCGACCAGATCGACGCCATCAGCGCACGGCAAGCTGCCGCTGAGCAAGAAGAGCGTGCGCGCGCCGAGGACAATGCCTTCGAGTGGCATGCAGCGGCTTTTCAAAATGAAAACCGTGACGAAGGAGCGGCTGATCGCGACGCAAGGTCTCGCTCCCGCACCGAACGCATCAGTGATAATGAGCGATATCAAGCCGCTGGTTCTGCTGACAGATACCCCTCGTATTCCGCAGAAAAGGACGGTGCAGCACCGCTGATTGATCCGCGTTATGTGTTCCGCTCGGTGCGTGACTGGCGCGCTTTGATCGCGGCAACCACCGTGCTTGGCGGCCTTGCAGGGCTCTATGTGGCGATCAATACGCCCCACCTCTACTTTTCGTCAGCGACAGTGGTCATTGATCCGCGCAACTACAAGGTCATTGAGAATGATCTGAACCCTGATGTCTTCCTGTCCGAGGCAGCGCTTGCCATTGTTGACAGCCAAGTCAGCCTGATGCGCTCGCCCAGGGTGCTGGAAAAGGTGGCGTCTAAACTTAAACTGGCCAATGACCCAGAATTTAATGGAACAAGTCAGGGTGCCCTGAGTAGCTTTTTGAATTTGCTCTCAACAAGCAAGGTTGAAGATTTTGACGGCAGTGCATTGGAGTATCTGACTGATCACATGTCGGCAGAGCGCAGTCCCAAGACATTTGTCGTCAATGTCGGTGCCTACAGCGAAGATCCGGAAAAGGCTGCATTGATCGCCAACACGATTGTTAACGTCTATTTGGATGAGCAGGCCGAAACCCGCTCAGACCTTGCCAAACGCACCTCAGGTGAACTTGGCTCACGGCTCGAAAGTCTGAAGGCAAAGGTCGAAGACGCCGAGAGCAAGGTCGAAGCTTTCAGAACACAGAATGACCTTTTTGGCGCGCAGGGGCGACTGATCGAGGACGAGGAAATCCTGCGTGTCAACGATCAGTTGACTGCCGCGCGTTCCAACACGATCACGCTGAACTCGCGGGCGCAGTCGGCGAAATCTGTGACACTGGATGCGGTCGCGTCGGGCGGACTGCCCGAGGAAGTGGCTTCCGCCGGACTGACAGCACTGCGAGCGCAATATGTCGCTGCCAAACAAAATCGTGACGGATTGTCGGTCAAGCTCGGACCTATGCATCCGGATCTGCAGCAGGCTGACAAGGCCCTCGCAAGTCTTTCAGGCGGCATCAACGCCGAGATCAACCGCATTCGCCAGTCGCTACAGACCGACCTCAAGCGCGCAGTGGAAACGGAGCAAAAGCTCGCTGCCCGACTGGCGCAGCTGAAAGTTCAGCAGGGAGGCTCCGGCGAGGCGCAGGTTCAATTGCGCGAGCTTGAACGCGAAGCAGTAACGGCACGCACGGTGTATGAGCAATATCTATTGCGCGCCCGTGAGACCGGCGAGCAGGGAAACATCAACGCCAACAATGTCCAGAAAATCAGCGAAGCCCGCGCTGCCGATACGCCTGAGGGCGCATCGCGCAAACTGATTGTCGTGGCTGCAGCAATCGCCGGGTTTGTGGTCGGGCTTGGACTGGCCATCGCCATCGGCATGGTCAACGCCCTTAAGGCAAGGTTTGCCCCCACAGAGGGCACGCCGTTGGCACCGGCCTCGACAAAACCACCTCGCGGCGGCGCGCGCCAGCGCATTGCCAAGGCGTTTTCAGGTGATATTAACGCCATTTCGGTTTGGAACACGCGTCCAGTGACAGGGCGGCAACCGGCAATGAATGCACAGCCTGAACCTGAAGTGTTCGCACAGCCGCAGATGCAGTCTCAGTTGCCGCCGCATTCCGCAGCGCAAATGCCCGTTATGCAACAGCCTATGCCGCAACCCGCTCAAGCACACCCGTTTGCACCGCAGCCGGTACAACCGCCATTCGTCCAGCCGCTCGCCCAACATTTTGCGACTGCACCGATGATGCCGCAAGTTTATCAGTTGGCCCCGCATCCCATGATGCAGCAGGCCCTTGTTCAACCGCAACAAGCGCCACAATACGTTGCGCCACCACAAATGCCGGGGTTTGCTCCTGTGCCAGTCGTGCAACACTACGCAATGCAGCCGGTTATGCAGCAGCCCGTAATGCAGGGATATCCGCCCCAAGCCTTCGCGCCGCAAGCCTATCCGGTTCAGCCATATCCATATCCGGTGCAGCCGCCGCAGCAAATGATGCCCCCACTGCATTACGCTCAGCCCACGGCGCAAGATCCGATGCCCATACCGCCAATACAAGTCACAGCGCCCGCAACACAACCGCAAGCGATCTCCCACCCGGTACAGCCACTCCAACAGCCACATCCGGCCGATATCCAAAGCAGCATCAACGATCTTCGCGCAGAACTTCTGGATATAGCCCGCCGTCGCCGTTCCGCTTGAGTGATATGCTACGAAAGTCCCGCGTTCTCACAATACGTTGAGAATACTGCTTGACGTTGGCCCATGTTGGAAATTACGCGCGTGAACGTCGCATTAAGGCAGGTCTTTTCAAAAGCTTTGCCGTTCAGTGCGCAAATCTCATTTCAAGCCGGAGTTTACCCCCATGGCCACCTTGATCGACGGAAAAGCCGTTGCCGAAGATGTCGTCTCAAAGGTCAAGGCGGCTTCGGCCAAATTGATTGCAGACACAGGCGTGACACCCGGTATTGTTGTGGTCATTGTTGGCGAAGACCCCGCAAGCCAGGTCTATGTCGCTTCCAAAAGCAGGAAAGCCAAGGAATGCCATTTCCATTCGGTGCAGCATTCCCTGCCAGACACCACCTCTGAATCTGACCTGCTGACTTTGATCGACAAACTCAACGCAGACAATGCGATCCACGGAATTCTCGTCCAGCTGCCGCTGCCAAAGCACATTGACACCGGAAAGGTCATTCAGGCAATCGCGCCGGACAAGGATGTGGACGGCTTTCACTTCATCAATGTAGGCAAACTTGGCGCGGGCGAAGTGGACTCAGCGTTTGTCCCATGCACGCCTGCCGGCTCAATGCTGCTGATCGAGCGCGCGCGCGGACTTGATCTGTCCGGTCTGAATGCCGTTGTCGTCGGACGCTCGAACATCGTGGGCAAACCGATGGCGAACCTGTTGTTGCTCGCCAATGCAACAGTGACAATCGCCCATTCCAGAACAGCCGATCTTCCGGGCCTCTGCCGTACCGCTGACATTCTTGTCGCCGCTGTCGGACGTCCGGAAATGGTCAAAGGCGACTGGGTCAAGCTAGGCGCAACAGTCATTGACGTCGGCATCAACCGCATCGCAGCACCGGAAAAGGGCGAGGGCAAAACACGGTTGGTAGGCGACGTCGAGTTTGCCGGAGCAGAGAAAGCCGCAGGCGCAATTACGCCCGTTCCAGGAGGGGTCGGCCCGATGACCATCGCCATGCTGATGGCCAACACACTTGTCTCTGCATACCGTGTCGCGGGCAAAGCCGCTCCGCACTTTTGAGTGTCTGATCGGCGCAGAGAAATTGTGAACGGATTCGGATAAGTCGCCCTCGCAACGCTTCCATGTCGCTTTTCTTGTTGGCGTGTCGAACGCGCAGGATTGCGAAAAGCCAATGATCAGCTAGAGATGGCCCATGTCCGACCCCTTCGGCGAAGGCCGCACCATATCATTCCTGCTTGTCGACAAGTTCGGCTTGTTCTCATTTGCCGCAGCAGTTGATGCGATGCGGATTGCTAACCGCATTTCCGGTCGTGACTTCTACAAATGGCATACGGTGACAGTCACCGGCGATCTGGTGCGTGGTTCAAACGGCATCGAGTTGAAGCCGGATCACGCGCTTGTGACGCTGCCGCTGTCTGACATTTTGTTCGTCTGCGCATCGGGCGTGCTTGATCCGCCAGACAAGCCCAAAGTGCTTGCCGCCATTCGTGCTCAGGGCCGCCGTGGCGCGGGTCTCGGCGGCATCGTGCTTGGGACAATCCTTCTTGCAGAGGCCGGTCAACTCGACGGCTACCGCTGCACACTGCATTGGGAAAACCGTGCTGCGTTTCTTGATCGTTTTGCCAACGTTGAATGCACGGGCAACGTCTTTGAGATTGACCGCAAACGCTACACCTGCGCCGGTGGCACCACCGCAATTGACCTCATGCTGGAAATCATCCGCACTGATCTTGGCGCGCAAATCTCCTCCGAGGTCGCTAACCAGATCCAGCACGAGCGCATCCGCACCGGCACCGACCGCCAGCGCATCGGCCGCGAGCGCGACCTGTCAGGCCGCTCGGAAAAGCTGCGAAAAGTGGTCGAATTGATGGCCGATCACCTCGAAGAGCCGATGACGGCAGGGCAATTGGCCAAAACCGTCAAACTCTCCGTCCGCCAGGTCGAGCGCCTGTTCCTCAAACATCTCAACATGACCCCCGGCCGCTACTACATGGGCCTGCGCTTGGAGCGCGCCCGCGAACTCCTGCGCCAAACCAACCAGCCGATATTGGAAGTGGCGCTGTCCACAGGCTTCGGCTCGCATTCCTATTTCGCGCAGAGCTACCGACAGCAGTTTGGCAGATCGCCGAGCGACGAGCGGCGGACCGCTTATTGAGGGCGGCACGCGCCGCTTCGGATCAAAATTGCCGCCGGTGACAAAATCGGCTATGCATCTCGCATCGAAATCCATCCATGCGGAGGCACGTCATGGACATGTTTCTTCATCATGTATCGATTGTGACGGCAGACCTTGACCGCTCTGCCGCGTTTTACCGCGACATTCTGGGTATGCAGCCGATCAAGCGGCCGCCATTCGACATTCCGGGCGTCTGGCTCGCAGCAGGGACATCGCAGGTCCATCTGGTTCAGAATGCAAATGGCACATTTCGAGCCAATGGCACCATCGACAACAATGACGTCCACTTTGCCCTGCGGGTTTCTGATTTTGAGGCCGCGATGGCGGAACTGGCCGAAAAGGGCTATCGAGAAGACTTGGACGTGGGCGACATGAAACGCGTGGCGGTAAAGCGAACAGGCTTGGCAGGCTTTCCGCA
>JANPEK010000102.1:0-11603 GCA_031422915.1 Phyllobacteriaceae bacterium | reverse complement strand
AAATTACTTGGCAGCGACGACCTGGGACTGGATGTAAACGAACTTGTCGTTGATCGCGGTGCCGAGCGCGCCGGCGCCGGCAACGATGGAGACTGCGATAAGGGCGGCGATGAGGCCGGATTCGATTGCTGTTGCGCCGGACTCGTCCTTGGCGAAACGTGCTACTAGCTTGGACATGAAAAACTCCTGATCCACGTGGTTACTCTGACAGCATTCCCGTCAGCTTGTTTGCGCTGATCGGTTGATTGCAATTTAGCCCTCACCCCTTGCCATCGGTTTAAGGAACAGGGTTTCTGCAAAATTACTTTTTCGCTCGCATTTGACGGACCGTCATGTGAACAACCGGCGGCAAGAAGCACAAGCAATGAAAAGCCGCCCGTCATTGCTGATGAGCGGCTCTGCCAATTCTGGCAGGTAGGTTTCGCGCCGGTTACTTGGCCAAATTACTTGGCAGCGACGACCTGGGACTGGATGTAAACGAACTTGTCGTTGATCGCGGTGCCGAGTGCGCCGGCGCCGGCAATGATGGCGACTGCGATGAGGGCAGCGATGAGGCCGTATTCGATTGCGGTTGCGCCGGACTCGTCCTTGGCGAAACGTGCTACTAGCTTGGACATATGAAACTCCTGATCCACGTGGTTACTCTGACAGCATTCCCGTCAACTTGTTGTGCGCTGATCGGATAGGCAGACCATAACCAGCCGGTATTTCTGTCCGCTTAAGGAACAGGGTTTCCGGAACATGAATATTCATGCGCAGATTGAAAAGGGTTGCACAGCCCCCGCACGGCCAAGTGTCAACGCACCATGACACGCATCGGCAGACCACCTTCGGCTTGCGTGGTCAGTTTCTGCACCGGCCACGGGGCGAGCCCGGCGAATGGCTCGAAACGAAAGCGGCGGATGAGGATGGCGAGTGCGATCACCGCCTCTTGAAGGGCGAACGTCGCGCCGATGCAGATGCGCGGGCCAAGGCCAAAAGGCAGATATTGAAATCTGTCAATCAAATGACGATTGTGCGGATGAAACCTTGAGGGATCAAAAGAATTGGGATTGTCCCAATATTTGCGGTGGCGATGGATCGTCCATGGCATGATAAGCACGGACGTTCCGGCCGGTATTTTCAATTCACCCCAGACGTCATCTTTCAACGGTGATCGGTTGATGGACGGTGCCGGCGGATAAAGGCGCAGCGCTTCTTCAAACGCTGCGCGGGTGAACGGCAATTTTTCGAGCCATGTCTGCGGCTCACCGAGCGTGTCCCACACGGCATCAATCTCTGCTTCAACGTCAGCAAGTTCTGCGGGCGCCTTGGACAGAAGATACAGCGTCCAGCCCAGTGCGCGGGCGGTTGTTTCGTGCCCGGCACCGATGAAGGTAATGATGTTGTCTTCGATTTCCGCGCGACTGAGCCCATCCGGTCCTTCCGTTTTCAGCAGCAAGGTCAGGAAATCATTCGGGGCGCTGTCCGGGTTCCTTGCCATCAAGGCCTTGCGCGCTTCCACCGTGCGCGAGACGATCTGGCGAAAGTAATTCAGTGATTTGCGGCCTCTGATCTGGGTGAAGCGAGGCACCCAATCCGGCGCGCCGAGAAGGTCAAACGGATCGACCCGGCCCATTGTCTCAAACAGGCGCTCCACCTCATGGCCAAACGCGTCCGGATCGCCTTCAATCTGGTTGGAGAACAAGGTCGCGGCAAGAATGCGGTAGGTCAGCAGCGTCATGTCTTTCGAGATATCGGTCATCGTTCCGGCGCGTGCGGCATACTCACTGGCAAACTGTTCCGAGACTTGCTGCATTGCTGTGGCAAAGCCGAAAATGTGGCGCGGTGTGAACACCGGTGCCATCGCCTTGCGCGACCGCTTCCAGACGTCACCTTCGGCTGTCAACAGGCCGTCACGCAAAATTGGCCGCAAGATGCGCTGGCGCACGGGTGCCATGACGTAATTGGCTGCGTGATCAATAAGCACGTGCTTGATCAAGCCCGGATCATTGGCGATGAGCATATTGACGCCGAGCGAACGGACCATGAAATGCGGCTCATTGAAGGACGCCTCGCCCCACACTTCCAGCGGATTGCGATAGACCGTGCGGATCAGTTCAAATGTCCCCATCGGCGTGGTTCGCGGCTGAGGAAAGGGCGGAGTAAACAGCGATGCATTGGTGTTCATTGGCTTGTCCTGGCCTTGGCAACAGGCCAAGACATTAAGTAGGGATCATCCACCCCATGTCAAACTATGCGGCAGGGTAAGAAATTGGGTGGTGATTTTTACGCCGGAGTAAGTATGAGATGATAGCAGCGTGTGCCAGTTTGTAAGGGAATGCCATGACAATTTCCGTCCCGTCTGCTCCGGAGCCGCACGGACCCGGCGATCTTTATGCCTCGACATCCGTCGAGACGGTTATTGATATTGCGCCTGACAACTTTTTCGCTTGGTACCTCTTCGAGCCGATAGAAAATTTCATGCTTGGAACCTTGATTGTTCCACCGATTACCGCGACAGAGGCGCTTCCCGGACCGGCTTGGGGCGAGGCGGGATCAATCCGGAAAATCACGTTCAAGGATGGCACCACATCGCTGGAGCGCATCCTGAGCACCGACCTGCCGCGCTCTTACAGGTATCAGCCTTGGGCTTACACCAATCCGGTGCGGGTCCTTTCGGATTATGCTGTGTCCAGCATGCGCGTCGAGCCAATAGGTGGCAAATGCCGGGTCGTCTGGGACTACAGCTTCCACGCCTGCTACAGGTTTGCCAAACCACTTCTGCAGCTGTTCGTGACGCTGGACTGGAGACGCAATCTTGCCAACGGGCTGAAAATTGTCAAACAGCATCTAGAAACTGCCGGACCTGCGAGCCGCATCCGCTAGAAACTTGGCTTGGAGCATCGGTCGCTCAAATGGAATCATTTGGAGTTGTATCTCGCGCATGTGGGCACGTCAGTTTTGGGTGGGCAATTTGATGTTCCATCAAACTTGGGAATGCTCTAAGCCAAGCCATGATGCTTGCCCTCGAAACGTCTGACCGCCTTTGCGCCGCTTGTCTGGTTGACGAGGCGAATGGGCATATTGTGTCATCGATGACGCTGGACATCGGGCGTGGTCATGCAGAGCGGCTGATCGGGCTGATCGGCGATTTGTTGCGCGATGCGAACTGCGGCTATCCGGACCTGACATGCCTGGCGGTCTGCGTCGGACCTGGTTCTTTCACCGGCATCCGCGTCGGGCTTGCCACCGCAACCGGCCTTTCAATTGCTCTGGGAATTTCCGTGCGTGGCGTGACTTCGCTGCAGGCGCTGGCTATGGCTGCACTGGACAAATCAAGCGGGCGGACCATTCTGGCGCTGGTCGATGCCCATCGCGGCGATATTTATGCGCAAATGTTTTCATCCGGCGGTCTTCCACTTGATGGGCCCCGGCAGATCCCGCTGGCTGAGGGGGCAAAGCTGGCTGGTGTCGCAAATGTTGTTTGCGGCGGGTCCGGCGCGACACTTTTGTTAGCGTCCTACCCTGATCTTGGACTGATACTGGTCGACGGCATTGGCCTGCCAAGCGTCGATTGTGTCGCCCGGGCCGCCCTTGCCCCGTCCACGACCGTTGCCGCCAAGCCGTTGTACCTGCGCCGTCCTGACGCCAAACCGCAGGACGCTTACACACTTGCAAGGGCACTTCGCTGATGCGCAGGTTGCTCAATTTAATTCGCAAAGCCGAATATTCCATCCATCCGCTGACGGGTGCGGACTGCACCGCCATGGCACAATTGCATGTGGAAGGGTTCAGCCGCCCTTGGTCGGATGGGGAGTTCCACGCACTGCTGAGCCAAGGTCCGGTGTTCGGTTTCATCGCACGGCGCCAACGCGCAAGCGGCAGACCTGCGGGATTTATTCTTGCGCGATTGGCCGCCGGAGAGGCGGAAATTCTGACTGTCGTTACAGGAAGGCACGCGCGCCGTTCCGGTCTTGGCCACAGGCTGGTGGCAGCGGTGCTGCGCCATCTGCATCATGTGCGTGCAGAAACTGTCTTTCTTGAAGTTGACGAGGCCAATGCCGCCGCCATTGCACTTTACAAAGGATTTGGATTTCTGGAGGTTGCAAGACGTCCGGCCTACTATGATACTCATGCCGGCAAGGATACTCCTGCAGGCAAGGGTACTCCTGCAGGAAAGAGTGCGGCGCTTGTCATGCGGCTTGATCTGAAATAGGTCCGTTTGGGAACCGGGACGAAACATTGGCCTCGCATCTGGAAACACTTTGTGCCGACAAGGGCATGCGCATGACGGGTCAGCGCCGCGTCATTGCGCAGGCGCTGGAAAATTCCGCCGATCACCCGGACGTCGAGGAATTGCACCGCCGTGCAGCAAAGATCGACCCGCACATTTCCATATCAACCGTCTATCGCACAGTGCGCCTGTTTGAAGATCTGAACATCATCGAACGGCACGAGTTCCGCGATGGGCGTGCCCGTTATGAGGCGATGCCGCTGGAGCATCATGACCATTTGATCGACCTGAAATCCGGCAAGGTGCTGGAATTTTCAGACCCGCGCATTGAGGCGCTGCAGGAAGAGATTTGCCGCGAGCGTGGCTTCAAGCTGGTTGACCATCGGCTTGAATTGTATGCTGTGCCGGTGCGCAAACGCAAAGCCAAAGACTGACAATGTTGGCAATGGTCCGGGTTGCCTTGGTTCTGGCCATATTTGCCCTGGTCACGGTGCCGTTGCTGCCGTTGCAGATTGTTGCCCATCGGCTGCAGCGCTTTTGGCACAAGTCACTGCCACGGCAGTGGCAGAAATTCATGTGCTGGCTTCTCGGGTTCAAGGTGGGCGTCAACGGCGTTATGTCACAGGGCCGTCCGCTTCTGCTGGTCTCCAACCATGTGTCGTGGAGTGACATCCTGGTGCTTGGCTCGATTGCCGAAGTGTCGTTCATTGCCAAGTCTGAAGTGAAAGGCTGGCCGCTGTTTGGCAATTTCGCGAGATTGCAGCGCACTGTGTTCATCGAGCGCGAGCGCAAGCACAAGACGGCAGATCAGGCGCAGGAAATTGCGGCGCGGCTGCACAGCGGTGACATCCTTGTTCTGTTTGCGGAAGGCACGACCTCTGACGGCAACCGGGTTTTGCCGTTCAAGTCCTCGTTGTTTGGTGCTGCGAAAGCTGCTCTTGAGGTTGGGAATGGCGATGCGATTGATCATGTCCTGATCCAGCCAGTGTCCATTGCCTACACCCGTATTCAAGGCTTGCCCATCGGCCGGTTCCTGCGACCTGTAGTGTCTTGGCCAGGCACGGTTCCGCTGGTCAATCATCTCAGGGGAATTGTCTCCGCAAGCGCGATTGACGTTGAGGTGACATTCGGCGCGCCGGTGATGTTTGACCGATCAAGCGACCGCAAAGCGCTGTCGCGGCAATTTGAAACACAAATCCGCGCGATGACTATGGCCCAACAGAGATTTGACACTGAACTCGGCGCTTCACTGGATGGCGAAAACGGGATACACGGCGCGCCATGACGATTGTACCGCTTACCAACGAATTCACGGCATCCGCAGAGCCGCGCCGCAAGGTGCTGGTCAAAACCTACGGCTGCCAGATGAATGCCTATGACTCGACCCGCATGGCTGATGCGCTGGTGGCGAGCGGTTATGACGAGACGACGAACCTTGAGGATGCGGATCTGGTGCTGCTCAACACCTGCCATATTCGCGAGAAGGCGGCTGAGAAGGTTTACTCCGAACTTGGCAAGCTGCGGGACCTGAAGACTGAGCGGAAGGTTGAAGGACGCACGCTGAATATTGGCGTCGCCGGATGCGTGGCGCAAGCCGAAGGCGACGAGATTTTCCGCCGCGCCAAGGGCGTGGACCTTGTGGTCGGCCCGCAGAGCTATCACCGGCTGCCCGACATCGTCGCCCGCGTTGCCAAGGGCGAGCGCGTCAATGAGACGGACTATGGCACTGAAGACAAGTTCGACCATCTGCCAGCGCCAAGCGAGGCCAAGGTGCGCAGCCGCGGCGTAACCGCGTTTCTGACCGTGCAGGAAGGCTGCGACAAGTTCTGCACCTTTTGTGTCGTGCCCTACACGCGCGGCAACGAGGTGTCGCGTCCGGTCAGCCAGATATCGACCGAGGCCAAAGGGCTGGTCGCGGCAGGTGTGCGCGAAATCACGCTGCTCGGGCAGAATGTGAACGCCTGGCATGGACAGGGGCCTGATGGTAAAACATGGGGTCTAGGCCGACTTCTGCACCATCTGGCGGAAATCGAAGGCGTGATGCGCCTGCGCTACATCACCAGCCATCCGCGCGACATGGCCGATGATCTGATCGAGGCGCACCGTGATCTGCCGCAGTTGATGCCTTACCTGCATCTGCCCGTACAATCCGGTTCCGACCGCATCCTGAAAGCCATGAACCGTCGCCATACCGCGAGCGACTATCTGAAGCTTGTCGAGCGCGTCCGCACAGCGCGGCCTGATATCGCCATGTCAGGGGATTTCATTGTCGGCTTCCCCGGCGAAAGCGATTCTGACTTCGAAGCCACGATGGAAATCATCCGCCAAACCAAATATGCGGCCGCATACTCCTTCAAATATTCGCCGCGACCGGGCACACCTGCCAGCGAGATGAAGGGGCAAATCCCTGTCAAGGTGATGGATCAGCGGCTGCAGGCGCTGCAGGCGCTGGTGCTTTTGCAGCAGAATGCGTTCAACGCGGGGCTTGTCGGACGCGAACTCAGCGTTCTGGTCGAAAAAGCCGGACGCAACGCTGGCCAGATGGTTGGGCGCTCGCCTTATTTGCAGCCGGTTATTGTTGATGAATCTGTCGCAAAAATCGGCGACAGTGTGAACGTGCGAATCACCGGAATCAGGGCGAACAGCCTTATGTCCGGACCTGTCCAGTCATAGACCCTGAGAGGAACAGACGTTTGAACGCCACGGATAAGGTTAAGCCAGTGCCGCAAGGTGCCTCCGACATGGCCCAGATCGTCCTGACCTTTGACAACAACAAGCATGCCACAGCGCTGTTTGGGCAATTTGACGAAAATCTCGCCCATATTGAGCAAAAGCTCGGTGTCATCGCCCGCTCGCGCGGCAACCAGCTCTATATCGAGGGTGATCCGTCAGCGATCGAGAAAGCGCGGCGCACGCTGGATGGTCTGTATGCAATGATCCGTTCCGGTCATCACGTCGGCATTTCAGATGTGGACGGAGCAATCCGCATGGCGCTTGATGCAGACAATCAGCCGATGTTGCCGACCCTGGAGACAAAATCACGCATGTCTACTGCCCAGATTTCGACCCGCAAACGCACCATCCATGCCCGCACGCCAACGCAAGACCAGTATATGCGCGCGCTCGAACGGTCTGAACTGGTGTTCGGTGTCGGCCCTGCCGGCACCGGCAAGACCTATTTGGCGGTTGCCCATGCAGCCATGCTTTTGGAGCGCGGTGCGGTGGAACGCATCATCCTGTCCCGCCCTGCGGTAGAGGCGGGCGAGCGTCTCGGCTTCCTGCCCGGAGACATGAAGGAGAAGGTGGACCCCTACCTTCGCCCGCTGTATGACGCGCTTTATGACATGATGGCCGGCGACAAGGTTGAGCGCGCCATTCAGGCAGGCGTTATCGAAATCGCCCCGCTCGCCTTCATGCGTGGCCGCACACTGGCCCACGCTGCCATCATTCTCGATGAGGCACAGAACACGACATCAATGCAGATGAAAATGTTCCTGACCCGCCTTGGCGAGAACGCCCGGATGATTATCACCGGTGATCCAAGCCAGGTCGATCTGCCGCCGGGGCAAAAATCGGGGCTGGTTGAAGCGCTTGAATTGCTGCACGGCGTGCCTGGCATCGTGGATGTGCGCTTCACGCAAAAAGACGTAGTGCGCCATCCGCTGGTCGCGGAAATCGTCGGAGCTTATGATCGGGCCACGGAAGAACGCGTCGCACGGCGCAACGCCGCGCTGCAGGGCGCAGCCAAGGCGTGAGCAAGTCGGCAATACTGACTCCCGTGTCGTCTGTTGAAGGTGGAAACTGGCCGGGCGAATTGGAACTCGAAGCCATCGTTGAGTCGGTTTTCAGCGCCGTTGAGGCTGTGCTTGGCCTGTCGCAGGAACAACCATCCGAGGTCAGCCTGCTGTTCACCGATGACGCAACGATCCAGGGCATCAATACCGAGTGGCGCGGCAAGGACAAGCCGACCAATGTGTTGTCGTTCCCGTCGCTTGCGCTCAAACCGGGCATGGCCCCGGGGCCGTTGCTTGGCGACATCGTGTTCGGCTACGAGACGGTCGTTCGTGAGGCGCAAGAGGAACACAAGCCGTTTGAGAACCACTTGAGCCATCTAGTGGCGCACGGCTTGCTGCATCTGTTCGGCCACGATCACGAGACTGACGAAGAGGCTGAAGTGATGGAAGCGCTGGAGCGCCGTATCCTGGCGCGCCTTGCAATACCGGACCCCTATGCTGTATCTGACGGTGACAATGTCTAACATCCAGTCCAAAACCGTGTCTGCAACGGAAATCAAGCCTGCCGCCCGGCCTTCCGGCGAAGTTGGCGACGCCCCGGCCCGAAGTCCCCGTCCCGAACAAGAGCGGCGCACGGTCCTGTCATGGCTAGCCCAGCGCTTTCGCGGCAAGTCCGCGTCGGATTTGCGCGACGATCTCGCTGATGTGCTGGCCGACGAGAACGAGACCGGTGTCTCGGGCTTTTCAGCCGGCGAGCGCGAAATGCTCTCCAACATCCTCGGGTTCAGGGAAGTGCGCGTAGAAGACGTGATGATCCCGCGCGCGGATGTGCTTGGCGTTGATGTTGACACCACTTTGGCCGAGCTTCTTGAGCTGTTTGAAAGCTCGGGCCATTCGCGCATGCCGGTCTATGCCGGCGATCTTGATGACCCGAAGGGTATGGTCCACATCCGCGATGTGCTCGGCTATATCACCCGTTCCGCCCGCACCCGCAAGCCAACCAAGCCGAGGGCAGGCGCGCGCAAGCTGCCGGAACCAGTGCCGCTGGATCTGGCCCGCGTTGATCTTGGCAAAACCATTGCCGAGCTGAAGCTGCTGCGCGACGTTCTGTTTGTGCCGCACTCGATGCTGGCGGGCGAGTTGATGCAGCGGATGCGCGCGTCGCGCACGCAAATGGCGCTGGTGATCGACGAGTATGGCGGCACCGACGGGCTGGTCTCGCTGGAAGATGTTGTCGAACTGGTTGTCGGCGACATCGAGGATGAACATGACGACGCCGTCATTCCGATCGCCGAGCAGTCGCCGGGGGTGTTTGTCGTCGATGGTGGCGCGGATTTGGATGATGTCTCGCAAGCAGTCGGTGTGGAGTTTGTTGTCGGCAAGCACGGTGAGGACGTCGATACGATTGCCGGTCTGATCATCGCCGAACTTGGCCATCATCCGCTCAAGGGCGAAACATGTGTCGCGGTTCCGGGCTTTGAATTCAAGGTGCTTGAAGCGGGCAACCGCCGCATCCGCAAGGTTCAGATCACGCGCATTGGCGAATGATGTTTTTGTAAGCCGCTGCCTCCTGATAAACGTTTCTCCGTTGATTCGCGTCACGCTGGTTTTCGGCATGGCAATGGGGACGCTCTGGATATGCTCGACAGGATTGCCGGAGAGATCATTCTGCTGTGGGGCTTCAAGCGCAACATGCTTGCGCTGTTTGCCGGAGCGCTTTTGACGCTGGCACTGCCGCCGTTCAATTTTTTTGCCGTCGGCTTTATATCATTTCCAATTCTCCTGTGGCTGATTGAAGGGGCCGTGCCGGGGCAGAACGCGCGTGGTGCTCTGCGGCTCTACCCCGCAGCAGTTATCGGTTGGTTTTTCGGCTTTGGCTATTTCGTCGCCGGACTGTGGTGGCTGGGCAATGCTGTCATTGCCGAGAGTTGGGAGTTCGCGTGGGCGCTGCCACTGGCGATTTTTGGTTTGCCCGCTGGTCTCGCCTTCTTTTTTGCGGGCTCGGCCATGCTGGCGCGCTCGGTCTGGGGACGCGGCATTGGCGCAGCTGCGGCGCTCGCCTTCGGCTTTGGTATCGGCGAATGGCTGCGCAGCGTTTTGTTCACAGGTTTTCCGTGGAACAGCCTTGGCCTAACCATCATGCCCGCGCCGGTTCTCATGCAGTCCACATCGGTGTTCGGCATAACCGGCATGAACGCCCTTGCGGTTCTGGCGTTTGCTTTGCCGGGTGCGGCGGCGATGTCACGATGGAAGTGGATCGGTCCCCTTCTGGCTCTGTTGTTGGTTGGCGGTCAATTCCTGTTCGGTTACCAGCGACTCGACAGCGCGCCAGCAATTGATGCGTCGAAGGGTCCAATCGTCAGGATTGTCCAGCCTTCTGTGTCCCAATCTGAAAAATGGGACAATGCAGTGCGAGACACAATATTCGCTGACTATCTCAAGATGACAGCACAAGCGCCGGAGGCTGACAAAGCCAAACCTGTGTTGATTGTCTGGCCTGAGACAGCAGTGCCGTTTCTCATCACCGAGCGGCCTGATGCACTGGCGGCGCTGGGCGAGACCTTGACCGTGGGTCAGATTTTGCTGGCTGGCGCCGTGCGGCAGGAGGGTGACCGCAATGAGGGCGAGGTTGTGCGCTACTACAACAGCATGCTGGCAATCAGCGACAAGGGCGAAGTGATCGACGCCGCCGACAAGGTGCATCTGGTGCCGTTCGGCGAATATCTGCCGCTCGAGGATTTGCTTGGCTCATTCGGGCTTCGACAACTGGTGTCCACACCCGGCGGGTTTTCAGCCGGAGCTCGCGTTCATCGCCTCAAGCTGCCCGGACTGCCGGAAATTCTGCCGCAAATTTGCTATGAGATCATCTTTCCGGGAGCGCTCAGCACATCAAGCCGTGCCGGAATTGCCGTCAACATCACCAATGACGCCTGGTATGGGGCAACGCCTGGCCCGTACCAGCATTTCCGGCTTGCCCAAATCCGGGCAGTCGAATCCGGCGTGCCGGTTGTGCGCGCGGCAAACAATGGCATTTCCGGGATCATCGACGGTTATGGACGTGTGACGGGAGCACTGGCTCTCAACACCATCGCGGTGCTCGATATGCCACTTCCGGAAAGAACGAAACCAACTCTTTACGCTGATCACGGTGCGCGCATAATGTTTGGTTTGTTTGCAACCCTGCTTGCTATCTGTGGTTTGACTAATTTGCGCCGACGGTTCACAATGTAATCATCGGTCGCATCACAAAAACCAGAACACAGATCGAGGGACGCGCAAGGGCTGCGCAAGACAATCAGAAAAAAAGCAAAACCCGCAGCTCTCAGGCTGCAAAACAAGAAGTGAACCGTGATGACGGTTGAAGCAAAAAAAATGATTGAAAACAAGAAAAAACCCAACCCGATAGACGTGCATGTCGGGAGTCGCGTTCGTCTGCGGCGCAATATGCTTGGAATGAGCCAGGAAAAACTCGGTGAGGGGCTTGGCATCACATTCCAGCAAATCCAGAAATATGAAAAGGGCGCAAACCGCGTCGGGGCAAGCCGCCTGCAGGCGATTGCAACCGTGCTCAACGTTCCGGTTTCATTTTTCTTTGAAGATGCCCCCGGTGAAAACGGTCAGGTTATCCGCGGCTTGGCCGAGGAAAACTCAAC
>JANPEK010000101.1:0-17086 GCA_031422915.1 Phyllobacteriaceae bacterium | reverse complement strand
GTCGCCTGCGGAGCGCAATCAATTGGCCGGACTACTGCCGAAAATCGCGGTGGCCTATAAAATGAGGAGCAAGCTATGAATGATTTTGGCAAAGAACTCCTGGAAAGCGCCCACGAGGCACTGGCGATAGCAGAAGGCAGGATTGCACCTGCGCGGATGATTGCGCCGGACGTCGTGGATGTGGCCGCCATCCGCAAGCGGCTGCATCTCAGTCAGGACAAATTCGCGGTGCGTTTCGGGCTTTCGGTTGCGACTGTCCGTGACTGGGAGCAAAGGCGTCGCCATCCCGACCGGATTGCCACCAGTCTGTTGAAGGTCATTGATCACGCGCCGGAGACGGTCGAGCGGGCTATCAAGGCCGGGTAGCAGGGCCGCTCAGGGCAACAGCACGTAGTCGATTTCCATGAACGCTGCCACTTCCGGTATCCAGCGGTCTTGGACGAAGGCTGTGTGATCGGGATGCGCGTCGTAGGCGCTGTAGGCTGCTTGATCGGCGAATTCCATTGAGAAGCCGTAGTCGTAATCGTTCTTCCTGCTGGTCTGGCGCAGCTTTTCGAATTTTTTGACGCCGGGGATGGTGGCGAGGATTTTAGCGGTTTCGAGGAAGGATTTCTCCTCAGCCGAGCCTGCTGCATGTTTCAGCTTGAAGACGACTGTGTGGCGGATCATCTCGTGTTCCTCAGTTCATTCATTTTCACAGCCGTAACAGCGGCGCTTTGCCTGGGCAAGACCGTGGATTCAGGCGCGATTGAAACGGATTGTTAACCCTAACAGCCAATAAATGAAGGGTCTGCGGCACGAGGAGCTGACGATGGCCGGACTCCCTATCCATTTCCCTTGCAATCCCATTGACGCCCAATAATGCCCATGATACCCGTCACATCATCAAGCGTTCCGGCAAGCGTTGATTATCACACATGGGGGATTGCCCGCTGCGTTCATGGCGGGAAGGGTGGCGAAGGCTGCTCTGAAAAAGTCCGTGCGATCAATGGCTTCGGGACAAATGCCTTGCGGTTTGCAACGACCAGGCGGGCGGGGGTCGATATGAGGGGCTTTCCATTTCGGGGGGCGGGTTTTGTAGCGAGTGATGGACCGTTTCCTTTCAACAGCAATCATGAACATCGACGCGAAGGGACGCGTTTCGGTGCCTGGGCGGTTCCGTCAGGTGATTTTGGCGCGCGGCTATCAGGAACTCTATGCGCTGCGGTGTCTGGACATTGCGGCACTGGATGTGGGCGGACCGGATTTGCTGGACGCCTACGAGGCGCGGATCGCTTCGGAAGACCCGTTTTTGCAAACGGCGGACGACATGTCGTTCTTCATCCACGGCGACGGGGACTTTCTGAAGCTGGATTCGGAAGGGCGGTTGCAGGTTTCGGACTTTATCCGCGAGCACACGAAACTCGTGGACAAGATCGCCTTTGTCGGGCGGGGGAAACATTTCCAAATCTGGGAGCCGCAGCGGCTTTTGGACTACAGCGCGGACGTGCGCGCACGGCTTTTGAAATTGCGACAGGTCAAGCTTTCACAGCCAAGACCTGGCGCAGCGCAAGGAGAGCCGGAATGATGACGGGCCACGGTGCGGGCCTTGCCGGTGCCGATGGCGGACCGGCCCGTCACATTCCGGTGCTTCTTGACGAGGTGGCGGCAGCGGTTGCTGCCAAGCCCGGCGAGACCGTGATTGACGGGACATTCGGGGCCGGCGGGTATGCCAGGCGGATATTGGCTGATGGCGCCAGTGTCATCGGTGTGGACCGCGACCCGGACGCGATTGCTGCAGGTGCTGTGCTGGTAGCGCAAAGCGGCGGGCGGTTGCGGCTTTGGCAGGGCGCGTTTGCGGATATGGAAGACGCGGTTGACGGGGCTTGCGTCGATGCGGTGATGCTCGATATCGGCGTGTCCTCCATGCAGATCGACGAGGCGGAACGTGGATTCTCTTTTCTGCGCGATGGGCCGCTTGACATGCGCATGGCGCAATCCGGTGTCAGCGCCGCAGACGTGGTGAACCGGGCCAAGGTTGGCGATCTGATCCGCATAATCGGCATCTTGGGCGAAGAGAAGAACGCCAGCCGCATTGCCAAGATGATTGAGCGCGAACGTGCCGTTCAGCCGTTTGCGACAACCAAGCAATTGTCGGCAGCGATTGAGAAGCTCATTCCGCGACGCCATGATGACCGGATTCACCCCGCCACGCGGACATTTCAGGGCTTGCGGATTTATGTCAATGACGAGCTTGGCCAGCTGACCGAAGCCTTGCTGGCGGCGGAGCGGGCGTTGAAGCCGGGCGGGCGGCTGGTCGTGGTGTCGTTTCATTCGCTGGAAGACCGGATCGTCAAGAAATTCCTTGCTGACCGCGCCGATGCGGGGACCGGATCGCGGCATTTGCCGCAAGTGGTGTTCAAGGCACCGACATTCTCGCTGCCATTCAAGGGCGCGATGGAGGCCGGCGAGACGGAACTTGCCGCCAATCCGCGCTCGCGCTCGGCCAAACTGCGCACCGGTATCCGCACAGATACGCCTGCCAGACATGATTCAGATTTTGCCGGACTGCCGAACCTTCCCGACAGCCGCACATACCGGAGCACCTGATGCTGAGAACCATCGACATCATCATGATCCTTGTGATGGTCTCCGCAGCAGCGGTGACTTACCGCATCAAGGCGGATTCCGAGGACGAATTGCGCCAGGTGCGCAAGATCGAGCGGCAGATTGCGGAAGAAGAGGATTCCATCGATCTTCTCAAGGCCGACTGGAGTCTTTTGACGCAGCCGTCGCGCATCCAGAAGCTTGTTGACGCGCACAAGGATGCGCTTGGGCTTCAGGCGACAGATTCCCATCAGGTGACGGACTTGTCTGCCGTGCCGGAAAAGGGCCTCGCGGCGGACGAAGGCGACGCGATTGCCGATGCCATCGCAGCTGACGAAAGTGGCGAGCCGGTGAAGGTCGCGAAGAGCAAGCCAGCAACCAAGAAGCCCGTGGTTGACGCGCAAGATTACCAAGAGTCACTGGAGGACCTGATTGTCGGGGATGATGTTTCGACTGGGAGTGTCGAAGAATGATCGGCAAATTCGTCAAACGCGCAGAAGCGACGCTCGAAGAAGGGCCGATCCTTATAGACGAGCCGCGCAAGAGCGCCGACCGGACGCGCAACCGCGTGATGATCGCGATGGCCTGCTTTACTGCGATTTATGGCGTGATTGGTGGGCGGCTGATTTACTTTGGCATGCAGGATGTTGACAGCGGCTATACGGGGTCAATTGCCCAGAGCGTTGCTGCACGACCTGATCTGACTGACCGCAATGGCGAGATACTGGCGACGGATATCAAGACAGCCTCGCTCTATGCCGAGCCGAAGCGCATCGTGGACGCCGACGAAACGCTGGAAATGCTGACGAGCGTCATTCCGGATCTCGATCAGGAACAGACCTACCGCAAACTGAAGAGCGGGCTTGGATTCATTTGGCTGAAGCGTCAGATGACGCCGAAGCAACAAAGCATGGTGATGAAACTCGGGCTGCCGGGCATCGGGTTCCGGTCGGAAAAGCGGCGCTTTTATCCGGGTGGCTCGACTGCTTCGCACATCGTCGGGCTGGTGGATGTTGACAACAAGGGCATAGCGGGGATGGAGCGCTATGTTGACAAGAGTGGGCTCTCGGACCTGCGCGATGCCGGGTTTACGACCGAGAAGGAACTCGAGCCGGTCAAGCTTTCGATTGATCTGCGCGTACAGCATGTCATTCGCGATGAGCTTGGCAAGGCGATGGAGCGCTACCGGGCAATTGCCGCAGGTGCTGTCGTTCTGGATGTTCATACCGGCGAAGTGCTCGGCATGGCTTCACTGCCGGATTATGACCCGAACAATCCGTTCAATGCCTTGGAGAAAGACCGGCTGAACCGGATGTCGGCCGGTACGTTCGAGATGGGCTCGACGTTCAAGACCTTCACCACGGCGATGGCGCTGGACGAGGGCAAGGTGAATCTGCGCTCAAAGTTCGACGCATCAAAGCCAATCCGGATTGGCGGATTCACGATCAATGACTTTCACGGCAAGCGGCGGGTTCTCACTGTTCCGGAGATTTTCATTTACTCGTCGAACATTGGCACAGCAAAGGAGGCAGACCTTGTCGGGACGGATAATCACCGCGCGTTCCTGCACAAGATCGGTCTTCTGGACAAAATGGAGACTGAGATACCCGAGGTCGCCAAGCCTTCTGAGCCGAAGGAATGGAAGAAGCTGAACTCGATCACGATTTCGTTCGGCCATGGCGTTTCGACCACACCGTTGCAGACAGCAATGTCCGCAGCGGCGTTGATGAACGGCGGCAAGCTGATACAGCCGACATTTTTGCCGAGGACCCGGGAAGATGCGGATGCTGTGGCGGTGGCGGTGGTCAAGGAGCAGACCAGCGAAGCCATGCGCTATCTGTTCCGGATGAATGTTGAGAAGGGGTCCGGTCGTCAGGCGGGTGTTCCGGGCTACGATGTCGGCGGCAAGACGGGTACGGCGGAAAAGGTGGTTCGCGGGCGCTACTCATCTGACAAGCGCTTCAATGCGTTCCTTGCGGCTTTTCCAATTCGCGACCCTAAATATGTGGTGCTGGTGATTCTCGACGAGCCAAAGGCCGAGAAGGGCAAGGGCGGCGCGACGGCGGGATCAAACGCTGCACCGACAGTTTCAGCGATTATCCGGCGCACGGCGGTGTTTCTGGGGGTGAAGCCTGATTTTAGCCCAGATAATACGCCCTTGGCTCAATCGCTGCAGTAGTTCAGGCGCAGCGTAGACGCGCACAGGAATTGGTCGGACATGAAACTGGAAGCATTCGCGGACATTTTGAAAACGGATTCGGGGCTGGCAGCAGATGTTGCCGGGATCACCCAGGATTCGCGCAAGGCCGCGCCCGGTTTCCTGTTTTTTGCGTTGCATGGGGTGAAGGCTGACGGGGCGAAGTTTGCTGCGGATGCGGCGGACAGAGGTGCGCTGGCGGTCGTCGCGGCGACAGATGCCGACGTTGGCGAACTGAGCATTCCGGTAATCCGCGTTGTGGAGCCGCGCCGGGCGATTGCGCTGTCTGCCGCGACATTTTACGAACGGCAGCCGGAGACGATGGTCGCGGTGACCGGCACGGCGGGAAAGACCTCTGTCGCTGGCTTCACGCGCCAGATCTGGGCGCATGGCGGCCACGCTGCGGCTTCCATCGGCACGACTGGTGTGGTGGCTCCCGGACGCAACGAATATGGAACGCTGACGACGCCGGATCCGGTTGAATTGCACAGGCTTTTGCAAGAGTTGGCTGACGAGGGCGTGAGCCACGCCGCAATGGAGGCTTCGAGCCATGGGCTTGATCAATGCCGATTGGACGGGGTGAAGCTGAAGGCGGGGGCGTTTACCAATTTGGGGCGCGATCATCTGGACTATCACCCGACGATGGAAGCGTATTTGAAGGCGAAGTTGCGGCTGTTTGATACGTTGCTTGAGACGGGGACGCCTGCAGTTATTTTTGCAGATGATCCATTTACGGCACCCGTTGTTGAGGCATCGAGGACAGCAGGACTTCAGGTGCTGACGGTCGGGCGCCAGGGCGATTTCATCTCGGTCAAGCGCGTTGAGCATGAGCGGCGCCGGCAGCGGGTGGAAGTGTCTTATGGCGGGCGGATTTATGAGATTGACCTGCCGTTGGCGGGCGAGTTTCAGGTGTCCAATGCGCTGGTGTCGGCTGGGTTGGCGATTGCCACGGGTGTGAATGCGGCGACGGCGTTTGCAGCGCTGGAGCATTTGGAGGGTGCGCCGGGGCGGCTTGATCTGGCTGGGCAGACCAGGGATGGTGCGTTGATTTATGTGGATTATGCACACAAGCCGGAAGCGCTGGAAAACGTGCTGACTTCGGTGCGGCCGTTTACGACCGGGCGAGTGGTGCTGGTGTTCGGGTGCGGCGGTGACCGCGACAAGGGCAAGCGGCCGATCATGGGCGAGATCGCGGCGCGGCTGGCGGATGTGGTGATTGTGACCGATGACAACCCGCGCACGGAAATTCCGGCGCAAATCCGTTCCGAGATATTGGCCGCGGCGAGGGGTGCGCGCGAGATCGAAAACCGCGCGGAAGCTGTGCGAAAAGCGATCGAAATGCTGCATGCGGGCGACACGCTGATCGTTGCTGGCAAGGGGCATGAGGAGGGCCAGACCATCGGAACTGTGACGCATCACTTTTCCGATCATGAGGAAGTGCGCAAGGCGCTCAAGGAGCTTGGTGCATGAGTTTGCTCTGGACCTCACGGGCGATGATTGATGCGATGGGTGGGCGGCCTGTGGGGCAGATGCCGACGGGCGTGAGCGGCATCACCATCGACAGCCGTTCGGTCGAAAAGGGCAGCGCTTTTTTCGCCATCAAGGGCGACAATTTTGACGGGCATGATTTCGCCAGCTCAGCGATGGCGTCGGGTGCGGCGCTGGTGGTGGTGGCGGAATCGAAACTGCCGGCGCTTGGCAAACTGACGATGCCGATGATCGTGGTGCCGGACGTTTTGAAGGCGCTGGAACATCTGGGCGTTGCCTCCAGGGCACGCAGCAACGCGCAGATCATTGCCGTAACCGGCTCGGCTGGCAAGACGACAACCAAGGAAGCGCTGCGGCGTGTGCTGAGCGTGTGCGGCACGGTGCATGCGTCTGCCGCCTCGTTCAACAATCATTGGGGCGTGCCGCTGTCGCTCGCGCGGATGCCGGAAGACACGGACTATGGCGTCTTTGAAATCGGCATGAACCACCCTGATGAAATCCGTCCGCTGGTGAAGCTGGTGCGACCGCATATTGCGATCATCACGATCATTGCGGCGGCACATCTTGGGCATTTCAAGAATCTGGACCAGATCGCACTGGCGAAGGCGGAGATATTCGAAGGTGTGGTCGAGGGCGGACACGCGGTGTTGAACCGCGACGACAGCCGGTATCGCAAGCTGGCGCTTTTGGCCAAGGATGCGGGTATCGTCAACATTCACGGGTTTGGCGAGCACCGGCAGGCAACCTACAAGCTGCTCAAATACAGACCGATGGCGGATTGCTCGGTGATCACGGCGCAGATTGCGGGGATGGATGTTGCCGTGAAGATCGGCGCGCCGGGGCGGCATATTGTGCAGAATGCGCTGGCAGTGATGGGCGCATCTTCGCTGGCGGGCGCGGACCTTGCCAAGGTTTGCCTGGCACTTGGCACGCTGCAATCCGAGAAGGGGCGCGGACGGAGGCACAAGCTCAAGGTCAATGGCGGGACATTCACGCTGATTGATGAGAGCTACAATGCCAACCCGGCATCAATGGCGGCGGCGCTGCAACTGGCGGGGTCGATCCCGGTTGAAGGGCGCGGGCGGCGGATTGCCGTGCTGGGCGACATGCTGGAACTCGGCAAGCATTCAAAGAAATTACATGTGGAACTGGCTGAGCCAATCAAGTCATCGAACATGGACAAGGTGTTTCTGGCGGGGCCGGAAATGAAGGTGCTGGCAGATGCGCTGGCGTCAGACATTGAGCGCGAGTACCGGCCAAGCGTCGATGAGTTGAAGGCGGCGGTTGCGGCCACTATCCGCCCGGGCGACGTGGTTGTCGTCAAATCATCCAACGGTATCGGCTTTTCAAAGCTGGTCGAGCATTTGCTGAAACAATTTCCTCCGGTGATGCCGGCACAGGAACCGGCCTGAAAGGCACATAAGGGGACCCCAATTCATGCTGGCTTATCTGGCCGAAATATCCGATGCGGTCTCCGTGTTCAACGTGTTCCGCTACATCACGTTTCGCACCGGCGGGGCGCTGATCACCGCTGCGATGCTGGTTTTCATCTTTGGCCAGCCGATCATTGACAGGCTGCGCGTCAAACAGGGCCGGGGCCAGCCGATCCGCGCGGACGGGCCGCAGACGCATTTCAAGAAGGCGGGGACGCCGACCATGGGCGGGCTGATGATCCTGTCGTCGATCCTTGTCACGTCACTGATCTGGGCGGATTTGCGCAGCGAATACGTGATTGTGGTGCTGTTGGTGACCATCAGCTTCGGGGCGATCGGCTTTTATGATGATTATCTGAAGGTGACGAAACAGTCGCACAAAGGCTTTTCCGGCAAGGCACGGCTGGGGCTAGAAGTCATCGTTGCAGGCCTTGCGGTGTTTGCGATCAGCCAGATTGGAAATGCGCCGTTTTCGACATCGCTGACATTTCCGTTCCTGAAGAATTTTTTGCTCGATCTTGGCTGGTTCTTCATTCCGTTCGGGGCGTTTGTGATTGTCGGCGCTGGCAATGCGGTGAATTTGACGGACGGGTTGGACGGATTGGCAATTGTGCCGGTGATGATCGCGGCGGCATCATTCGGGATTATCGCCTATCTTTCCGGCAATGCGGTTTTTGCCAATTATCTGCAAATCCACTTTGTGCTGGGCACAGGCGAACTCGCCGTTGTGCTTGGCGCGGTGATCGGAGCCGGGCTCGGGTTTCTGTGGTTCAACGCGCCGCCTGCCGCCATTTTCATGGGTGATACAGGGTCGCTGGCATTGGGCGGTCTGATTGGCACCGTGGCGGTGGCGACCAAGCATGAGATTGTGATGGGCATTGTCGGCGGGCTGTTCGTGATGGAAGCGATGTCGGTGATCATCCAGGTTGGCTGGTTCAAGATGACCGGCAAACGGGTGTTTCTGATGGCACCCATTCATCACCATTTCGAGAAGCTTGGCTGGACGGAAAGCCAGGTGGTGGTGCGGTTCTGGATCATTTCGGTGATCCTTGCACTGCTGGCCCTGTCCACTCTGAAGCTGCGGTAAGGCCCTGATGATCCCGGCCACAACATTCAACGGCAAGCGGGTGGCCCTGTTCGGACTGGGCGGGTCCGGCCTTGCGACCGCGCAGGCGTTGAAGGCTGGCGGGGCGGATGTTCTAGGTTGGGATGACAATCCGGCAAGCGTGGAAAGGGCCAAGGCGCTCGGCATTGGAACGGGCGATCTGGCGAAGGCTGACTGGACGATTTTTGACGCGTTCGTGCTGTCGCCCGGTGTGCCGTTGACGCACCCGAAGCCGCACTGGACGGTTGATCTGGCGCATGCGGCGAAGGTCGAGATCATCGGCGATGTTGAATTGTTTGCGCGCGAGCGGGCGAGGCATGCGCCCGACGCGCCATTTATCGCGATCACCGGCACGAACGGCAAGTCGACAACGACGGCGCTGATTGCGCATGTGCTGAAGTCTGCCGGACGGGATGTGCAGCTTGGCGGCAACATCGGCACTGCGGTGATGACCCTGGATGCGCCTGCTTCCGGCAAGTTTTATGTGGTCGAATGCTCGTCCTACCAGATTGACCTTGCACCTTCAATCCATCCGACGGCGGGGATTTTGCTGAACGTAACGCCAGACCATCTTGACCGGCATGGCGATATCGAGCGCTACGCCGCGATAAAGGAACGGCTGGTGGCGAAGAGCGACACGGCGATTGTCGGGCAGGACGATGAGCACTGCCTTGCCATTGCCGACCGGCTGGAGATTGCCGTCCAAGACATTGTTCGCATCTCTAAGGATCAGGCGCTTGACAGCGGGCTGTTTGCGGAAGGGTCCAAACTCTTGCAGAGCAGCAGCGGAAACCGCCGTGAGATTTCAAACCTTGCCGGCATTGGCTCGCTGCGCGGCCAGCATAATGCGCAAAATGCACTGGCGGCGTTTGCGGCGCTGCGGGTTGTTGGCTTGAGCGATGCCGAGATCAATGCGGGGTTCAAATCTTTCCCCGGCCTTGCGCACCGGATGGAGCAAGTTGCGCGGCTGGGCAAAGTGTTGTTTGTCAATGATTCCAAAGCGACCAACGCCGAGGCGGCTGCGCCTGCACTGTCCAGCTTCCCGCGCATTTACTGGATCGCTGGGGGCTTGGCGAAAGAGGGCGGGATTGATGCGCTGGTGAATTATTTCCCGCGTATCGCCAAGGCCTATCTGATCGGCGAGGCCGCGCCGCAGTTTGCAGCAACGATTGGCACGAAGGCGCCGTTCGAGATTTCCGGCACGCTGGCATTGGCTGTCGAGCATGCTGCGCGCGACGCGGACGGCGATGAAGCGGGCGAGCCGGTGGTTTTGCTGTCGCCGGCCTGTGCATCATTTGACCAGTTCAAGAATTTTGAAAAACGCGGCGACGCATTTCGCGACGCTGTGATGGCTATTCCCGGCATCAGGCCCATGGAAGGATCAATCTGATGGTTTCACGCGCGGACCGCAGCAACGTCGCCAAATGGTGGTGGACGATTGACCTTTACTTTCTGGGCGGATTTCTCGGGCTGATGGGGCTCGGGGTGATCCTGGCATTTGCAGCCAGTCCGGCGGTGGCGGAGCGTATCGGCTTGCAGCCCTATCATTTTGTCGAGCGGCAGGCGTTCTTTATGATCCCCGCGTTCATAGCGATGATAGCGGTTTCATTCCTCGATGACCGGCAGGTGCGGCGGCTGGCGCTGGCGCAGCTGGCGTTTTCGGTTTTGGCAATGATTGCGGTGTTGTTTATCGGGGTTGAGGTCAAAGGCTCGCACCGCTGGCTCCAAGTTGCTGGCATGACTGTTCAGCCTTCCGAGTTCATGAAGCCGGCGTTTGTGGTGATTTGTGCCTGGCTGTTTGCCGAACGGGCGCGGCACCCGGAAATCCCCGGCAATCTGATGGCGACAATCCTGTTTGGCATCGTGATGGCGCTCCTCGTGGCGCAGCCTGATCTTGGTCAGACGATGCTGGTGACGGCGACATGGGGAACGATGTTTTTCATGGCTGGCATGCCGTGGCTTTGGATCATTTTGATGTTGGGAGTGGTCGCTTCGGGTGCGTTTGGCGCTTATACATTCTTTCCGCATGTCGCAGCGCGCATCGACAAGTTTTTGACCGGCGAGGGCGATACGTTCCAGATCGATACGGGCCGTGAGGCGATTATCCGTGGCGGCTGGTTTGGTCAGGGGCCCGGCGAAGGCTCAGTCAAGCGCATCCTTCCGGACAGCCATACCGACTATATCTTCTCGGTGGCGGCGGAGGAGTTCGGCATTCTGTTCTGTCTGGTCATTGCGCTGCTGTTCGGATTCATCGTGATGCGCGGTCTGCGCTTTGCGCTTCGGGAACGCGATGAGTTCACGCGGCTTGCAGTGGCCGGGCTGGTGGTCAGCTTCGGGTTTCAGTCGATCATCAACATTGGCGTGAATTTGCAGCTGCTGCCGGCCAAGGGGATGACGCTGCCGTTCATTTCCTACGGCGGCTCGTCGCTGGTGGCGATGGCGATTTCGATGGGGTTTGTGCTGGCGCTGACGCGTACCAAGCCGAGGTCAAGCATCAGCATTCAGCCAAGGCGGACCATCCCGATGCTGGTTCCGGCTGAATGAACAAGGTTGCACTCCTGTGTGCGGGCGGGACCGGCGGGCATGTGTTTCCGGCGGAGGCGCTGGCTCATGAGTTGAAGGCGCGCGGCTGGGCTGTGCATCTGGCGACGGATGAGCGGGCTGAGCGGTTTGCAGGCACGTTTCCGGCTGAGGCTGTTCATGTGGTGCCGTCGGCAACTTTCGGATCGAAGAACCCAATTGCCATGATGAAGACGGGCTTGAAACTCTTTTCGGGGTTTCGTGCGGCTGGTCGCCTTATCCGCAAAATCAAGCCGTCTGTTGTCGTCGGGTTCGGGGGCTATCCAACACTGCCGCCCGTGTATGCAGCGGTGAGGGCGGGTGTGCCGACGCTGATCCATGAGCAGAACGCGGTGATGGGGCGGGCGAACGCGCTGCTGGCCAAGAGCGTAAAGGCTATCGCGGGTGGCTTTTTGCCGGAGGCGGGCGCGGTCTACCCGGAAAGGACGCTGCTGACGGGCAATCCGGTGCGACCCTCTGTGTTGGAGGCGGCGCAGGTGGATTACCGTGCACCGGATGCGGGTGCTTTCAATGTTCTGGTGTTTGGCGGCAGTCAAGGGGCGCAGTATTTTGGCGAGGCCATTCCGGAAGCCGTCGCGCTGTTGCCGGAGGGGTTGCGGCACCGGCTCGTGTTGACGCAGCAGGCGCGGGCGGACGATGAGGCAAGCGTCAAGGCAGCCTATGTGAAACTTGGCGTGAAGGCGGAGGTAGCGCCGTTTTTCAGCGATATGGCGCGGCGGATTGCGGATGCGCAGTTTGTGATTTCGCGGGCCGGGGCTTCGACGGTTTCTGAACTGACGGTGATTGGGCGGCCGTCTCTGCTTGTGCCGTATCCCTTCGCACTGGACCATGATCAGGCCGCCAATGCTGCGGCCCTTTTGGCTGAGGGCGGGGCGATGGTGGTCAAGCAAGCGGAGCTTTCGCCGCAGAGGATTGCTGACGTTATTGCTGAACTTGCGTCCAACCCGGACAAGGCCGCACGCATGGCGGCGGCGGCGCAGATGGCGGCGCTTCTGGACGCTGCGCTGTTGCTTGCAGACCTGACAGAGGCTATTGCCGCTGGCAAAACGGTTGCAGACTTCAAAAAGGGACTCGTTGCATGAAGATGGCGCCCAACATCGGGCTGGTGCATTTTATCGGCATCGGCGGCATCGGAATGAGCGGCATTGCCGAGGTGCTGCATAATCTGGGCTTCAAGGTGCAGGGATCGGATCAAGCCGACAGCGCCAACTGCCAGCGGCTGCGCGACAACGGCATTGAATGCTTTGTCGGGCACACGGCGGCGAACCTTGGCACGGCGGATGTCGTTGTGGTTTCGACGGCGATCAGGAAGAACAATCCGGAACTGATGGCGGCGCGGGAGCGGCAATTGCCGATTGTGCGGCGGGCGGAAATGTTGGCGGAACTGATGCGCTTCCGCCAGGCGGTGGCGATTGGCGGCACGCATGGCAAAACGACGACGACCTCGATGGTGGCGGCGCTTTTGGATGCGGGCGGGCTCGACCCGACGGTGATCAACGGCGGCATCATCAACGCCTATGGCACCAACGCACGGATGGGCGGCGGCGACTGGATGGTGGTGGAGGCGGACGAGAGCGACGGGACGTTCCTGAGGCTGCCCGCAGATGTCGCGGTGATCACCAACATCGATCCCGAGCATCTCGATCATTACGGGACGTTTGACAAAGTGCGCGAGGCGTTCCGGCAGTTTGTCGAAAATGTGCCGTTTTACGGGTTTGGCGTGATGTGTCTTGATCATCCTGAAGTGCAGGCACTAGTGAGCCGCATCGAGGACCGGCGGGTGATTACCTATGGCGAAAACCCGCAGGCGGATGTGCGGTTTCACAATTGCATCGTGGACGGGCCGGGTACGAATTTTGATGTGACAATCCGAGACCGGAAGACGGGGAAGTTGACCGAGCTCAAGGGTTTGCGCCTGCCAATGCCGGGGCGGCACAATGTTTCCAATGCGACGGCGGCGATATCGGTGGCGCATGAGCTTGGGATTGATGGCGCGGCGATCAAAAAGGGGTTGCTCGGGTTTGCCGGAGTCAAGCGGCGGTTTACGCATACGGGTTCGTGGAATGGCGTCGAGATATTTGACGACTATGGCCACCATCCCGTTGAGATCAGGGCGGTGCTGAAAGCTGCACGGGATTCGGCCAAGGGCCGGGTGATCGCCGTCGTTCAGCCGCATCGCTACACGCGGCTTGCCAGCCTGTTTGATGATTTTGCGGCGTGCTTCAATGATGCCGATACGGTGATCATGGCACCGGTGTATGCGGCGGGCGAGGAGCCGATTGCGGGAGTGAATTCGGAGACGCTTGTTGATCTCATCCGTTCGGGCGGACATCGCGACGCGCGGCACATCAACGGTGCGCCGGAATTGGCCGGCCTGATCCGCTCGCTTGCCAAGCCGGGCGATTATGTGATTTGCCTTGGAGCGGGAAATATTACGCAGTGGGCTTACGCTCTTCCCAAAGAGCTCAATGCTTTGGGCGCATAAAGAAAAGAAAGTCCACATATGGACGGTGAAGCACTCATCAAGAAACTCGGCTCGCGGCTGGAGGGCCTGCGCGGTCGTATGACGCCCAATGCCGAGATGGACAAGGTGACATGGTTTCGGGCGGGCGGGCTGGCGGAGGTGATGTTTCAGCCTGCGGACGAGGAGGATCTGGCTGCGTTCATGGCGGCGGTGCCAGTGGAGATTCCGGTGATGCCGGTGGGTATCGGCTCGAACCTTCTGGTGCGTGATGGCGGGATTGCCGGGTTTGTGGTGCGGCTCTCAGTCAAGGGGTTTGGCGAGGCGGTGCAGGCCGGAGACACGACTATCCGCGCGGGTGCGATGACGCCGGACAAGCGCGTGGCGGCGCTGGCGCTGGAACTGGGGCTTGGCGGGTTTCACTTTTATCACGGCATTCCCGGCGGGATTGGCGGGGCGCTGCGCATGAATGCGGGTGCCAATGGCGTCGAGACGCGCGAGCGGGTTGTTGAAGTGCGCGGTATCGACCGCAAGGGCAATCTGCACGTGATGAGCAATGCCGACATGGGTTATGCCTACCGGCACTCTTCCGCACCGAAGGATTTGATATTCACCTCGGCGCTGTTTGAAGGCTACCCGGCGGAAAGAGCCGAAATCCGCGCCAAGATGGACGAGGTGCAGACCCACCGAGAAACTGTGCAGCCGATCCGCGAGAAGACCGGCGGCTCAACGTTCAAGAACCCGCCGGACCATTCGGCGTGGAAGCTGATCGACAAGGCTGGCGGGCGCGGGCTGATGGTTGGCGGGGCGCAGATGTCGCCGATGCACTGCAACTTCATGATCAACACCGGCACGGCGCACGGCTATGACCTCGAGTATCTCGGCGAAACCGTGCGCGCGCGCGTGCTGGAGACTTCGGGCATCAGGCTTGAGTGGGAAATCAAGCGGATCGGGGCGTTTCGGCCGGGGCATGCGGTGCAGGAGTTTTTGGGGCAGTTGTTGTGAGATGTCGGTTTATGGTATGTTTCAATGATGGATAACAACGCGTCATTGCAATTCAAAAGCGCTCGTCTTGGATAAGACCGCGCTGAGGCGATCTCGGCAATTGAGGGGCAATTTCTGTCTTCGGAGCAGCGGATGAGGCTGAAAGATTGGGAAAGTGCGGGCCTCACTCTCGACCAGCAGCGTGCGGAAATCCTGCGTCGTTACCGCCAAGGCATAGCATCGAAGTGAGCTACGCATCCGGGACAGATATGCTCTGCTATCCCGGGACCAGTGTATTGCGAAACAAGGCGGGCGTTCCAAGCCAAGCTGCCCTCAATGCCTTTGAGTTGGAAATGGTCATCAGCCGAGCGAAAGAGGCTTGGCCACCCGGGAAACTCGACGCTCAACACTATCTCTCGCTTCACCACCATTTGTTTTAGGATGTTTATGAGTGGGCGGGGACGATCCGGACAGTTCGAATTGGCAAAGCTGGCAGTTGGTTCTGTTATCCGTAACATATCGAAAGCGAGATGACGAAGCTGTTTGCATGGCTTGCGAGTGACAACCATTTTGTTGATCACTCGAAGAGCCTTTTTGCAGCAAAGGCGGCGCACTTTCTATCCGAAATGAACGCCATTCATCCGTTCCGCGAGGGGAACGGGCGGGGCAGATGTCGTTCTTGACGTTGCTGACTGACAATGCGGGGTTGCCTTTCAATTCCGCTGCGCTCGACCCGCAACGGTCGATGCAGGCGATGATCGAGAGTTTTAAAGGCGGGCTGGAACCCTTGGAAGGGTTGATCGGGGATTTGGTTTCGAGGGTGTAGGAGTCCTCACCTTTGGTTGCCAATGTCAGCGAAATTCGTGATTGTTACCGATGTTTCCGGAAATTTTGCCGTGATCTCCAGCGTCCCGCCCAGCGCTTCGATGTAGCGGCGCAGGTTGCTGACGTACATGTCAGCGCGGCGCTCGAGTTTGGCGACTGCCGGCTGGCCGACGTGGAGTTCGCGGGCGAGTTCTTCTTGCGACATTTCGCGTGCGTGGCGCATTTCGTGCAACGCCATTTCAGTCAGCGTCGCTTTGGTCGCCTCAACATTTCTGGCGCGGCGCACGGGTGCCATGCTTTTGCGGAGTTCGTTGAATGGACGATGTTGGGTCATAGCTTCGGTATATTCCTTCTATGGAATGGTGCAAGATTCTCCACGAATGGAAAACGCGGTGATATGAGGACTTTCTGCAAACACACATTTCCGCTTGAAAGCGACCTGCCCCTTGCCAGCGAATCAACTCTCTGATTCTGTGCAACCAGAAGCGTTTCTGTAAATTGAGTCGGCGCGTGTTGCGTTTTGGTCTGCGGTTTTGGCCGGGGCAGGCCCGGACTCGATCCGGACGCTCTTTGTTGGGCCAAGATATTACGGAAAACCGGGTACCACTTTTCCTGATCTTGGCTGTGGGGGTGCGTAAGAGGGATTGCATTCTATGGCGAAGAAACACGTGGCTGTGCTGATGGGCGGGTTTTCGTCGGAGCGGCCTGTGAGCCTGTCATCGGGCAATGCCTGTGCGGATGCGCTGGAGGCTGAGGGTTACAAGGTCACGCGTGTGGATGTCGGTCGCGATGTGGCGACCGTGTTGACGGAGTTGAAGCCGGACGTGGCGTTTAACGCTTTGCACGGGCCGTTTGGCGAAGACGGCACCATTCAGGGCATTCTTGAGTATCTCGGCATTCCTTACACGCACTCGGGCGTCATGTCGTCGGCGCTGTCGATGAACAAGGAGATGGCGAAGAAAATTGCCAAACTTGTGCACATTCCGGTCGCTGAATCCAAGGTGATGAGTCGGTTTGCGATCGGTAATGAGCATCCGATGAAGCCGCCCTATGTGGTGAAGCCGGTGAGCGAGGGATCGAGCTTCGGCGTGGTGATCGTGAAAGAGGATCAGGCGCATCCGCCGCAGGTGATCAGGTCGAAAGAATGGAAATACGGCGACACGGTCATGGTCGAGCGGTTCATCTATGGGCGCGAGTTTACGTGCGCGGTGATGGGCGATGTGGCGCTCGGGGTGACGGAAATCATCCCGCAGGGCCATTCCTTCTATGACTATGACTCTAAATATGTCGCGGGGGGATCAAAACACGAATGCCCTGCAAATCTTTCATCAAAAATTTACCAAAAAATACAAATGATGTCTCTCAAGGCGCACCAAGCCATGGGCTGTCGCGGCGTAAGCCGTTCGGACTTCCGGTATGATGACCGC
>JANPEK010000100.1:0-11379 GCA_031422915.1 Phyllobacteriaceae bacterium | reverse complement strand
GCGTTCTACGGAGCTCTGAGTTTTCTCGCTGTTGCAGGGGTTCTTGCGCTCGTGTTCGGGACGGGGGCGTTCGCGACCAACGCACACCCAAGTCTGGCATTTCTCACCCGCGGCTGGGTGATGCCGACCTTGCATGACGCGCTGGTGATCGGGGTGGTTGGCCTGATGACCTTCACCAATTTCTATGCCTACGCCGTGGCCTACCAGATCGCGCCGCCGAGCTTCGTTGCGCCGTTTGAATATTCGGCGCTGGTCTGGGCCATCGGGCTTGGATTTTTGTTTTTCGGAGATTTGCCGACAAGCCAGATGCTGACCGGCAGCGCGGTTATAATAGGGGCAGGGCTGTTCCTCAGCTGGCAAGAGAGGCGACGGGCGTGATGCCCCTGCGCCACGCGTCGTCCCTACCGCTTCAAGACGTCTGTGACGCGCACATTCGGGATTTTCACCCCGGCCTTGGGAGGCGTCTTCAGGGCGGGTGGATCGCAAACTTCACACACGCAGGGTCCTTCCTGCGGACAATTAATATGGTTTCCGTTGACTGTCAGGTCGACACTGCCGTTGTCCCGGGTGTTGTAAGTGCATTTCGGGTTTTTGTCGCACAGCCGGATTGCTTCGCGCGCAGTCGTCGCCTGCGCTGGCTGCGGCATCCCTAATCCGATCAGTGCCGCCCCAAGTATTGCTGCGTGGATTGCCAAACTGCGCTTCATTTTTGCCTCCGGTGTTTCGCCTTTGTCATTGGGTTTATCGGGTCTTTGGCCCGAGTGTGCCTTTGAGAGTTCGGGGCGGCTTTGTGCCTTTGATGCTTGGCGTTGAGCCTGTGCACGTGCCGTCATTCTTGCAAACCACCCCACAAAGCCCGCCATTGCCGTCGCAGTTTTCCTTGATGCAGCCATACCCATCCAGATTTGAATAGTAGGTGCCGCCACTGGCGGCGCAGGTCGCTTTGATCTCGCTGCGCCCGTGCGTTCCGTTGATGGGCACACCGACGGCGGAGGTCGCGCTGATGCAGCCAGCAATCAGAAAAATTGCCGATGAAACTCTTGCAAGCATGCGCATGTTCACTCTCCAGAATTTCGAAGTTTCGCAGAATTTGGCCGTTTCACAGCCAATGCGCATCCCCCGCGCGGGTGACGTCGCGAACAATTTTGATGCCGTTCGACAGTGCGCGGATTGTGGTTAAGCGGGCGTCAGCCGAAAAGGACTGAAGCGTGCAGCTTTGCCTTTGGCGCAGCGCTGATCCACATTGCCTTGTGCCGCGTAATGACACAAAACGGAGATCACCATGCTGACGGAAAAACTCGCCTGGACGCTGATGTTTCTGGGGTTTGTCACCTCGACAGCGTCGCAAGTCATCATCAAGGCGCGGCTCGATCCGGTCACTGCGTCCGGCGGGTCTTACCGGCAGTTGCTGGGCGACCCTTTGATGTGGCTCGCCGTCGGGCTGATCCTTACTTTTGTTGCGTGCTGGTACACAGCGCTGACGAAAATTCCGCTGTCAGTGATGATGGCCTGGTCCGCAGTGGTGTTGCCGCTGACGGCGGTCGGCGCGTGGATGTTTCTAGGCGAGCCGCTCGGTGTGGGCAAACTCGTATCGATCGGCGTGATCGCGGCGGGCGTGGCGGCAATGTCGATATTCTGATCAGCCCCACCCTATCGCCAAGGCAGCATGCGCTTAAGCGTACCGTCCCGGTCAACAAAGTGGTGCTTCAAAGCCGCTGCGGCGTGCAGGGCGATCAGCGCCAGCACAAGCGTGCCGCCCCAATTGTGGATGAGATGCCAGTTGATGCCAAAGTCGGGCAACAGCGGGATTTTCATGCCGAACAGGCTGGCAGGGCGCGTTCCGAATGAACGGCGCACATGCTCAGTGTAGGCGAGCCAACCCGTCAATGGCAGCAGGAGCATGGCCGCATACAGCGCAGCATGGGCAGCTTTTGCCGCCCGCATTTCCCACAATGGGCGCACTGGTGCTTGCGGAGGCGCATGGTTCCAGCGCCACCAGAGCCGGATAGCGAGCAACAGCAAGAGCACAAAACCGGCGCTGGCGTGGACTGTCGGCAGAGTGCGGTTACCATGGCTGCTCATCGTCTGCTCGCCTGTAATCAACATGGCCACCATGATCACCGCCATCAGCCAGTGCAGCAATCTGGCCGTGCGCGTGTAGCGACGCAATTGCTCAATCGGGTACTGTGGTTGGGTGTTCATGTCCGAATTGTTCCGGCGTGTTGCTGTGAATCTTACGTAACAAAGCCTGACAGACAAGGGTTTGCGAAAATGCGGATCTTGGAAGCCTCACCAAGCCGTGATTTGGAAACAATCGCTGCACACCACAATGATATCCGTCCAGAGCAATTTGTGTATTCGAGCCACTCGTGATCCGTGATATGCGTCTTGCAGATCGGGGCAAGGAAATGTGTGAAGCTAACCTATCGCGAACAAAATTTTTTCTGGGCGGAGTGATTTTTTAGGTTATGGATCTGAACCAGGTTCGATATTTTCTAGCCTTCGCTGAGTCATTGAGTTTCACCAAAGCTGCGGCAAAATGCGGCGTGACGCAGCCGACCATGTCACGCGCGATCAAGCTTCTGGAGGTGGAGTTCGGCGCGGACCTTGTGCGGCGTGAGCGCGGACGCACGCACCTGACTGAACTCGGCCGTATCGCAAGGCCCCGCCTTGAGCTGGCGCTGGCGCAAGTGGAATCCGTGCAAGCGGATGCCATAGAACTTGCGACCCTGACAAAATCAACATTGCGCCTCGGGATCATGTGCACGATCAGCCCCACCCGGCTCATTCCTCTCATTTCAAAGCTGACCGCGCGGGCACCTGAGCTTCATATCGAACTGGTCGAGTCGACTGGCGAGAAAATTGTCGAGATGCTGGTCGAAGGCAGCCTTGATGTTGCACTCGTCGGTGTTCCGAAATATCCGGAGATGATTACCGTCTACCCGCTTTATGAAGAGCAATATGTTGTCGCGTTCGCGCGCGGCCACAGGTTTGAGCAGATGGAGAATGTGCCCGTCAGCGAACTGCATGGAGAGCAGTATCTTGAACGTTTGAACTGCGAGTATGTGTTGCACTACAATGACTTCAATCCGCAGTTCAATATTGATCTCGACATACGATACCGCAGCGAGAAAGAGGACTGGATTCAAGCCATGGTGCTGGCTGGCCTGGGCTGCTGCTGCATGCCTGAATCGATGTCGCTGTTTCCGGACCTGTTGCGGCGGCCGCTGATAGAACCGCAGGTCAAGCGTCAGATATCGGTGGCCACGGTGAGAGGCCGCAAACATACGCCCGCAATCGATCTGTTTTGCCGGCTGTGCATGGAGTTTCACAGCAGCCACAAATAGCGGCCACTCGGCAATCTCGTTTGTCAATTATTTCGGCTTCTTGTTTAAAATCACCATACGCAAAGCGTATCAAAACGATACGGCTCACTGCGTTCCCCAGAAGCGTTTGGCGCTTTATCAAACGCTGCAGCATCAGAACCGGACCATCAGCGTTCCGGTCTCCTGAAGCGAGAACCTGGGAGTAATGTCCATGAGCCCGAACGACCGGAAAGTCGCGGCGACTGAAGCATCGGCCAACGCCGTGATGGAATTGCAAACGGCCTGCGTTACCGAATTGGTCGCCAGCATGAAAAGCTTCGGCGCAGCTGCGGGGCCTGTCTCAAAGGCCTTCACTGATTTCGTCAATGTCGGCCTTGAAGCGTCAATCAGCGCGCAGACCGACGTCATGAAAATGGCGGGTGACGCGTTTGCCAGCAATGACCCGCAGGCAGTCATCGCCCTGCCGCAGCAGCTTCTGCAAGTCACCGTGCGCCAGAGCATGGAGCACTCAATCCGCAACATGCAATTTGCGCAGGCGCTGTTTGCGCAGCTCAACCAATTGATCGGGAAAACCGGCGAAAGCGAGACATAGCCGTCGCGCACCCAAGCAACCCGATCACATCCGACTACAACAACGAAGGATCTTCCAACATGGCTTCAAGATTATCCAACATTCTCATCCGCACACTTTCGGCTGCCGCGTTTGGCGCAGTGCTCTTTGCTGCGGTGCCCGCCATTGCCGGCGAATGCCCCGCCGACAAGGTAAAGCCTGGTGTCAGAACCACCGGCGAAACGATGCCGAAGGGCGTCAAAGACGAAGTGCTCTCGGCGATTGATCTGTCGAGCAAGGGCAAGGAATTTGAAGGTTACATGCTGCGCCTGCGCCGCCTGACGGTTGATCCGGGCGGTGTTGTGCCTTGGCACAAGCATGACGAGCGTGCTGCAAACATCCTGATCCTCGAAGGTACTGTCGTCGAATACAGCAGCAACTGCGATGACAAGATTGTGCACAACGCCGGTGATGTGGTCGCCGAGTTTGCGCCGGACCTTGCCCATTGGTGGATGAATGAAAGTGACAAGCCTGTTGTCATCCTGTCGGGTGATCTTTTGCCGCCGACCATGGCACCGAAGGACGCGATGTAACAGCCAAGGGCCTGAACGCCAGGTCCGTCATCTGAATCTTCTTCGGCACCTTGGATACCATTGGTGCCGAAGTCTGGTTTCGTCGATTCAAAGCAATATGGATGTGACACCCATGCTCAATTTTCGCACATTTGTTCGCCGGGGTTCCGGCGCAAGCGCGGCAGCGGTTTGCGAGCCTGCGATTGCCAGTGGCATGACGATTGCCCGCACTCTCATGCTTGCTCTCATAACTTCTTTCGCGGTGGCTGGAATGGCAGTCCCCGTGCTGGCTGGCTCTGCCGACATCCAACTTCTCGGCGATGGGTTGCACCGCACACGCAGCGCCTACTCGGTGGATGAGACCGCGAGCCGCATCCGCGCCGACATCGAAGCCAAGGGGATCATGTTCTTCACAACAATTGACCAGGCGAAGCTGGCCAAGGGTGCAAACATCGAGCTGAAGCCTTCGCAGCTCCTGATTTTCGGAAATCCTCCACTCGGTGTGCTGTTTCTGACTTCAAACCGGGAAAGCGGCATGGATTGGCCGGTGCGCATGCTGGTCCAGCAGGACGAGAGCGGTGCTGTATGGGCGATCTATCAGGACTGGGATTGGGTTGCCACGCGCTACGGCATCTTCGATCGCAAGGCTGAATTTGCCAAGGCCACAGAGGTCGTGACGTCTATCGTTTCGTCAATCGCCGATTGTAAAATTATCTCTGACTGTACGGAGTGAGACACAGGACGGAGTAGGACCCGGGCGCTGTTGCAATCGCATCGGCGTCAGACTGTTCGATTGTCACTTAATTCGAGGTGCCGCAGGGCGGTGCACTGCTGCGCATGGCCACAAGCGTGGCAGGAAAGAGCCGGAATGAGCAACCTTCTGAAAGACGTGAAAAAGCTCGGTCAAGTCGCTTTGGTCTTGCAGGGGGGCGGCGCACTGGGTGCCTACCAAGTCGGCGTGTTTGAAGCGCTGTCCGAATCCGGCATTGAACCTGACTGGGTAATTGGCACGTCGATCGGTGCCATCAATGCCGCGATCATCGCCGGAAATCCACCTGCTGACCGGCTTCCCCGCCTCGTTGAGTTCTGGAAGCGCGTGGAGCAAAAGCAATATGCAGGGATGGCCGAAAACTGGTTTGCGGCGATGACACGCAATCTGCAGACCGTGAGCATGGGTCTGCCCGGCTTTTTCCGTCCGCGCCCTACGGCTTTCATCAGTCCGCATACGATTCTTGGCGCAGAGGAAGCGAGCTATTATTCTGTCGAGCCACTGCGTCAAACGCTGTCCCAGCTGATCGATTTTGATTATCTCGGAAAATCCAAGACCAGGCTGACCGTCGGTGCCTCGTCTGTGCGCACTGCCGAAATGAAATATTTCGACAGCCGGTCCATGCCGTTGCAACTGGACCACATCATTGCCTCAGGCGCCCTGCCACCCTCGTTCCCTGCGGTGCGCATTGCCGGAGAACTTTATTGGGATGGCGGCATTTTGTCCAACACACCCGTGGAGGTCGTGTTCGACGACATACCACGGCGCAACTCGCTGGTGTTCGCCGTTCACATGTGGAACCCGGAAGGCACAGAGCCTGAAACCATCTGGCAGGTCATGAACCGCCAGAAGGACATCCAGTATTGCAGCCGCGCCGTGTCGCACATCCGGCGCCAGAGCCAACTGCACAAGCTGCGCCACATCGTATCGCAACTTGGAAAGCTGTTGCCCGAGGGCACGGCCAAAAGTGAAGCGGTCGCCGAAATGCTCGGCTATGGCTGCACGACAACCATGCATGTGGCGCGGCTTCTGGCGCCGATGTTGCCCGGTGAAGATCATCTCAAGGACATTGACTTCAGCCGCGAAGGCATCCGGCAGCGGCGCGAGGCTGGTCGGCGCGACACTCACGTCATGCTGGAAAAATCGCCATGGCGCACAAGCGACGATGCCAACGATGGCGTGATCCTGCACGAAGTCCGCAACGGTGAGATGGTGGAGCCGCTCACCGTCAATTGAGACAGGCCGGCAAACTCAATTCCTCAAGGAGAGCAAAAATGGACATGTCCGGAAAAACCGTCGTCGTCACCGGTTCGACCTCCGGTATCGGACTTGGCATCGCGCGCGGGTTTGCCGCTGTCAACGCGAATGTCGTGATCAACGGGTTTGGCGATGCCGGTGAAATCTCCCGCGAAGTTGCGGCGCTGGAAGAGCTCGGTTCGGGTGCGGTCGCTTACGACGGTGCCGACATGTCCAACCCGCAGCAGATTGTGGCGATGATTGCCAATGCCGAGGCGCGTTTTGGCGCAGTCGATGTGGTCGTCAACAATGCCGGCATTCAAACCGTTGCGCCGGTTGAGAGATTCCCGCCGGAGCGTTGGGATATGATCGTCGCCATCAACATGAATTCGGCATTTCACACGACACGCGCCGTGCTTCCCGGCATGAAACAGCGCGGATGGGGCCGGATCATCAACATCTCGTCGGCCCATGGTCTGGTCGCTTCGCCCTTCAAGTCTGCCTATGTCACGGCCAAGCACGGCATTACCGGGTTCACGAAAGCCGTGGCGCTGGAAGCTGCGCAGGATGGCGTGACGGTCAATGCGATTTGCCCGGGCTACGTGTTGACGCCGCTTGTTGAAAAGCAAATCCCGGAAACGGCGGCAGCGCGCGGCATTTCTGAAGAGGCCGTCAAGCGCGACGTGCTTCTGGCGGCACAATGGACCAAGAAATTCGTCACGGTTGAACAGTTGGCCGGCGTCGCATTGTTTCTTTGCTCTGACGCCGCCGAGAACATCACCGGTGTGTCATTGCCCGTCGATGGCGGCTGGACTGCCGCATGATGGACGCTGGCGTGATCACGATCCCCGTTATGGAGGCCTGAGCAATGGCGCTGACGGTCAAAGGCCTGCTGAGTGGAGACCGTCCGCGCGATGTAGTGCGGCGCTCTGTCATCATCTCGATTGTCAGCTTCCTGACATTGATTGACCTCTTCGGCGCGCAGGCGTTGCTGCCGCAAATCATTGTTGCCTTCAAGTCTGATCCCGGCACTGCGGGCTTTGCCGTCAATGCCGCAACGCTTGGCATGGCTGTTTCCGGCCTCACCGTGGCATGGTTCGCTGACCGCATTGACCGCAAGCGCGGCATCTGGGTGTGCCTTGCGTTGTTGTCCATCCCAACGGCACTCTTGTCGATCACCAACAGCATCTGGGTGTTCATGGCCTTGCGCATCATCCAGGGCGCACTGATGGCTGCCGCATTCACCTTGACAGCGACATATCTGTCCGAACGGTGCGACATCACCGCAAGGGGCGGGGCGCTGGCGGCCTACATCACCGGAAATGTCGCGTCCAACCTGTTTGGTCGCGTTGCCGCAGTAACCCTGTCAGATGTCACGTCGCTTTCCGGATCATTCCTGTTTTTTGCCGTGATGAATCTGGCGGGCGCTGCATTCGCGCTTGTGATGATCGGTCCGCGCGATGACGTGCCGCCAATGAGAGCGGGCAGGGCACTGGACGCATGGAAGCGTCACTTTGCCAACCCGGCTTTGCGTTCGGTTTTTGGCATCGGCTTCCTGATCCTGTTCATCTTCGTCGGCGTGTTCACCTATGTGAATCTCTACCTTGTCAATCAGCTTGGCCTCTCGCCCATGGCGTTGGGCCTCGTTTATTTTGTCTTCGCGCCTGCCATTGTCACAACGCCCATGGCGGGAAATCTCGTCCGCCGCTTTGGCCCGAAAAATGCCCTGACAATCTCGTTGTCCGCCGCACTTGCCAGCCTGATGCTCACACTTTCTTCGCAGATATGGCTGGTGCTCACAGGGCTGGCGCTGCTTGGCATGTCCACATTTGCGGCGCAGGCAGCGGCGACCGGCTTCGTCTCTGCCAACGTGAGCCGCGACCGCGCCCAAGCCAACGGCCTATACCTTTCAAGCTACTACCTCGGGGGTCTCGTCGGGGCACTGCTGCTTGGGCAGGTCAACGCCCATTTCGGCTGGCCCGCCACGGTTGCCGGCGTTGCGGCGGCAATCGGATTGGCGATTGTTCTGGCCCGTACCTTGAGCGGGAAGTCATGATGTCCCATTTCGCGTTCTGCATATGATCAAGCTGCAGGGCAACTTTACGCGATTGGCGAAAGCGGGCAAAGGCCCGTTTCAGGTGTTTGAAACGGCGACGGAATATTACAATCAGGTTGCCCAGAAGAAGAGTGACGACAAGGCGTGGCCTTCGCTGCGCCTCTGCAAAATCGTTGAGCCATCCAACGACCTGTCCTTCATGTATATCGTCAAAAACACCATCATTGTCGAACTGACGGGCACAACCAGAAACCTCTCGATTATCGAAGGCAAGTGTTACGATCACCCGACTACAATGGACGACATTTGCCAGCTGCCTGCAGGGCTCTCGGCGCGTTTTGCCTGGGATGCCATCAACGGGCAGAGGGAGGCACTCGTCCTCGAATTTGATGACGACCTGTTTGTGAACCATTGTCCGGATTTCATCACCGAGTCGTTTCTGTCCGGCCGGATGCTGCCGCACAACTTCCGGCAACGACCGGAGTTGGCCTCCCTTATCCGTTTGCTGGCACGCGAATTGGACAGTGCGACACAGCGTGGCCGGTTGTTTGCAGACAGCGTCATTCGCCTGCTGTCGATTGAACTTGCGATGTCCGCCTGGTCGAAGAAGCCGTTGGCGAGCTTTGAAAATGCGATCATTGACAAACGTATCCGCCACGCTCTGAACTACATTGAAACCAACTTCATGAATGAAATCACCGTTGCTGATCTCACGCAGGTTTCCGGCCTCAACGCCACGCATTTGACCAGCTGTTTCCGCAAACAAGTTGGCGTGACGCCGTATGCCAATGTTGTAAACCGGCGCATTCAACATGCCGTGTATCTGCTCAACAGCACGGATCAGTCGATTGCGGAGGTTGCCCTGGAATCCGGCTTTGCCGATCAACAGCAGCTGACCCACGCCTTCCGCAGACGGTTGGGCCGGACACCGGGTTCGTTCCGCGAGAGAAATTAGGGCGGGATCTGAATGCGCTTGATCGCGGGAAGGGCCGTCAATGCCTGGCCAGACACAATTGCTGTCGGAAGCGCGACGGCAAGACGATGTGCGGGGTTGAACCGGGCGCTCATCTCTACAGTCTTTCGCTCATGTTTCATCGCAAGTACGCCTGCCGCGTGTCGGCGAAACGTCCTACTGCACACTTGACGATGGGCGTGCTGCATGCGCACACCTGTTTTCGGGCCGGCGAGATGTAATGAACTGAATCTGCCAAGCCTTTCTGTATGCTCGTACATCTGGCCGTTAAAATTCAAGGTTAAACCATTGAACTACAAACATAATGTGTTCGCCATTGCGCCGATGATGGATTGGACTGACCGCCACTGTCGCTACTTTCACCGGCAGCTGACCAAGCGCGCGCTGCTTTATACCGAGATGGTCGTTGCCGATGCCGTCATCCATGGGCCCCGTGAACGCCTGCTTGGCTTTGATCCCGTTGAGCATCCCGTGGCATTGCAGCTGGGTGGCTCTGATCCATTGAAGCTTGCAAAGGCCGCGGTGCTTGGTGCGGACTTTGGCTATGACGAGATCAATCTCAATGTCGGCTGCCCGTCTGACCGTGTGCAGTCCGGCACGTTCGGCGCGTGCCTGATGCGCGAGCCGGATCTTGTGGCGCACTGCGTTGCCGCCATGAAGGCCGTTGTCGATATTCCGGTGACCGTCAAATGCCGTATCGGCGTTGATGAGCAGGCTGAGGAACTGGCGCTGGATGCGCTGGCGGATGCGGTGTTTGCAGCCGGGTGCGATGCGCTGTGGGTGCATGCGCGCAAGGCATGGCTGCAAGGGCTCAGTCCGAAGGAAAACCGCGACGTTCCGCCGTTGAATTACGACCGGGTCTACCGTCTGAAGCAGCGGCTGCCGGACAGGTTCATCGGCATCAATGGTGGCATTGCCAGCATTGCGGACGGCGTAGCACACCTCGCGCATGTTGATGGCGTAATGCTCGGCCGCACTGCCTATCATGATCCGCTTCAGCTGTTGAAGGCGGACCGTGCATTTTCCGGTGCGGCAGACAGTGAAGTTCCGGTTGATGCCGTGATTGAAGCCATGGCCGACTACTGCGCGCGCCATATCGCCTCGGGTGGGCGGCTTTCGCATGTCGCGCGCCATATGGTCGGCCTGTTTCATGGTCAGCCGGGAGCACGGCGGTTCCGTCAGATATTGTCAGAAGATGCCAGCAAGCCGGATGCCGGGCCGGAGGTGTTGCTGCGGGCCTATGAAGCAGTGCGCCAGACCGTTTTGGCTGCTGAATGAAAAGAGTGGCCGGTCACAATGGACCGGCCAAACCTGGCATACGGGCGGGGGACGTCCGATCTGCCGCAGATGCGCCAAGGGTGACGGCGGGGTTTGGCGCATCCAAAGTGTCAACGCCGACAAGGGAGTGGCGAGACAGTTCGACAATCCATGCCTCTTGCGCGTTGGACAATACGGGGATTTCCCTTGGGGCAGTTTTTATCCACCTGAATGTGCCACAGAAAAAAGATGGCCGGTGGTGAACCGGCCAAGAAAATCGTCATTCGGGCGGGTGGGGGAAGCGCGAATGCGAGTTGCGGCAAACGGGACGGTGTTTGACGCAAATCGTGATAACCACACGCACATGACGTTGAAGTGACAGCAACTGTGGAAATGTTCGGCTATATGTCTAGTCATATTGAGAATAAAACCATTCAAAGCGGGGCGTGATGGCAGGCGTTGAATTTTGGCAATTGGTTGAATTTGCGCTGCTTCTTGTTGTGGCCGGTGCCGTGTCGGGCTTCCTTGCCGGCATGTTTGGCATCGGCGGCGGCACGGTTCTGGTGCCGGCATTTTTTCAGGTCTACGGTGCCATCGGCGTTCCCGATGATGTCAAAATGCACCTCTCTGTCGGCTCGTC
>JANPEK010000099.1:0-12270 GCA_031422915.1 Phyllobacteriaceae bacterium | reverse complement strand
GGGCACAGTTGATGTCGTCGTGACCGAAGGCTTTGCCGGCAACATTGCGCTGAAAACCGCCGAAGGCACTGCCAAGCAAATCGCCGAATATTTGCGCATGGCCATGAGCCGCACGCTGATGGCGCGCATCGGCTACCTGTTTGCCCGCAGCGCGTTCAATTTCCTGCGTGAGAAAATGGACCCGCGCAAGGTCAATGGCGGCGTGTTTCTCGGGCTGAATGGCGTCGTCGTCAAAAGCCACGGCGGAACAGACGCCGAAGGGTTTGCCGCAGCCATTGCCGTCGCGCGTGACATGGCGCGCAATGGATTGTTGAAAAAGATCGAGGCCGACATCGGGCTTTTCCACGCCCGCCATCCGGTCATCGAAGCGGATGCGCCCAAAGTCGCCCCCGCAGACATCAAGGACGAGGCATAAACGTGACAGTCATCCGGTCAGTCGTTCGCGGCATTGGCTCCGCCACCCCCAGAAATCTGGTGAAAAATGCCGATCTCGAAGGCATGGTCGAAACTTCCGACGAGTGGATTGTCCAGCGCACCGGCATCAGGCAGCGCTACATTGCAGGCGAAGGTGAAACAACCGCATCGCTTGGCGCGGAAGCGGCCAGAAACGCGCTCGTAAACGCGGGTCTCACCGTCGCCGACATCGACATGATCATCGTCGCCACCGCAACGCCGGACAATACATTTCCGGCAGTCGCAGTCGATATCCAGAACCGCCTCGAGATGAAGCACGGCTTTGCCTTCGACATTCAGGCCGTCTGCACCGGCTTTGTCTACGCAATGACCACTGCCGACGTCTACATACGGTCCGGCATGGTTCACCGCGTTATTGTTATCGGAGCCGAGACGTTCTCGCGCATTCTGGACTGGACCGATCGCTCGACCTGCGTGCTGTTCGGCGATGGGGCAGGGGCGGTCATATTGGAAACCGGCGAGGGCAAGGGCCTGACCTCAGACCGCGGCGTCCTTGCCGCCAAACTCCGCTCCGACGGCTCGCACAAGCAGAAATTGTATGTCGATGGCGGACCATCCACAACGCAAACCACCGGCCATCTGCGCATGGAAGGCCGGGAAGTGTTCAAACACGCCGTTGGCATGATCACCGACGTGATCGAGGACTCGTTCGAGGAAGCCGGCATCACGGCATCCGACATCGACTGGTTCGTGCCGCATCAGGCCAACAAGCGCATCATCGACGCTTCTGCCAAAAAACTCGAAATATCAGAAGACAAGGTCGTCATCACGGTCCAGGACCACGGCAACACCTCAGCAGCCTCCGTCCCGCTCGCTCTGGCAACCGCAGTAGCCGACGGCCGCATCAAGCGCGGCAACCTCATTCTGCTCGAAGCAATGGGCGGAGGCTTCACCTGGGGAGCCATGTTGCTGCGGTGGTGAAGCTCAATTCGATGCGGTTCTTGACCCCACAACTTGAAGCCAGTAACGTGACGCGAAATCCTTAGCCAAAGTATCGACAGGAGTGATTGTCATGGGGGGAAAGACAGTTACGCGTGCCGATCTCGCGGAAGCGGTTTACCGTAAAGTGGGTCTGTCGCGCACCGAATCCGCCGAGCTTGTCGAGATGGTTCTCGATGAGGTCTGCAATGCCATCGTGCGCGGTGAAACCGTCAAACTGTCGTCATTCGCGACCTTCCATGTTCGCGACAAAAGCCAGCGCATTGGCCGCAATCCCAAGACCGGCGAGGAAGTGCCGATCCTGCCGCGCCGGGTGATGACCTTCAAGGCATCCAACGTTCTCAAGACCAAAATCATCAAACTCCACACAATTGCGCGCAAAAAGTGATGCTGCGGCTGTGCTCAGCCTTGATTCACCCCTTGAATGTTGCGCGGCAAACGATTGAAATGGTTGCGAATCAGGTTTGAGCCGTATCAGGCGCAAATCACGGGGACACCATCATGGACAAAAGCCCGGATGCCTTTAGGACGATCAGCGAAGTCGGCGAGGACTTGGACCTGCCGCAGCATGTCCTTCGCTTCTGGGAAACCCGCTTTACCCAGATCAAACCGCTGAAGCGCGGCGGCGGGCGTCGCTATTACCGGCCGGCGGATGTCGATCTGCTCAAGGGCATCAGGCATCTGCTTTACGATCAGGGTTATACGATCAAGGGCGTCCAGCGGCTGCTCAAGGACAATGGCAACCAGTTCGTGATCGCGCTCGGCACCGGCGACAAGGCCGCCGCCGACGAGATCGCCCGCCAGCGCCAGGCCGCTCACCAAGCGGCAGCCGAACCGCACCAGCCCGGCCGCAAAGCCGCTGCGCCTGAAGCGCATGATCCTGACGACGACACATTGGTCGGCGCTCCCAAAATATCCGCCGCCAAACGCTTCTTCGGCCTCGGCGGCAAGGACGAGGGCGGTCCAGTCGGTGCCGACACCAGCAGCCTCACCAAAGACAACCGCGCGCTTCTGCAGGAAGTTCTGTTCGATCTTCTCGAATGCAAGCGACTGCTGGATCAGATCCGATAACTGTTTTCAGACTGTTGACCCATTTCCAAACCGGCCTTGCGCATTTCTGAACGGGCTCTAAAGACAACCCTACAAACCAAAGCGCCCTGCTTGTCTCAAAACGCCCGCCTCCCAAAGGGACCATCATGGACATACTCACCACCATCGCCGACAACTTGCTGACGCCTGCAATTTTATTCTTCCTGCTTGGGATTCTAGCCGGTCTGTTCAAATCCGACCTCGAGATTCCGCAAAGCATCAGCCGATACCTCGCGATTTACCTGATGATGGCGATCGGCTTCAAAGGCGGCGTTGCCTTCGCGCAAACTCCCGAATTCGGCTTTGAAGTGATCGCGACAGTCTCGGCAGGTCTGATATTCGGCTTTCTGCAGCCGTTTGTCAGTTATGCGCTGCTGGTGCGCACCACCGGCCTTGACAAGCCGACGGCAGCCGCAGTGGCGGCGCATTATGGCTCGATCAGCATGGTCACGTTCGCAACGGCAGCGGCGTTTCTTGGCGCAGAGAACATCGGCTATGCAGGATACATTGTCGGCGTGCTCGCGCTGAAGGAGGCACCGGCGATTGTCACCGGTCTGTTCATAGCCCACCGCACCGCGCCGCAAACGCGTCATGTGAACGAAGATCACAGGCTGATGCGCGAGATTTTCACAAATGGCGCAATTCTGCTGCTGGTTGGCGCGTTCATCATCGGTTGGCTTACGGGAGACAAAGGCATGGCGAAGATGGAAGGGTTTCTGGTCACACCGTTTCAGGGCATCCTTGCGCTGTTCCTGCTCGACATGGGCCTGTTGGTCTCGCGCAACGCGTCGCAGCTGAAGTCGTTCACGGTGCCACTCTTTGCATTTGCCATTTATATGCCGCTCGCCAGCGCCTGCGTCGGGTTTGGCCTTGCGCTGCTGATAGGCCTCGACCATGGCACAGGCTTCCTGTTCATGGTGCTGTGTGCCAGCGCGTCCTACATTGCCGTCCCCGCCGCCATGCGCCTGTCGCTGCCGGAAGCCAATGCCGCGATTTACCTGCCGATGAGCCTTGCCATCACGTTCCCGTTCAACGTGATCCTCGGCATTCCGCTCTATTTCTCAGCGGCGGCTTGGCTGACTTAAGCGGCTGTTTGGCTCTGCGAATAAAAAAACGCGCAGCCGGGGGGAGCTGCGCGTTGGAACGCTCTTCAACCTCAGAGCCTTACTCAAAATTCAGTTTGGCGAGTCTAATGAAGTGGCATTCGAGAACCGGAGCGGAGCATACTATAGTATGTGAGCACCGGAAGCGCAGAATGCCGCTTCAGTTGGCCGCCAAAGTGGATTTTCAGTAAGACTCTCAGAAAAATGCCATGGTGCGGATTTCAATACTCTGCCGTTTCAAGGCGTCCGGAAGCGTGGTTGGATCTTCAAAAGCCGTGTGGGCCTTGAAGCGCGCGCGCCCGTCGGTCTCGCTGTCATAGGTCTTGAGCAACAGCGCCGTGTCTGCATCCATGCGCGGGAAATAATACCATTTGTGTTCAGGCGAATGGCGAACGACGAAAATCTCGCCCGTCCGTTCCTTGTATTTCAGCTCCATCAGCAGCATGTCGTCGTCAATGGATGTCTGCGCGTCACACATCGCCAGCGGCAGTTCCTCGACCACGTCATACAGCGACTTCCAAAGATTGTAGAACGCAACCCGGCCTTTGAGCAGCTGGTCCGCATCATCCGGCACAATGTCGTGGACGCGCTGGATGCCCGATTTCGGCGTGTAATCGCTGTGCACCAGCTGAACCGCCGGGCGTGACGTTGTCGTCTGCTGGCTAAGGTTGGCCGGCAGCCGCTTTCTGATAGTGTGATCAAACACTTCGACCCGCTTGGCCCCGGTATGAAGCTTCACAAAATCAATCACCTGCTGGTAAAACACGCTCTTGATCGCGTCTTCATTCTCGAAGTCACGGAAACCGCCCGGGAAATCCTTGATCTCAAACCCTTCGCGGTCGACCGAAAATTCCGCAGCCTTCGGCCAGCCGTCATGAATGGCAACCACCCGCTTGTCCGTTCCGGGCGGATTAAGTTCTACCGACGGGTCCGGATCATAGAAATAATAGTCAATCGACCGTCCGTTGTCAGCGGAGTAGGCGATTTCTGCTTGAACGCTGTTTGTCATGCCCGGGTGCCCTTTTATGCAGCCTTGGTGAGTGAGAAACCTTCATAGACCATGATCTTTTGCCATGCCGGCAACATCTCGACCTTGTCCACCATCCAGCGGTGCAGGTTCTTGTGGCCGGATATCGGCAATTTCTGCCAGTTGCGAAGGTGCATTGGTGACGCGACAACGATATCGGCAATTGTCGGGCTGTCGCCGCACAGCCATTCGCTCTTGGCCAGCCTTGCATCAAGAATCCCGGCCAGCTTGTGGAAATTCGGCTCTTCCCGCGACAGAATTTCCGCATCCGGCGCGCCGCCAAGCAGCGGCTTCACACAATTGTCGACCAGAAACACGTAGCAGCTCGGGAACCACGCATTGCTCTCCCACAAAAGCCAACGGTTGATATCAGCGCGGCGGCGCAGGTCGGCCGGATAAAACTGCGAAAGTTCGTGCTTGTCCGCCGCATACATGATGATCGCGTTCGATTCCCAGAGAACAAAATCCCCATCCTTCATCGCCGGGAGCGATTGCATCGGGTTGATCGCGGTAAACGCGGCGTCCTTCTGCTCGGCATTGAAGTAATCGACTTTCTTCAATGTATACGGCACGCCCATCAACTCAAACGCAGCCAGCACTTTTTTGCAGTTGACTGTAATCGGGTCTGCATGAAGTTCCATGGTCTCCTCCCCAGGATTGGAAACATCAGAATTTTTGTAGAGCACAAAGCGTAGGCCTGCTAACATCATCGTCCAAACAGATGTTGATTGTGAAAACCATCGTGAAGCGTGATATTAGTTTTCTCGATACCCAGCTCCTCGTCGCGCTGGACGCGTTGTTGACGGACCTGAATGTCACCCGCGCGGCGCAGCGCATTGGTGTCACGCAGCAGGGCCTAAGCGGGCAGTTGTCGCGCCTCAGGCACTATTTTGGCGATCCGTTGTTCGTGCGCGATGGCGCAGGAGTTACTGCAACGCCCTATGCCGAAAGATTGAAGCCACTGGTCGCCGAGGCTTTGGCGGCGCTGCGGGCACTGGTTGAAACGCCGGTCTTCAACCCCGCGCAGTTTGATGGCACGTTGCATTTGGTTGCGACCGACTATGCCGTCGCGCTGATGCTGCCGAAACTCCTGGCAAGACTCCACATCTCCGCGCCCGACATGAAACTTGCCGTCACATCCGGGAATGTGACCGCCATCGAAACGGAAATCAGGGACCGCAAGATTGATCTCGGCCTCATCGTCCCGCAGTTCACCCCCGCCGGCCTGCGCAGCCGCAAACTTTTTGCGGAAACCTACGTCGGCGCCGTGCGCATTGGCCATCCGCTAACTAGTGGAGAGATCACACCAGCACGGTTTTGCGCCTTCCCCCATTTGCTGGTCTCGCCGAACAAGGGTGATTTTGAAGGACCGACAGACAAGGCGCTTGCGGCGGCAGGCTGGAAACGCAATGTAACCCTCGTCGTCCCAAACTTTTCGGTGGCGGCCGAATTGTTGCAGGAAAGCGATCTCGTCGCCGTGCTGCCACGCCGCTTGATCAAGCGCGATGAGCACAAAGTTCACGCCTTTGAACCGCCTGTCACCATCGAAGGCTTTGAATTGCACGCCGTCTGGCCCGACAGGCTGCACGCGGACGCCATGAACCGCTGGTTCCGCGAACTCTGCTTCGACCTCGCCAAACGAATAGCATCCCCCGCCAAAGAGCGGCACAGTGGCGAAGCAGTGACTGTGTAACCAAGGGATGCACGGCTTATTCCGGCGTAAAGGCAGTCATTGCAGTTGAGGGGCCCGCGTCTGCGAACGCTGCCTTGACGCCGGAGTGAGTCTCGCCCGTTTTTTGGACCCAACGCTGCGGTAGAGGTGAAAAGTAGCGCCTAAATGCCGTGGCGTTGCCAGAGCTGTTGCAGCGCTGGTATGCCTGCGACTTCCTTGTAGAGGTGATGGATGTTCGGGTGGCGGGCGAAGAGTGCTTCTGGGTCCATATCCCAGCTGATGAATATCGCGGCGTAGAGATCAATGGTGCTCATTGTATCGCCCAGCATGAAGGGGCCGGCACCGAGCGCGTCCGAAAAGATTGACCACTCAAAGGCGCAGCGTGCGACGGCGGCTTGTTTGACTGCATCGGCATTAGAAGGGTCGGCGGTGTATCGCTCGGGGTAGTAGATGCGAAGGACCGTCGGGTAGCTTTGCGCGGCAAGGTAAAGCATCCAGCGCAGATATTTTGCACGTTGAGGATCACCGATGGCAGGGGAAAGACCGGCGTGTGGCGCGAGATCGGCGAGATGGAGCGTGATTGCACCGGACTCCGTCATTGTTGTGCCATCGGGCAGAACGAGCACCGGCACTTGCGCCAGTTGGCTGACGGCCAGAAGCGCGGGCGGCGGTGCGGCTTGTTCCCAGCTGCCGAACTCGACCAGATCATAGGGCAAACCCGTCAGGCTGAGGACCGCTTCGCAGACCGCCGAGCCGGAGCCGGGACGACCGTAGAGCGTGTACCGGCCGCTCAATTTGGCACCTGATCTGAAATGCGCGCCAGCGATTCCTCGCGCCCCAAAACCTCGAGCACGTCGAAGACGCTTGGAGATGTGGAACGGCCGGTGAGCGCAGCGCGCAGCGGCTGTGCGATTTTGCCGAGCTTCAGACCCTTGGCGTCGGCATGGATGCGCAAGACAGTATCAAGGCCGGCGGCGGTCCAGTCTTCGGAGCCTTCAAGCACCGGCAAAATTCCGGCGAGTATGGCGCGGCCAGTGTCGTCGAGCAGAAGCTTCGCCTTGTCATCGACGGCAAGCGGGCGCTTAGCAAACAGATACATGGCGCCGTCCGCCAGCTCGACCAGCGTCTTGGCCCGGTCTTTCAGGCCAGGCATCGCGGCCAGAAGCTGGGCTGTCGTTGTCTCATTGAGACGTGCAAGAATAGGTTTGCCATTGGGCAGAAACGGCAGGGCGTCGATGAGGGTTTTAGTCAGCGCCGCATCATCCGTGTGGCGGATGTAGTGGCCGTTGACGGCGGCGAGCTTGTCAAAGTCGAAGCGTGATGCGCCCTTGTTGATATCCTTGACATCGAACCATGCAATCATGTTTTCCATGGACATGATCTCGTCGTCACCATGGCTCCAGCCGAGACGGGCAAGGTAATTGCACAGCGCGGCGGGCAGATAGCCCATCTCGCGGTAGGCTTCAACGCCGAGCGCGCCGTGGCGCTTGGACAGTTTCGCCCCGTCCGGACCATGGATCAGCGGAATGTGCGACATCGACGGCACGGGCCAGCCCATGGCGTTGTAGATGACGGTCTGGCGCGCGGCGTTGGTTAGGTGATCGTCGCCGCGGATGATGTGAGTGACGCCCATGTCATGATCATCGACGACGACGGCATGCATGTAGGTCGGGTTGCCATCGGAGCGCAGGATGATGAAATCATCCAGATCCTTGTTGGGGAAGTGCACCTCGCCCTGCACCTCGTCCATCACCACGGTCTCGCCATCGCGCGGCGCCTTGATACGGATGACCGGCTTGACGCCTTGCGGCGCTTCCTTTGGATCACGGTTGCGCCAGCGGCCATCGTAGCGCTGCGGGCGGCCCTCGCTTGCGGCGAGTTCGCGCATGGCGGTGAGTTCTTCGGGCGTTGAATAGCAATGATAGGCCTGGCCGAGTGCCACCAATTCTTCAGCGACTTCACGGTGGCGCGGGGCGCGCTCGAACTGCGAGATCGCTTCGCCATCCCAAGACAGGCCAAGCCAGGTCAAACCGTCGAGGATTGCAGCAGTAGCAGCCTCGCTGGAGCGCTCGCGGTCTGTGTCCTCGATGCGCAGCAGCATCTTGCCGCCGTGGCGGCGGGCATAGAGCCAGTTAAAAAGGGCCGTGCGCGCGCCGCCGATGTGCAGGAAACCTGTGGGCGAGGGGGCAAATCGGGTCACAATTGCAGAAGACATGGCAACCTTTTGGTGTATTATGGTGCATGCGCGGGTATCGCCCGCGTGTTGTCGGGTTCATGTAGCACAGAGTTCGGGGGGTGCAAGCCGGTGCGCCAAGCTGTTTTCACGCCTGTGCCGGAATTGGCTGACGAACGGCTGCGGTTCGCCGATCCGGATGCGGACTTGGGTGCGCCGCTACCGGTTCGCGCCGCGCTTCGGTTGCCGGATAAACTGCCGCTCAAACTCCGGCTGGAGGACGCGGCGCGGTATCATGGTCGCAAGCTTCGTGCGGCAATCGTTACGGATGTTGCCCGCGAAGAGGCGCGTGGCACGCCGTTTTTCTTTGTGCCGGTGTTCATGGGACTTGGGTCGGTAATCTATTTTGTTGCAGGCATTGAGCCGGCTTTTGTGGCGCTTGCGGCGATGTCGCTGTTCACATTGGTGCTTTGGCGGCTGCGGCTTGCGGGCGGGCACAAGGCGTGGATGTGCGCAGCGCTCTGTCTTGTGGCTTTTGGCGGGCTGTTCGCCAAGGTGGAAACCATCAGGGCGGCATCGACCATGCTTGGCGGGGAAATTTCAACACAGGCGGACTTGCGCATCCGGCGGATGGAATTTGCGGAGAAATCGGTGCGGATCACCGCAGACGTGCTGGCGACGGCAAGGCCGGTGCTCAAATACGCGCCGACGCGCATCCGCGTGACGTTGAGAAATGCGCCAGTCGGCCTGAAGGCCGGTGATGTCATTTCCGCCCGGTTTGGTTTGCAGCCGCCATCGGGACCGGTGCGCCCGGGCGGCTATGATTTTGCGTTTCACGCCTGGTTTCAAGGTATTGGCGCGACGGGATTTTCGATGGGGAAGATCATCAAGTTGCCGGACCGGCCTGCACAATGGAAGGACCGGATGATTTTCGCGCTGGAAAACACTCGCATGGGCATCGCGCAGAGGGTCAAGGCGGTCATTCCAGGAACCGATGGCGCCATGGCCGCGGCGCTGATTGCGGGGGTGGCCGGGGGCATTGATGAGGACACCAACGAGGCGCTGCGCCTGACAGGGCTTGCCCACATCATCTCGATCTCCGGCCTGCACATGGCGCTGGTGGCAGGCGTGTTCATGGTGACAATCAGGCTCGGCTTTGCGCTGTTTCCGGCATACGCTTCGCGCCTTCCGGTGAAGAAATATGGCGCGGCGGCGGCACTTGTCGCGAGCTTTTGCTATTTGCTGCTGTCCGGCGCAGGCGTTGCGACGGTGCGATCATTCATCATGCTGGCCGTGATGCTGATTGCGGTGTTGTTTGACCGGCAGGCGCTGACGTTGCGCAACCTTGCCATCGCCGCTGTTCTCATTCTCATCGTCACGCCACACGAGATCATGGGGCCAAGCTTCCAGATGTCGTTTGCAGCGACTGCGGCACTGATCAGCGCCTATTCGTGGATGGCCGAGCGGCAGCAGCGCAGGCAGGCAACGGATCAACCGCCGCAAAATTGGCAGCGGGCCAAACGGCTGTTTGTTGGCGCGATGCTGACGCCGGTTGTTGCGGGGCTGGCGACGGCGTTGTTTTCCGCCTGGCACTTCCACCGGCTTGCGCCGATGGGGCTGCCTGCCAACCTTGCGGCAATGCCTGTTGTGTCGATTATAGTGATGCCGTTTGCGGTGTTGTCTGCGCTGGCGATGCCGTTTGGACTTGAGCATTGGCCGCTGAAAATCATGGGCGAGGGCGTTCATTTGATGCTCGACATCGCACGGTATTTTTCGGCACTGTCGCCTGCGGGCCTGAGCGGAGCAATCAGCCGGCCGGCGTTTTTGCTGGCAGTCTTTGCGCTGTTGGTCGTCAGTTTGTTGCAAACCCGATTACGGCTGGCCGCTTTGCTTGCGCTGCCCGCATTGACGCTGATGCTGGCGCATGCGCCGATGCCCGATCTGCTGGTTTCCGAGGACGCAAGGCTGGTTGCGTCTGTTGATGCAGGCAAACTGGCTGTCAACCGCGCACGGCCGAACAGTTTTACGACGCAGACGTGGGAGCGGGCGACCAATGCCGAGGCGCTCGTCAAACCGGATGTTGAGGTTGCAAATCAGGGCTACAGAACCCTCACCAAAATGGCCGCCGCCAAGCCCGGAATATTTCAATGCGAGCCGGGGCTGTGTCTGCTGGTGGCGCGGGGCGGGTTCACAGTGGCGTGGCTGGAACAATTGCCGGACTTGAATGCAAGAACCGGCACCGGGACGGGCCTGGACGCCAACGCCCGGGTGGCGATCCCCGCATCTTTGGCCACTGCCGAACCTGCAACAGCGGGCAGCGTGCCATCGGCTCCGCGTTTGCACGCTGGCGGATTGTCGGCCACCAATGGTTCGCCAACGAAGGTGCCGACAGCTTCCGGACGCAAACACGAATTTTTGCCCGGTTATCTGCGGCTGGTTCGACTGGCGTGCAACAGGGTCGACTTGGTTATCACTGTCAGCCCGACGCCATTTCGAAACTGTCCATCCGGAAATGCAAGACTGCTGCGGGCCTCGGAACTGGCGCGAAACGGTTCGGCTGAAATAGAATTTATCAGCCAGAACAATGATGTGGACGCAGTCGCTGACGGCGTTAGCGGTCAGGCACAGGCGGATACCATGAGCCGCAAGCAGGAGCAGAATGCGCCGCCGCCTGTCGACGACGCCAACAAACAGCAGCCCACATATCCTGCAAGCCTCAAGAAGCAATCCGGCGACCGCAATCGATCTCCGGAACCAACGCAACTCGCCTACCAAGCAGCGGCATCAAACTCCGCAAGATCAAACCCCGCACGCGCAGCAACGACGATAAAAATCCGGTTTGCCGTCGGCGAACCCGCCCGACCGTGGAATCAGGAACGCGTTTATTCACGCGCTGCCCGCAACATGACGGAGTTTGTGCCGGTAAGGCGAAAAGCGCCGGGACCGTCGACAGATTCACCCGTCAAAGGCACCCGGCGCGGACCTCAGTAACGGCGGATCAAGCCGACCAGCCGCCCCTGAACCTGCACACGGTCCGGTCCGAAAATGCGCGTCTCATAGGCGGGATTTGCTGCCTCCAAAGCCACGGATGCGCCTTTGCGGCGGAAGCGCTTCAACGTTGCTTCCTCATCATCCACCAGAGCCACCACGATATCGCCGGAGGTGCAACTGTCAGCCTTGCGGATCACCACCGTATCGCCGTCGAGAATGCCGGCCTCGATCATCGAATCGCCCTTCACCTCAAGCGCAAAATGCTCGCCAAGGCCGATCAAATCCGGCGGGCAGGCAATCATGTGGGTTTGATGCTGGATGGCGGAGATGGGAACACCGGCAGCAATGCGCCCCATGACAGGGATGAACAACGGACGCTTCGCCTCATCATCATTGGCGGTGGACGCAGCCTTTGCCGCACTGACCGGACGTTTGCCGAGCGTACCCTCAATGATGCTTGGTGAAAATTTCCGTGGCGCTGACGAAAGTGCGATATTCTCCGGCAGGCGGATCACTTCCAGCGCGCGCGCCCTGTTGGGCAACCGGCGGATGAAACCACGCTCTTCGAGCGCCGTGATCAAACGGTGGATGCCGGATTTCGACGCCAGGTCCAACGCATCCTTCATCTCGTCAAACGAGGGAGGAATGCCGGATTCGCGCATTCGCTCGTGAATGTACATCAAAAGTTCCTGTTGTTTGTGTGTAAGCATGGCTTCAATCCCCAGAATCAAAAAACAAAACCTGAACAGACACTATATGTTCCAGTTGTGTTCTGCAAGTGTTTGTTACGGAGGTTGTGAAG
>JANPEK010000098.1:0-20252 GCA_031422915.1 Phyllobacteriaceae bacterium | reverse complement strand
CAGCAGATTGGCATCGCGCATATATGCAAGTTCGGCTTTGCGCATGCGGGCTTTCCCGCTGTCGAAGACCGGAATGACAAACTCCAGTTCCACCTGCGGCAAGACCGTTGTGTTGACACCCGGTTCGTCCGCGTCCCGCTCCCTCTCGAGTTCAGCACCGCTGATGATCTCCAAATCGGTCAGGTAGCGTGTCGCCTCGGTAAGACCGTAACCTTTGGCAGTCGCTTCAAGCTGCAGTTTGGCGACCTGCAGGTCAACACGCTGAAGAAGCGCTTCGCGTTCGATCAGGTCTTTGGCTTTCAGTTTTGCGGGAAGTGCGGGCAGCTTGTTCGGCACGTAGTAGTCGATTTCCGTGCCCCACAGCCCCATCAGGCGCGTCAGGTCCTCCTTGGCGACTTGCGCTGCCAGCTTTGCCTGTGCCTTCTGTCCGGTAAGCTCGGCATAGAACGCATGCTCCCTTGCCTGTCCGGCCTTCGGCAAGGCCCCGCTTTCGCCAAGTTTTTTGGCAAGCTCGGAAGCCGCATCCGCCGCAGCTTGGCCCTGATCGAGATAATAAACGGTCTCGAATGAGGAGACGGTTGTTATCCACGCCCGGCGCGTGTCAGCGGCAAGCTTCAGCGTTTCAACTGCCGCCTTGAGCTGCGCTTGCCTGAACTTGGTCTCAGCCAAACCAACCCGGCGCTCGCGTGTCATGGCAGACAGGATATTGGAAGCGACCAAACCCTCGACTGAACGAAGCAAACCGAGCCCCGGCGCGCCAATGCCGATAAAGTTTACAGAGACTGTCGGGTTTTCCGGAAGCGATTGCTGCCATACCTCGGCCGCCGACATGCCGATGTCAGCGTATGCGGCCTGCAGTCCCTTGTTGTTCAGCAGCGCGACCTGGACCGCCTTGTCGGCATCAAGTGTTTTCTTGTGAACCATACCGTGCACGCGTTCGGAAAGCGCCTGGGCCTCCTGCTGGTTTTGGACCCAGACAGTTTGCTTGCCAGTCGCCGCGCTGGTTTTTGCAGACACAGTTGAGAATCCTGCGCCGACGGCCGCGTATTCACCCCCATCCTGTGTGGTCGCACATCCTCCCAAGGCCAAAGATGCCAAAAGGATGGTCGCCCGAGACAGTCCTCCGGTCATGATGGCGTCTCCACTTCGGATGGAGCACTTTCCTCCGCTTGGGGCGCGCGATCATCATTGAGCTGCCTCCAAGGCTTTGGGTCCACGGGATCGCGGTGGTTGTAATTGCTGATCACACTATGGTGATGAAGCTTGCGGACGCTGTTGGTCACGTCCAATGGACTGCGGAATGCCAACACTTCTGGCGGTGAAGTCGTCGCGCAACCGCCCAGTAAGAGCGGCAATAACGCCACCGAAAGTATTCGTGTCATGAGGATGCCCAAATTTGTGAAGTTGAACTTGCCTACGGCGCGAAAGGCCACAGGCGGTGCCAATTGAAAGCCACACCAGTGGCCTCAAATCACAAAATCAAGCGCTAGGGGGAGTATGAATTGGGGCGAGCATACCGTTTGGCAAAAGCTCATCAAAATGCGCAAAACGCAGCGAAGTTATGCGGACGACGCCAAAAGCAGGGCAGAAATCCACCAGTGCCGCATTGGAGCAGAAATTCTTGCAGCAATCTTGGCTATCTGTGCCATTGGCCAAGTCCGAACTCCCGCCTGTTTGGTGGTGGTCCGCCATATCCATGCTGTGCATGGAATGGTCAACAGCGTCAATACTTGCGGCAACGGCTGCCAGAGAGGGCACAGCGCTGCCATGCATCGAGACATTGATTTGCGAAAAGGAATAGCCGGTCAACGACAAAACAATTGCCAACCGCACGAGCAGCAGCAGCTTGGTTTTGACGAGGAGACCGATCCTTTGCATGTATTTCCACTACCATCCATTGTTTGGTTGTCAACTTGCCAATCAGGCCAGACAATCACATCTTCGGCAAAATGATTGGAAAACATGTCACCAGTATGGCACCATCGGGGTGTTGGCCATCGGCCTCACCGCCTGCACGGTTACCGTCGATGAAGGCAACCCGCCGCAACGTCCGCGCCCGCCGCGCCCCGACATCTGCCCGCGCATCTACGCTCCGGTCTGTGCGACACGTGGAGGCAGTTTCGAGACGTTCCCCAATGATTGCATCGCTGAGACACGCGGCTACCGCGTGGTCTACGACGGCCGGTGCCGCATCGAGCCACGGGTGCCGCGCCCGCCAAGACCGGAAGTCTGCTCCGGCGAATACCGCTCGGTGTGCGGCGAGCGCAATGGCGTACGGCGGACCTTCTCGAGTGTTTTCGAGGGCAAGCCGAGTGGTTTTCGTCTGCTTTACGACAGTGTCTGCAGCGAAATTGTCGATCCGACGCAGCCCAATACCTAGAAGCCGCGCAAGTGGCATGACCGGTAAGGCGGGCTTGGACCACGTGCCAACTTTCGCACGACCCTGATAAGCATCAGCGCTTGACGCCGTCACTTGCGCATTGTGATGATCCGGCTATGTTCAACGCATACGGGCAGGGGCGGAACGGGAGTCTCGCATGAAAACCGGCACAGTTATCCTTGGCGTCATCGGACTGTTGGCAATCGGCCTGACCGCCTGCACGGTCACCGTCGATGAAGGCAACCCGCCGCCACGCCCGCGCCCGCCGCGCCCCGACATCTGCCCGCGCATCTACGCCCCGGTCTGCGCCGAACGCTTCGGCGAGCGGCAGACATTTTCCAACGACTGCGAAGCCGAACGACGCAACTTTAGCATCCTTTACGACGGAGAGTGCCGCCGTTCCCCCCGCCCGCCAAGACCGGACCCATACCCCGAACCCGGCGGCACAGCCTGTCCGACGATCAACGCCCCGGTTTGTGCACGGCAGGGCGGCTTGTTCCGGACATTTCCGAATAGTTGTGTCGCAGAGGCTTCGGGGTTTGATGTGGTGGGTGGGGGCGAGTGTTGAAGGGGGGGCTAGTTTGTCGTCAATTCAGAACGACACACAAATGAATCAATTTTAGACTCTGGTTTGCGCAAACCGAACATACTATCGTCTAAAACCTATCGTCATCGGATTCAAAGTTGTAAGTATATGGTAATGGACCTTATTCCCAGTCTCCAAAGAGTTAAATTTGACGAGTCAAAACGGAAACCTAGCCCCAAAACTTGCGAGCGACATGCCTGGGTGTCAAGTCACGAGGATTATCACTTCTCACTAAGTTTCGGCGGTAAACCTGAAAATCGAGTAAGATAAATGACTGAGATACAGGAATTTTTCGATAAACTTCGTATTCAGCTAAGGAGAGGTCGCGTCGAGTTAAGTGACAAAGAAATATTTTCTGCGATTTTAATTGGTAAACACAAGTTTATCGAGCATGAAGGTGAAATTTGGGATTTCAAAGAATCTTGGCCGACGGCACTTAATGATGAGTATTTTGATAGTCTATGTAAACTAATTTGTGCTTTTGCAAATAACATGGGAGGCTTAATTATATTTAACGTTGTAGATGAAGACAAGACTTTTCGAAAATCTTCTAGCAATCCAAACTCTGATCGGTTCTTAAATGCTGTTAAAGACAAATTGATAAATTGCTCGCAATCAGAATACAGAAAACTTTCTGATGGAGATATTGAATGCCCATGCATTGTTGTTTATCCAAAGTCTCAGTATGAAGTGCCTGCCAAATATAGATCAAAAAGTCAATTTAAATGGTACGTAAGGGATGGTTACGAAAGGAAAGAAGCGGATTCAAAGAAAATACCTGTTCTTTTTTGTCGCCAACAAGTGCGCGACGACAAAATCGACGATAACATTATTGAGTCTAGTATACCTCCAAGCCCAGCAACACTGCCAAGATTTGTAAGTAGATTCGAGATAATGGAAACAATTTTTGACTGGTTGCACAATGATAGGCAGCCAAGGGCATTTCTGTATGGTCGAGGTGGTTCAGGAAAAACTACAATCGCATATGAGGTCGCTAGACACGTCTCTGAAGAAAATCTTGTAATATCAAAACTCAATCAAAGATGTTTTAACGTTGTAATTTTCATTTCCGCGAAGAAGAGTGAACTTAACGTTTATGATGGAAAATCGAAGAGATTTCTTGGTACTGATTTCGTTGATGCAAATTCACTATATCGAGCAATACTGATCTGCTCTGGTTGGTATACGGATGAAGATATTGAATTTAAGTCTGAAGATGAACTGGTGAAATTGCTTGAGAGTCTATTTGATGTCCTATCTATTTTTCTTGTGATTGATGACATCGACACATTGACAACGGCTGGTACAGATGGGGGGCTCGAAACAGTTTTTACAATTGTCGCACGAGCTAAGGTACCATCTAAGGTTCTGTATACGTTGCGGAACGCCCCTACTCACGCACTACGAAATTCAATTGAAGTTCCGGGGCTTCGAGATACTGCCGCGATCAGCGCTTTCCTTAATCTTTGTTCGCATCAGTTTAGTGTACCCGAACCAAACGAACAAGAACGAGTTTCAATTTTGCTGTGTACCGAACGCCGACCGCTTGGAATTGAGTCTGTTATGGCTCTTCGCCGTACCGTTCCCAATTTTACTCTCGCAGTGAAACGATTTGAAGAGCATACTGGTGATGACGCGCCAGAGTACGTATTTCAGCGAGAATGGGACTCCCTTGCTTCAACGAATAGAAGCAGATATTTACTTGCAGCTCTTGCTTTACGTGAGAGTTCTGTTTCTCTGGAAGAAATGCAGGCGATATTGAAATATGATACTGATTCAATGAACGAATGTTTACTTGAAGTTATTGAAATGTTTGTGGACAAGTTTGAATCGATGGATGGTACTAAGTATTCATTGGGGAGAATGACCAAGCAATTTGTGATATTTAGATCTCAGCCAATGCCGCGATTCGAGGAAATTAAGGAAAGAGTGATTAATCATAGGAAGACTTTTCACCCGCAATTGCCGCAGATTAATCGGTTGAGGGCTAAGGCGGAGCGGTATTTATTTGTTGCACGGGAGTCCAACAGTTCAAAAGATATTGAAAGTGCATGGCATGTAATCAATGACAAGACATTGTCTCCCAAGATAACAGAACACCCAGCATTTAAAGAGTTATCTGCAGATATCTCATTGAAAATGCCGGTTCCTAGAATTACAGAGGCTCTTGAGTTTGTTAGAGACGCGAATCGAACTGGCTTTAGAGTAAGTAATGAGATATTGGGAAACTTGCATAGAAGTGTGGACAACATGGGTGTGGGCGATCAATATTGTAAAGAGATCGTAGATTTCGTGAACAAAGGTAAGCAATATGGAGATGAAGATCGCGTCGAGATTTGTTTGTTAGAGGCAAGTAGATTGTATAATACTGCGAAGAGAATTCGTTTGGGAATTATCCCTTTGACACAAGTATGAATTACTTGATAGATAGTGCTCATGAGCAAGAGCACTTCACCCACGTTTTCAGTCCGCGACTTCTTTAAGCGCTTTCCAGATGATGAGGCTTGCCTCAATCACATCATGGACGTGCGTTTCGGTATGCGTCATGTGTGCCGCAAATGTGGCATTGAAAGCAGCTTTCACCGCATGAGCGACCGGCGCGCATTTGCTTGCGCCGCTTGTGGCGATCACGTTTACCCGACCGCCGGAACTGTTTTCGCGGACACTCGCACGCCGCTGCAATCATGGTTCTATGCGATCTATCTGTTTGTCACGACACGCCATGGCGTATCCGGCAAGGAGCTCCAGCGGACGCTTGGCGTCACGTATAAGACCGCTTGGCGCATGGGCATGAAAATCCGTGAACTTATCGGTTCGGTCGATGAATTCGATCTCATGCAGGGTCACGTTGAACTCGATGAGGCGTATGTCGGCGGTCATCGTGCTGGCAAGCGTGGCCGTGGCGCGGCTGGCAAGACCATCGTCATGGGCATGAAAGAGCATGGCGGACAGATGCGCGCCGAAGTCATCCCGAACGTCAAGAAAGAGACGCTTCGCGGCGTAGTGCTTCGGAACGTTGAAAAGGGTGCAGTCGTTTCGACCGACGAACTCATGTCCTATGGCTTACTAACCGATGATGGTTACAAGCATGGCCGCGTGACGCATTCGGAGAAAATCTGGCGCGCTTATGACGTGAACACAAAGCAGTTCCACTCGACCAACCACGTCGAGAGCTTCTGGAAACTGTTCAAGGCGTCTGTCCGGTCAACCCACATTCACGTGTCAGCAAAATATATGGACCGCTATCTTGCGGAATTCACTTTCCGGTCGAACCACCGGACGATGGTGAACGGGATGTTCGATCTGATTGTTGCGAAGTTTTGATGACCTTGGAAGCCGCCGATAAGAAGGCGGCTTCTGGGATTGGCGCGACACCAACCGATTCCTGCTGGCGAACAAATTCATCTAAGCGGTCTTCGGCAATTGCTTTTGACAGAGTGAGCATCAGCTTTTTATCCCTTCCAACCTAAGAAAATCGTTAAACGTTAGGTGCTCAACGCCTTCAAGTTTACAGACCTCTGGTATTCGCTTTTTTATTGCGCTTGGCTCCCTAGCAGGTGGGGATTCCATACTAATCAGGGGCAGCCCTAAAGCCTTGGCGAAGGCGATAATCGATATGTCGTTTAGGCCGACAGTCATCTTTCGATTGCCGTTATGCTCTGAAATGTAGGCTGTATGCTCGACCTTCATCCGCTCGTTGTGATCTATGTAATCTCGCCAAGGCCAAGCGTCATCACCGATCTCTTTCTTAAGCAGGTGACTGTGGTCCTTTAAACACTGAGCTACCCCACCATTTATGCGGTGAATCTCTTCCAATATTTCTGTATTGCACCAAATTTTCCCATCTTGGATTACCGCTTTTACCTTACCCCATAGCGTCTCGTGAATATCTTCTGGAATAAGCTCCAGAGGATTACTAAACCCAGACGTATCGAGGCAATATTTGCTCACTTACCTGCCATATCGTGTTCGAATTTCATCCAAGTGTTCGAGATTCTTGATCCCCATAAATTCCGCTGCATTATGGTTTGTAATTCTGCCCGTATTCCAAGCCTCTAGGACCAATCCAGTGTAAAAATCACCCCTACTAGATCGGAACCGAGAGCCATAATACGGCGGCCTACCAAACGGAATAAACGCCTCCTCCTGCGCAATAAATTCTGGCCGCTTCTTGAACCAATAGTATTCAGGCTTCACATAGGCGAGATTCATAAGCCTGATCAGCATAGCGTGTTGGCTCACACCGTAGGCTTTGGCGAGTTTACTGATTACAACGTCATCTACCGAATCCATCGGTCTGGCCGGCCTTGCGATGCGGGACGTAATTGAACGTTCAGGCATCAAAAACGCGGCTGCAAACTTATTGCACCAACTTTCAATACGCTTGTTCTCACTACCTTTGCCGAACCGAGGCGCGCCACTAATTGCGCTTCGTTTTAGAACGATATGGCCAAGCTCATGAGCAAGTGTAAACGACTGCGCACTTGGCGCTTCCCCGCCAAATATGATAACCGGCAACGGCTCGGCAAAAAGGCAAATCCCGCGAGTTCTGAGATTGGAAATGCCGTTTTGCTTTAGAACCAGCACCCCAATAGCCTCCAACTTATAACGGAATATGTTTGGAAGGTCGTCCTTCTGCTTTGAATTTAGAGAAAGTTGTTTTTCTATCGGGAATGATATCGCTTCACGGGCCTTGCTAGCTGCGGCCTCGAAATCGTCTGACAAATCCGCGTATAGATTTTCAGGAAATCTAATGACTTCATCACCGATTATTTCAAGCAGATCAAGCGCGTTAACACGCTGTTCTTCTGCCCATTGTTGCACCTCAGACAGCGCCAGCATCTCGTCCTTAGATGGCGGCACCTTATGAAACCTAAAGTCTGGAACAAGGTTGGGAACATACACCTTAGGTAGGTCTTTTGAGAAAAAATGCAAAAATGGTAGTTCATAAAGCTCAGCTAGTTTGCGCGCTTGAACCACGGTCGGACTAAGCCCACCCGGCGCTTCCCACTCAGTGAATTTTTCAAGGGGCACGTTGACGCGCTTAGCCGCAACTTCGGGCAGAATGTTCCGGCGCTCGCGGGCCCACTTAAGGACCGTGCGATTGAAAGGAATCTGCTGTCTTGCTGCGCTTGCGGCCATGCCGAATCCTAAACGTTATCACGAACAAATCCAAAGGAATTTGACTTTTGAAGGAAAAATGTTAAGTGAGGGTTATACTTGTCTCAAAGGGATAATTCCCTAATATAATTCCGATACTTACGTCAAAGGAAAAAAATTCTCGAGTTTTGGCTGCTGTCAATCGAGTTTTAAAGGAACTAGACAATCCTCAAAAGTGGTTGTTGAACGTTAACCGAATGGAGTTTGTCAGCGTCATGAAGACGTTAGGAAATGAGCTTCAGCTGAAGCTTCGATGATGGCGCGTCTCTATGAGATCGATCGGCTTGGTGCAAATCTAGACAAGCCCAAACACACATTCCCATCCCGCCCCACCATCGTCTCATTGGCCACCATCGCATCAATCACCGCCTCCTCCGTCGCTTCCACGACTGCGGTGAACAGCGGGTCGATGGCTTCTGGCGGGATTATGTCCAGCTTTGTGGATTTGCCGGAAAGGGCGGCTTCGTTGGCGGTGGAGAATGCGAGGAAGAGGTCTCCTGAGCCGTGGTGGCCGACGGTGCCGGTTCGGGCGAGGCCGAGTGGCACGCGGCGGGCGAGGCGTTTCAGCTGGTGCGGCATCAGGGGTGCGTCGGTGGCGATGATGACGATGATTGAGCCGGCGGGTTTGTTGCGCAGGCGTCCCTCCAAATTGTCGCGGCCGATGTTTTTGCCGAGGATCGTCAGCTCTTCACGCAGGCCGAAATTGGCTTGGACGAAAACGCCAACCGTGCAGATTTCGCGCGCATTTGAGGCGGCATTCGAGCGGATTTCGACCCGCCTTGAGGCGCTGCCGGAACCGCCTTTGTAGTCATAACAAATCATCCCGGTGCCACCGCCGACACTGCCCAGTTCGATGGGTCCGGTGGCGGCGCTGTCGAGCGCGGCGAAGACGTGATGGTCCTTGACGTGGAACCCGTTCATGTCATTCAGCTCGCCGTCATAGGTTTCGGCGGCAACCGGCAGACCCCAATCCTGGTTCTGGCCAATGCCGTTCTGAACCATCCATTTGATCGTCGCATCGCGGGCAAGACCACAGGAATGGGTGTTGGTGATGGTTATCGGCGTCTGCAATTCGCCGTTCTCTTCAATCCACAACACGCCCGTCATCTCGCCATTGCCATTGAGCACCGAAACACCGGCAAAGCACGGCGCAGGGCTGGCCGATTTCGGGCGCGGCAGGATGGCGGTGACGCCCGTGCGCACCGGGCCTTTGCCGACAACCAGCGGACCTTGCCCCTCAATGATTGTTGCATAGCCAACGGCAACGCCTTCGACATCGGTGATGGCATTGCAGGGACCGGGCGCACCAGGAAGTAAAAGTCCAAGCCCGCGGGCGCGGGGTTTTCCGGACGGGGTTTTCTGCCAGCTCGGCGGCATTTGCGCGGTGTTTTGTGCCATTGCGAAACATTATCGCGCCGGTTTTAGCAGGGGAAGGGGTTACTGCAAATTTTGGTAACCGAGCCTTAACCATGCGCTTCAGATTGCAACCATAGCATTACTTCTGGTTAGCGTTTGACGGGTAAATTGGCGCAAGTTTTCGGGAGGGGCCCCGGACGCGACCGGAACGTGGGGACGTCATGAGCGCATATTTTTCCTTTTTGAAACAACGGTTATCGCTGGAAATCGGTAGCGAGGCCAAGGATGCAGGCGAGTTCCGTGCGCATCAACTGAAGGCCGTGATCGGCGTGACGCCGCTTATGATGGCGGCCAATGTTATCATCGCCGCGATTGTCTGCGTCGCCTTTTCGGCCAAGCCGTTTGCGATGGTCACTTATTTCTGGGCTGCGATGATCTTTGCGTTGGCGTTTGCAGGCATTTACTCATGGCGTCGCTCCCGCTCGCACCCGTTTCCGGGCAGAGTGTCAAGCGCGACGCTGAAGAAGGTTACCCTCAATTCAACCATGCTCGGCTTTGTCTGGGGCGCGCTGCCGCTCATATCCTACCCGGGCGGCGATCTGGCCTCCAAGCTCGTCACGGTCAGCTTTGTCGGCGGCATGATGGGCGGCGGATGCTTCGCGCTTTACATGGTGCCGCGCGCAATGGTCGGCTACCTCGGCGCAATGGGCGGCACGTTTGCACTTGCCCTGTGGCTGAGCGCGGGCCCAAGCGACGGATCAATCGCTGCGCTGCTTTTGATTTATGCAGCATGTCTGTTTACCGCCGGGATGACGGTCTCGCACACGTTTGCCAGCAGCAAACTGTCCGAATTGCGCGTGGAAGAACAGGCTTCAATTATCGGGCTGTTGCTCAAGGATTTTGAAGAAAGCTCGAGCGACTGGCTGTGGGAGACTAACGCTTCCGGCGCTATGGTGCGCGGTGTTCAGAGGTTCCATCAAGCGACCGGCATTGCAGTTGAAACCATCGAAGGCATCCTCGGCGGCTACGCGATTGAGACGCTTTTGAACAGCAAAGGCATTTGCGGCAAAGGCTTCAGCGATTTTGTCAAACGCACCGGTGAGCGCAGACCATTTGCTGGTCTGGAGCTTCACATTTCACACGACAGAAACGGCGACGCCTGGTTTGCTGTCAGCGGCAAGCCGCTGCTGGACCGTAGTGGACAGTTCGCGGGCTTCCGCGGCGTTGCATCTGACATCACTGCCGACAAACAGGCCAAACAGCGGATCGCTTTCCTTGCCCACAATGATGCGCTGACTGGCCTTGTCAACCGCGCAAATTTCTCGCAAGCCGTTGAGCGCTGCTTTGAGAACAGGCGCATTTCCAGCGGCTCGCAATTCTCGGTTTTCTATCTCGATCTCGATGGGTTCAAGCTGATCAACGACACCAAGGGCCATAATTTTGGTGATCAGCTTCTTGTCGAAGTCGGCACCAGACTGAAGCGGGCTCTGCGCGAAAACGACGTTGTGGCGCGGCTTGGCGGCGATGAATTTGCGCTTCTGTTGCGCAACGAAATTTCCATTCCGGCGCTTTCGGCGTTGGCGGAGAAAATCATCGATTCAATCGAACGCCCGTATGAAATCGAATCCCAGCGGGTCAATGTCAGTGTGTCCATCGGCATTGCGCTCGCGCCTCGCGACGGGCGCGAAGCACAGACGCTTCTAAACAACGCGGACCTTGCGCTTTACCGTGCCAAGGAAGAAGGCAGGGGCACTTACCGCTTCTTTGAGATCGAGATGGACGACATCGTGCGCGACCGCCGGATGCTTGAGCAGGAGCTGCGTGCGGCGGTGGTGCACAATCAGTTTGAACTGCACTTTCAGCCGCTTGTCTCAGCCATTGACGATGCGACGATTGGCTTTGAGGCGCTGATCCGCTGGAACCACCCGACGCGCGGCACAGTTTCGCCAGTCGATTTCATCCCGTTGGCGGAAAAGACCGGATTGATATGCGAAATCGGCGATTGGGTTCTTGAAGAGGCTTGCCGGACCGCAACGACATGGCCGGAGCAGATGACGATATCAGTGAACTTGTCTCCACAGCAATTTCATAACCGAAGGATCGTCTCTTCAACGCGCAAGGCTCTCTATGCCTCCGGCCTTGCGCCGCACCGGCTGGAGCTTGAGATCACGGAAGGCCTGTTTGTCGACAACACGGAAGAGGCGCTGGCGGCGCTTGGCGACCTGAAGGCGCTCGGCGTGATGACGTCGCTGGATGATTTTGGCACGGGCTATTCCAGTCTCTCCTATCTGTTGAAATTTCCATTCGACAAATTGAAGATCGACCAGTCGTTCATCAAATCGATCGAAAAGGACAAAACGGCGCGAGACATACTTGAAACCATCGCGCGGCTGGGCAAAATCCTGAATCTCAGTGTCACTGCCGAAGGCGTGGAAACGGCCGATCAAGCGCTGTTCCTCTCCACCATGGCCTGCAACCAGATGCAGGGGTTCCACTTCGGGCGTCCAATCCCATCAGATCAGATATCAGCATTCCTGCTGGGTGAGACGAGCCGCAGGCTTGCAGGCAGGGAAGCCATGGCTGAAGCGACTGAGCGTCGCAATGGCATGAAAAGCGCGGGTTAAGCAGGGATCTTGCAAGCGCCAACCGGCGCCTCAGCTTGTGACAAGCAGAGACGCCGGCGTTCTTGGCGAGGGCAAGTGGGGCGCTGTGAACCTCCCGCCAAAGCGCGAGGCTACATGCGGCAGCGGTGCTCGTAGCCGTCGTATCCGACGAAAGTGTCTGTGGACGGATCGTAGGTGCGGTAACGGGCAAAGCAGCGGGAGACGTGGCTATCCCATGAGTCTTCGACGTAGATGACCCGGCGTGGCTGATGACGGCTGCCAGCGACCAGCGCCCCCAAAACAAATCCGCCAGCGCCTGCAAGAATGGCTGCCTCCTCGCGTGACAGGCCGCCGGCGTTGGCGGGGTTCATGGACCCGAGGCCGGTCACGAGAACGGCGGCGGCGAGGATGGCGGTGGCGAATTTCTGAGACTTGGTCATGTGCGTTGCTCCTTTGAAACTTTTGGGGAACGGCTCATCCGCCCCATAGTGCTGAGACGCAGGCCCGCAAAAAAAGGTTCAAAGAAATATTTCGGGACCATGATGGCCAGCCAAGTCCGGTCCGGTCGTAGAGAAGTCCTACGCTGCGATTACGGTCGCAGACGTCCGCGACGACAGCGCGGCGTGCCCGATGTCAGATAGAAACCCTGTCAACAGTTCAGCAAAAGCTTGGGGCTGATCCAGAAAGCAGGCATGTCCCGCATCTGCAATGGTCTGGCTTTCGCCGCGCCAGAGCGAATGTAAGTTCAGGTCATCGAAGTAATTCAGCCTCAACAACGGGTCGTGCTGGCCGTTGATGATGGACAGTGGAATGTCCGTGTTCTCTACAAACCTCCGTTGGTCGATGCCCTCGCCGTGGAACATGGCCTTGGCGAGGTGCGCGCGGCAGCGGCCATCGGCCCGAAGAACGGATGCCAGTCCGCGCCTGTCCGGGCAGTCGCCAAAGATCAGGCTGGTAAAGCGCTCAGCATCATTCTCGGTGAATCTTTCTTTCATGGTCAAAAGCATGTCGAACTTGGGCTGGTGAGCGCGGAAGAAACCGAACGGCCCGCGTGGCAGCGGTGGCGCGCTGATCAATGCGAGGCCACGAACCTTGCGCCCCGATGCTGCCAATTCGATTGCAATATTGCCGCCGAGCGCCCAGCCGGCGATAGCAGGATTCACGACTTCAAGTTGGTCGAGCACCAAGCCAACTGCCCGCGCGAGGCCGCGATGGTTGTACGCGGCGCTGTCAGCGGCGTCGCTGGAATTGCCGTGGCCGGGCAAATCTATGGCGATCAGCCGGTATTCATTCAGGGATTGATCAGAAAACTGCGGGCAGAAGACATGCTTGGATGCGCCAGAACCATGCAGCATAACCAAAGGCATGCCATTGCCCCCGGTATCGACGCAGGCGATTTCTGCGTCCGGTGTGCTGATGACATGGCTTTTGTAGTTGCGCATGAAGGCACCAAAGTTGACTAAATGATTGTGCGCGCTGATTTCTTACAAATTGCTTAACATCATGGTTAATCAACCATGAATTTTCTATCACACGGTGAGTGTTAACGGCCGTTGACCAACGCAAGAATTAGCCCGTGAACATTGCCGCCGTCCGCCATTTCGATGCCGTCAAAGGCGCGGCTTTTGGCTTTATAGATTTCATTGGCATCTTTCACACGCTGTAACACTTGAACCCGGATGGCCTTGCAGTCGGGGTCATTGTCGACGCGCAGGCCGACAGTTGTTGCGATGATCTCATTGACCATGGCGATGATGTCCCGTCCATGAATCTTTTCATGCGCTGCAATGCCGTCGCTGAAAGTCTTCCAATTCGCGGCTGCTGGGCCCGTGAGCTTTGCGGCAGGTTTGGGTAGTGAATAGCTGATTGTCAGGAACGGGATCGCCGACCGCAGCACGCAAGCGCTGCCGTCAGGCTGATAATCGCGTCGCCACTTCAATTCCCAATTGGTCAGGGCGATGGTGCGGGTTTTGCCGATGAGAGGACCGCGCTCACCAATTGATGCGTATAACTCCGGGCCCGTGGTGCCAGAGACGGCGTAAGATTTTACCTGCTCGCCCGGCTGCCAGCTTTGGGCATGGGCGCTGAGGGTGGTGAGCAGGAGGACGAATGCTGTGGAGAATAATTGCATTGAAGACCTTTCCCATCAATCGCGAGGTGGCACAACAGCGGTCAAACTTGGCATTGGTCTTCACCAACAGTTGACCGTCCAACCCTTGCCACCGCCCGCGCCACGCACGACATTGGTGTTATCCGAAACACATCAGCTTTCCAAAGGAGCCAAACATGACCACACAAACCGCAACACTCGCCGGAGGCTGTTTTTGGGGGATGCAGGATTTGATACGGCGGCGGCCGGGCGTGGTTTCCACGCGGGTTGGTTATTCGGGCGGCGATGTGGCCAATGCGACCTATCGAAATCATGGCACGCACGCCGAGGCTATCGAGATCACATTTGATCCGGCCAAGACCAGCTTCCGCGAGCTTTTGGAATTGTTCTTCCAGATACACGACCCCACCACGCGCAACCGGCAGGGCAATGACGTCGGCACCGCCTACCGGTCGGCAATATACTATGTGGACGAGGCGCAACGTCAGACCGCATTGGACACTATTGCTGATGTCGATGCGTCGGGTCTTTGGCCTAGCAAGGTCGTTACTGAAGTGGCACCTGTCGGGCCGTTCTGGCTGGCCGAGCCAGAGCATCAGGATTATCTTGAGCGCTATCCCAACGGCTACACCTGCCACTTCCCGCGCCCCCGTTGGACCTTGCCCAAGCGGGCCGCTTGATCTGCTGAGCAGGCATTTGCAGCAGCGACGGTGTTTGACCTCACGGTCGGGCATCGGCAGTCGGGCTGACTCACGACGCTGCGCACATCAAGTGCTGGCTTTGCCGCATTTTTACCTTTGTGGGCGCACACATGGCGCTCTGCAACACAGGGACTGTCATGTCAAAGTTCAATGCGCCGCTTCGACCAACCGCCTATCGCAGCGCTGCGGCGCTGGTGGTGATCTCATTTTTAAGCTTTCCGGTTTTGGCCGAGGGCTTCATTGATCAGAATGTCACGCAGTATCAGCTTGCCAACGGGCTGACTATTGTGCTTGCACCGTCCAAGACCGCGCAATCGGTGGCGCTGGTCACGCAATACAAGGTCGGCTCAGCCAATGAAGCGCCGGGGCGCAGCGGCTTTGCCCACCTGTTTGAACATCTGATGTTTGAGGGCACCAAAGCAGTTCCGGATTTTGACAAAGTGATTTCAGGCGCCGGCGGCGAGAACAATGCATTCACGCAGGAAGACACCACCACCTATTACATGACCGGGTCGAAAGAAGCGCTGCCGGTCTTTCTGCGACTGGATGCCGACCGGATGGCAAACCTCGCCAACGCAGTTAGCCAAGAGGACCTCGACAATCAGCGGGCGATTGTTCTGAATGAAATGCGGCAGAACGTGCTTGACCGGCCAGGTGGCGCGGCACGTGAACAAGCGCAGACAGTGCTTTACCCGGCAGGTCATCCCTATGCACATGCGACAATCGGGTCGATTGCCGATCTGAATGCTGCCAAGCTCGACGATGTAGTCGCATTTCACCGGGTCAATTACGTGCCGTCCAATGCCATTGTCACTGTGACGGGCAGCTTTGATATTGAGAAGACCAAGTCGCTGATTGACCAGACTTTTGCGCTTGTGCCGAAAGAGGTTGGACTTGCCGAGATTACGCCTGTGCCTCTTGCCGCTAAAGCGCAAAGGCTTGAGGCGGTGGATGCTGTTGCAACGCCGGTGGTGACACTTCTGTGGCCGGGAGCGGCTGCACTTTCGAGACAGTCTTTGATCAACGACATGCTTGCTACCGCAATGACGGTTGGCACCAAGTCGCTTGAGAACCGGCTTGTGGTTCAAGACGGTGTTGCATCCTCTGTTGGTGTTTATTGGGACAGCAGGCAGTTGGGCGGCATATTTGCTGTCGCGGCCAATGCGGCACAGGGTATCACTTCAGAAAAGCTTGAGACCTCTTTGCGAACCGTGCTGGAGCAAATGCGAAGCGAGGGCGTTTCTGAAGATGCGCTGAAAGTGGTGCGCACGGATTATGAAACCGGTTATGATCAGGTTCCGTCCTCCGTGCTTGGATTTGCCATGCAATTGGCAGAGAGCGCGCGAGAGGGCGACGCCCGCAAATGGCGCAACGATGTTGATCTGTCGAAGACCGTGACGGCAGCGGAAGTCACTGCTGCGTTGCGCGGATTTGCCGATGCAACAGCGCTGGTTTCCGCCGTCAAGCCCGGCGCCCGGACCACCCAATATCCGCCTGCCATCGCCAATTCCACTGGCACCGCGACGGGCATTACCACGACAGCGCGGCCGGACGTCGTGATACCAGAGATTGCGGTAGCCGACGCGGCGGCACTGGTTTTCCCGACGACCGAAACACGCAAACTCAAGAGTGGCGCAACGCTGATCGCCTATCATATCGAGGACAAGGCGCAGGTGGGGATTGCGATTTCCGTCAGGGGTGGGAAAGTTGATGCGCCTGTCGGGCTGGCTCGGCTTGGCATGGCGGTAGATTCGCGCGGCGCGGGCGATCTGCCGCTTTCAGAGCTCAGTGTTCGTTTCCGCCAAAGTGGCATTTCCATTTATGGCGGCGCAGACAGCCATTATTCGCAGATCGTTGTTACAGCCCCTGCCAAGGCGTTTGATACTGCAATTGCGCAGCTGGCCGACGTTGTTTTGCAGCCGCGCTTTGACGACAAGGAATGGGCGGCGGCTGTGGATCAGACCGTCAATTACGTCGAGTCTTCGCGCAAGAATCCTGATTATCTGGCTGGGCGGAAGCTCATTGAAGCGCTGTATCCGGCTGGAGCGCCAGAAGCGCGCGAACCCGATGTTTCGGCAATGCGGGCGCTGAAGAGCAGCGATGCCAAGACGTTGTTTTCAAACCTGATGCGGCCTGATCAGGCTGTGTTTCATGTGGCCTCCGATATGGCTGCGGAGCGTGTGGCAGCGGCGCTCGATAATGCATTTGCGGAGTGGACTGCCGCAAGCACCGCGCCGTCGTTCAACGGCTATTCCCGACCACTGGTCAAGGACGTCCGGCTCGACAGCCAAGCAGATGGTGCGACGCAGGCGGCGATTGTTGTTGCGCTTCCGGCTCCTGACGAAGGCAGCGCCGACTCAACACCATTCGGCATTGCCGTGCAGGTGCTGGGCGGAGATGCCAACAGCCGCTTGAACACCGTTCTGCGCGAAGAGAAGGGTTGGTCTTACGGAATTGGTGCTCAAGTCACTGGCGAGAAAGGTCGCAACAATTCTCTGCTCTATGTTTCGACTGCTGTGCAGGCTGATCACACTGAAGACTCAATCGCTGCCATCCGGAAAATCATTGCTGAACTTGCCACCAAGCCGATCACCGAAGAGGAGTTTCTTAGCGCCAAACGCTCGACGAAAGCACAGTTTCTCAATGCATTTGACAGCGCGCCCAAGATGGCCAGCTTTGCCGTTTCCATGGCCGCGCAGGAGTATGGAATTGCAGATTTGAAGGTGTATCTGGCAGAACTCGATGCCGTGACTCTAGACCAAGTCAACGCTCAGGCTGCACGGATTGCAGCGAGTCCAATCGCGTTGTCTGTGGCTGGCGACAAGACCTCAATGAAGTAGGCCTGATTGCTCCTGCTAAATCCTGTGCTAATCTGATGCCGGGCGCATGGAGGAAACATGTCAGAGGCAGGGGCAGTTCCGGATTTCATGCCAAGCAAGGATGCTTTGGCGGCGATCAAATCAGCAATCGCGTCCTACAATGCTGAACGTGTCGGCACCGAAAACCGGGCATCGCGCAATGCCGCGCTGATGCTGATACCTTATGTGATCACGGTGGTGTTTTTTGCTTTCCTGTTGTTGCCCGGGCAAGACGCTGATGATTTTCCTTGGACTGTATACTGGATAGGTTTGGGGGCGGCCGCCTTCGGTGCCGCCAAATTGTGGGAGTTTGCCTGGATTCCGGTGAAAAAGTTGCAGCAAAATACCCGCTCGCGGCTGGTTCCGGTGATTTGCGGGTTTGTCGAAAATGTCCGTTATGACAACAAGGTCACACCGGATTTCATGCTGCATTTGCCTGCGGAATCTCTAGTCGTGCACGACCGGGTTGAACATGATGATCTCATTTCGGGTCGGCATGAGGGGATGAATTTTGAACTTGGCGAGGTCATATTCTGGATCAAGAGCGGAAAGAATTCAGAAGCCCGGGCGTTTGAAGGGGTGATTTTCCATTGCCGGGCAAAAACGCCGTTCCACGGCCTGTTGATAGCATCGCAGAAAACAACGTGGTTTGACCGGTTCGGGCGTGGCGGCAAATCAGACAGGCTGAGCGATGTCTCTTGTGCCAACAAGCGCATCGATGAAACGTATGAATTTCGCTCCGACCGTCCATCAGAGGCGTCGCGTCTGATCAATGGTCCGCTGACGACGATCATTCTTTGGCTGACCGAAAATTGGCCGGAAGGAGTTGCGCGCATTGCGCTCGACGGTGATCACATCTTCTTGCTGGTACCGACCGAGAAGAACCATTTTGAACTTCCGAACATCTCAGTTGATCTGGATTACGCGCGCCATGTTGCCCCGATGACCGGACAGTTGTGGCGGCTGTTGTCCACCGGAAGGCTGATCAGAGACATACTGAACTGACGAAAAATTCCGAGAGAATTTTGGCCCCCAGTTTCAGCGAAACAGTTTCAACACACGCCCCTCAGCGTCGTCGGTCAGCAAGTAGACCTCGCCGTCCGGCCCGACCCTTACATCGCGGATGCGCTCGCCGAGGTCTTCGAGCATAGCCTCTTCGCCGACAACTTTGCCGTCCTTGATATCGAGGCGCACAAGCTTCTGGCCTGCAAGGGCACCGAGGAGGAGATCGCCTTGCCATTCGGGATATTTCTTGCCGTTGTAGAAAGCCAAGCCCGACGGGGCGATTGACGGGTCCCAATAATGCAACGGCTGTTCCATGCCGTCCTTGGCCGTGCCTTCACCAATCTTGAACCCTGTATAGTCGCGGCCATAGGTGATTACTGGCCAGCCGTAGTTTTTGCTGGCTTCCGGCCGGTTGATTTCATCACCGCCTCTGGCACCGTGTTCAACTGTCCACAACAGGCCGGTAGAAGGTTCGATGGCAGCGCCCTGCGGGTTTCGATGTCCATAAGACCAAAGCTCCGGCAATGCACCCTCTTTGCCGATGAACGGATTATTGCTGGCAGGTTTCCCATCTGCTGTCAGTCTGACGATCTTGCCAAGATGAGTGCCAAGATCCTGCGCGCTGTCCCGTTCGGAATAGCGGTCGCCAAGAGTCAGGAACAGGTTTCCGTCGGGAGCAAATGCAATGCGGCCACCGAAATGGGCGGTGGAATCGATTGCCGGCATTTGGCGAAAGATGATCTCGACATTTTCAAGCGCTTTGCCATCTTCAGGAAGGCGCGCGCGGGCGAGCGAAGTTCCATTCCCGCCATCGCGCGGCTCTGAAAAGCTGAGGTAGATCAACCTGTTTTTGGCAAAGTCCGGATGGAGCGCGACATCAAGAAGGCCACCCTGCTTTTGCGCAACCACGTCAGGCACATTGGCGATTGGTGCTGAAAGCACACCATCGCGAACGATACGCAAACGGCCCAGCCGTTCGGTCACGAGCATTGATCCATCAGGGAGAAAGACCAGCCCCCACGGATTTTCCAGACCTGACGCCACCGTTTCCACGGTTGCGGCCAAGGATGGGCAGGAGGGCAGAAGCATTAGGGCAAGTGCGGCGGCTGCAAAGCGCATGGCGTTTTCCATTTTTGATTTCACTAGGAGGTCATGAGAATTTGATCTGCAATCTTGCGATCATTGTGGCAGAGAGGATTTGGAATTGCATAGGGAGCGGAGTTTCGTTGATGAACAGCATGACAATCACGGGAATGACCTGCGCAGGCTGCGCACGCAAGGTTGAGGCTGCATTGCAGAATCTGTCCGGCGACGCGCGGGTGACACTTGATCCGCCGCGTGCGACCGTGCCAGCAAACGTGTCAGCCGCGATGGTCAATGACGCGTTGCAGGCAATCGGCAAGTACAGGGTTGCCGGACCGCAAACCCGCGAACTGTTCCCGGACGAGGTGACCGCCTGGCTGCGTTCCTATTATCCGCTGCTCGTGATCATG
>JANPEK010000097.1:0-25490 GCA_031422915.1 Phyllobacteriaceae bacterium | reverse complement strand
GGGACATGGCGCATATACGGCCAATTGCGTGATGCGGGAAATGGCGATGTCTGATCTTGGTAAAGGGCTGGCGGGCGAGCTGACGGATTTCGGCCACCGGCTGTTGCAGCGGGTCTATTACGAGGACACCGATTTCACCGGCATTGTCTATCATGCCCGCTATCTCCACTTCTTCGAGCGCGGACGGACGGATTATCTGCGGCTCTCCGGCGTGCATCATACCGAGCTTGATGACGGCGCGCATGGCGAGCGGCTGGCCTGGATTGTGCGGCGGATGGAGATCGACTTCAAATCTCCGGCCCGGATTGACGATGTTTTGACCATTGACACGCGGACGCTGGATATTTCCGGAGCGCGGATTGTCATGGGGCAGGTTATCTCGCGCGACGGGCAGGAACTGTCGGCTGCCAAGGTTGAGGCGGCGCTGGTCAACGGGGCTGGCAGGCCGAGACGGTTCCCCAAGGCGTGGAGCCAAGCCTTCCGGCCCGGTGCCGAAACACCCCGATCATAACCCATCCTTAACCATAACCGGCCATGAATGAAGCTGTGGTGACAGGCGTGGAAACCCCGCGTCTTGTTTTCACCAAATTTAGCGGAAAGAAGCACGCCATCGCGGGGTTATGCGTTGGCCGGGCCCAAAATATCCGCAAGTCGCGCATGGACCGCCCGGCCAAAACAGCCGGGCGTTTGGATTCGAGGATACAGGCAATGGAAGAAATCGCACTGGCCGCCCCGACGGTGGACATGTCGCTGTGGGGATTGTTTATACAGGCCGGGTGGATCGTCAAACTGGTGATGATCGGCCTTATCGGCGCGTCGGTGTGGACCTGGGCGCTGGTCATCGAGAAGACCCTGGCGTTTTCCCGCATGCGCCGGGCGCTGGACCGGTTTGAGCAGGTGTTCTGGTCCGGCCAGTCATTGGAAGAATTATACCGCACGCTTGCTGATCGAAACACGATCGGAATGGGCTCGATTTTCGTCGCTGCCATGCGCGAATGGAAGAAGAGCTTTGAGCGCGGCGCGCGCTCGCCCATCGGGTTGCAGATGCGCATCGAGAAGTCGATGGATGTGGCTCTGACGCGCGAGATGGAAACGCTTGAAGCGCGATTGACGTCGCTTGCGACCATTGGCTCGGCGGGGCCGTTTGTCGGCCTGTTTGGCACCGTCATCGGCATCATGACCTCGTTCATGTCGATTGCTGCGTCGAAGAACACCAATCTTTCTGTCGTCGCGCCGGGCATTGCCGAGGCGTTGCTGGCTACTGCCATCGGTCTAGTGGCCGCCATTCCGGCGGTTATCGCTTACAACAAGCTGCATTCGGACGCTGCCAAGATCGGCTCGCGGCTGGAAGGTTTCGCCGATGAATTCTCCGCCATTCTTTCGCGGCAAATTGACGAGAAGATCGCCCGTCAGGGCTGAAGCGGAGACACTTTCTTATGGGCATGTCATCTGCCAACAATTCAGGCAAGCGCAGCCGCCGCCGCAGGGGGCGCGGCTCGGGCGGCGTGATGAGCGAAATCAACGTGACGCCGATGGTCGACGTGATGCTGGTGCTCTTGATCATTTTCATGATTGCCGCGCCGCTGATGACCGTTGGCGTGCCGATTGACCTGCCGGATACGCAGGCGAAATCGCTCAACACCGACACGCAGCCGATCACGGTCTCGGTCAATGCCAGCGGGGAAATCTTCATTCAGGAAACGCCGATTTCCCTTGAGGAAATCGTGCCCAAGCTGCAGGCAATCGCCAAGCAGGGCTATGAGGAGCGCATCTTTGTGCGCGGCGACAAGTTGGCGGATTATGGCACTGTGATGAAGGTGATGGCGCGGATTTCGACTGCGGGCTTCAAGAACCTCGGCTTGGTCAGCCTGCCGGAGCAAGGTGGCTGAACCTTGATGAAAGGGCCGATTGCCACATCGACAATTCTGCACATCATCGTCCTGGTGCTAGGGCTGGTGTCGCTTTCGTCTGCCAGGAAATTCGAGGCCGGAAGCGCGGAATCGTTTCCGGTGGACATCGTGCCGATTGAAGAGCTGACGCAGATTCAGGAGGGCGTGAAGACGGCGCCCAAGGCGGAGAAGTCCGCGCCTGTGCCGACCAAGAAGCCGCAGACCGTGGCAGATGCCAAGAACACTGGCGACAACGAGGCGGATCTTCCGACACCGCCGACGCCAGCTGACAAGCCGAAGCCGGTCGAGACTGCCGATGTGCCCGCGCCGCAGCCGAAGCCGGTCAAGAAGCCTGAAGAGGTGAAACCGGAAGAGCCGAAGACCGATCCTGTTGCCGATGCGATTGCAAAGGAAGCCGAAGCGGCCAAGGCGGCTGAGGCCAAAGCGGCAAAGGTTGCTGAGGCAAAGGCGGAGCAATCGAAGGTTGCCGAAGAGAAAGCGGCTGCCAAAGCTGAGGCTGCCGCCAAAGCTGAGGCGGCTGCTGAAGCTGCGGCGAAGCTGGAGGCGGAGGCCTTGTTGAAGGCCGAGGCTGACACCAAGGCTGCGGATCAGGAAAGGAAGGCGGCTGAGAAGGCTGCGAAGGAAAAGGCTGACAAGGAAGCGGCAAAACAGGCTGCTGCTGAAGAGGCGAAGGCTGAAGCCGCTGCTCAGGCCAAGGCTGATGCGAAAGCGGAGGCCAAGGCTCAGGCGGAGGCGGAAGCCAAGGCACAAGCGGCGGAGGAGGCAAAAGCAGAGGCCGCCGCTGAAGCAAAAGCTGCCAAGGCGGCGGAGGCCAAGGCGAAGAAGGTGGCCGAGGCCAAGAAGGCGGCAGCGCAGCAGGCGGCTGACGACAAGAAGCTGAACGATCAAATTGCCAAGGCGCTGGTCAACAAGGACAAGGCGACCGGCGGCGGTGCCAAGCGTTCGGCGTCGAAAGAATCGCTCGGCGGCAAGAAGGCGACCGGCGGCTCGAAGCTTTCGGTGAGCGAGATGGACGCGCTGCGCGGCATGATCGAAAAATGCTGGAGCCCGCCGACGGGGATCAACGACGCGGGCGCGTTGAAGATCACCATCAAGATGTCGCTAAATCAGGCAGGCGAAGTCGATGGCCAGCCGAAAGTGGTGGCAGGTGGCGGGGCGTCTGGCATCGAGCGCGCGGCGGCAGAAGCGGCGCGGCGGGCGGTGCTGAAATGCGCACCCTACAATCTGCCAGCAGACAAGTATGACGCATGGTCGGAAGTCATTGTGAACTTTGATCCAAGCGAAATGTTCTAACCCTGAATTGACGTTGTGAAAGAGGTCACGGACCGATGAAAAAACTGATCAGAAATGTGGCTTTGGCCGCCTTCACGGCTCTCGCTGCCGTCGGCACACTGACAATGCCTGCCAATGCGCTTGTCGAAATCAACATCAACAAGGGCAATGTCGAGCCCCTGCCAATAGCGATCACTGACTTCCTCGCTGGAAGCGAACTTGGGGCGCAGATTTCGCAGATTGTTGCGGCGGATTTGAAGCGCTCCGGCCTGTTTGCGCCGATAGACAAGGGCGCGTTCATCGAAAAGATATCCAATCCTGATGTCGCGCCGCGCTTTGAGGACTGGAAGGTCATCAACGCGCAGGCGCTGGTGACGGGCCGGGTTTCCGAGGAAGGCGGCAAGCTGAAGGCGGAATTCCGGCTATGGGACTCGTTTGCGGGCGAGCAGCTTGAAGGTCAGCAACTGGTCGCTGACGCGTCCAATCAGCGCCGCATTGCCCACATGATTGCCGATGCGATCTATGAGCGATTGACCGGTGAAAAGGGCTATTTCGACACGCGCATCGTGTTCGTCTCGGAGTCTGGCGCCAAGGACAAGCGTATCAAGAAGCTGGCGATCATGGATCAGGATGGCGCGAATGTGCGCACGCTGACGTCGGGCAAGGATTTGGTGCTGACACCGCGCTTTTCGCCGAACAAGCAGGAAGTCACCTACATGGCCTTCGACGGCGACGTGCCATCGGTTTACCTGTTGCAGCTGGAAACCGGCCAGCGCGAGAAGGTCGGCAATTTTCCCGGCATCACCATTGCGCCGCGCTTCTCGCCGGATGGCCAGAAGGTTGTGCTATCCTTGTTGCAGGACAATGGCTCGGCCAATCTCTACACGATGGATTTGCGCAGCCGCAATGTGACGCGTCTGACCAACTCGTCGGCGATTGACACGTCTGCGTCCTACTCGCCGGATGGCGCACAGATCGCATTTGAGTCTGACCGTGGCGGCAAGCAGCAGATTTATGTGATGGCGGCGGGCGGCTCCGAGCCAAACCGCATTTCGTTCGGCGACGGTTCTTACTCGACGCCGGTATGGTCGCCGCGCGGCGATCTGATTGCGTTTACCAAACAGTCGGGCGGACAATTCTCGATTGGCGTGATGAAGACGGACGGCTCTGGTGAGCGGATCCTTTCGACCGGCTTCCTGATGGAGGGGCCGACTTGGGCGCCCAATGGCCGTGTGCTGGGCTTTTACAAGACGGCGGCAGGCGGCAATCCTTCGCTGTTTTCGATTGATCTGACCGGATACAACGAGCAGCAAATTCCGACACCGGGCGCGGCTTCCGACCCAGCTTGGTCGCCGCTGCTCGATTAGCCAATCCCTTCAAACGCCGCCTTTTGGCCGCATTCACGTTCCAATGGCCGGTATGATCCGGCCATTTCGCAGCCTTAAGAAAAATTTAACCGTGTTCGTTGGGCGAGGGTTAACCCCGATGTGGTTATTCAAAACCCAATGAAATCGATAAAATTCGAAGGAGTCCCGGCATGAGCCGCTTTGCCACACTTACCCGCAGCCCGATCATGTTTGCGCTTGTCGCAGTGTTGGCCGTCACCGGCTGTGCGTCCAAGAAAAACACGCTGCCAAACAATGCCGGCGACCTCGGCCTCAATGGCGGTGCCGGTGCTGGAACGCCCGGCTCGACACAGGACTTCACCGTCAATGTCGGTGACCGGATTTTCTTTGACACGGACTCATCCGTGGTTCGCGCTGATGCGCAGGCGACGCTGGCCCGTCAGGCACAATGGCTGCAACAGTATCCCAATTATGCCATCACCATCGAAGGCCATGCCGACGAGCGCGGCACACGCGAATACAACATTGCGCTTGGTGCCCGCCGCGCTGCTGCCACCCGCGATTATCTGGCATCGCAAGGTGTGCCTGCCCAGCGTGTGAAGACGATTTCGTATGGCAAAGAACGCCCCGTTGCGGTGTGCGATGACATTTCCTGCTGGTCGCAGAATCGGCGCGCTGTCACTGCCCTCGGCGGCGCTGGAAGCTAAACCTGACACAGCTCTGCGAATTTTGAGAAAGCGGTCCTTTGCGGGCCGCTTTTTCTTTTGGGGTGCAACAAACTTTGGCCGAACTTTCACCTCACATGCTATGCAATCAGCCATTCCGGAAGCCGCGGGGGCCAGCCGGGGACAACAGGAAATGCCATATGCGATTTAAGAGCCTTATCGCCGCAGGTCTGTTTGTGATCGGCAGCGCCGCATTCATGCAATCTGCGCAGGCGGTGGACAATGCCGCGCGCGTGCCGCAATTCGGCGTGGAGGTTGACGCAGACAGTTTTGTGCTGGTGCCGCAAGCTGATGTGCCTTCGGGGCGCACCATTCTGCTTGCGCAGGACCAGAGCGCTGCCGAAATGCAGGAAACCGTCCGCCAGCTTAATGGCAAGGTCGAGGAATTGACCTTCCAAATCCTGCAAATGCAGGAGCAGATGCGGAAGATGCAGGAAGACAATGAGTTCCGTTTCCAGGAGCTTGAAAAGTCCAAGCAAGGCATGGCCAAGCCGGCCGACAATGGCAATGATGTCGCTGCCGCACCGGCAGAGGTACCTGCGGTCGACGATAATGGCGCTCCGGCGCCTGATGCTCCTGCTGATGTTGCCACTACGGACCCTCAGGTTGGCACGCCCGAAAAACCGCTCGGGTCGATCAAGTTTGATGAGAACGGCAACCCGATTGGTGGCAGCATCGAGCAAGTGATCGAGGCTGATCCGCAATCGGCCTCGCTTCCGGCATCAGGCGACCCCGCCGAGGTTTACCGGGTGGCCTATGACCATGTGCTGGCGGGCGAATACAAGGATGCGGAAGCCGGGTTTCGCCAGCATGTCGAACTTTTCCCTGCCGACGCGCAAACTGCCGATGCGCGCTATTGGCTCGGCGAATCGCTGGCTGCGCAGGGCAAGACCCGCGATGCGGCCGAAATTTTTCTGAACTCGCAAAAGGATTTCCCGAAGTCGAAGAAAGCGCCGGAAATGCTGTTCAAGCTTGGCGTGGCGCTGGTTGCGCTTGATAACAAGGATGTGGCTTGCGCGACGTTTGCGCAGGTGCAGAAGAAGTATCCGAAGTCCGGCCAGGCGCTGTTGACGCGGGTTTCTGAAGAACAATCCAAGGCCGGGTGCTGACCCCGCTTATGACGGACGCTGTTCTGCCGCTCAATGGCAAGCGCCATGTGCTCCTCGCGGTATCCGGCGGCAGTGACTCCACCGCGCTGCTCATGCTGGCGGTCAAACAGATCAAGACACTTGCCAACCCGCCGAAACTGGCAGCCATCACGATTGATCATGCCCTTCGCTCAGGGTCTGCCGATGAAGCGAAGATGGTCGCCAGTCTTTGCGAACGGCTTGGCGTGCAACACATCATACGCCGCTGGGATGGTGCCAAGCCGCTGACCGGCATTCAGGCGACGGCGCGTGACGTGCGGCGGGCGATGATTGCAGAAACTGCATCAAACATTGGTGCAGACCTTGTCATGACCGGGCACACGCTGGACGACCAGCGGGAAACCGTGGCGATGCGGGCACGGCGCGGCGACGGGCCGGGGCTGGCCGGAATTGCGCCGGCCTCGCTTGTGTTTGATGACGCGGGGCGCGGTGACGGGGTGTGGTTTGCACGGCCGCTGCTTGGGCGCACGCGGCAAGACTTGCGCGATGTGCTGAACGCCGAGGCGATTGGCTGGATTGATGATCCGTCCAACAACAACATCGCCTACGAGCGGATTGCCATGCGCCACCGGCTGGCGGAAATTTCTGTCGAAATGATCGCAGGGATCGATCATACTCGGCATCAGGCGTCAACAAAGCGCCTTGCCGATGATGCGGAGGCGGCGCAATTGCTCCATGCTGCTGCCGTGGTTATCCGACCGGGGCTGTTGTTCATCAAACGCGGCTTTTTCGCAGATGTTGCCATCGATGGAAAGTTGATCGCCTTGCGCGCGTTGCTGTCGTTTGCCGCCGGTTCTCCGTATCTTGCCGACGCGCTTCACGCAAAAGTGTTGTTTGATTTGGCGGCTGCACATTCTTCTGCCAAAGGTACCAAGGCTGAGCGGCTGGGTGCGGGCGGCGTGCTGGCGGAGATCCGGGCGCGCGGCGTCTATCTGATTCAAGAGCGCCGTCGCGGCTCGGTCAATTCCAGAGCGTTCGCGGGGCGTTACCGGTTGCTGGGAAAGCCGACGGACCGTGTGTCCATGCAGCCACTGCCGGAAATGAAGCTGGCGCAGCCGAAGGCACTTGTGCGCCATGCGCAACTTTGTGAGCCGTTGTTTGACCGGCCGGAAACGAGCGTGATGAGCGCGGCGGACGCCGTCAATCAGGGTCTGGCGCTGCGGATGCTGTTGAACCCCTGGCCGGACCTTGTGCCGTCTTTCGACATTGAACTGGCTGCCGCGCTTGCCAGGATCACGGCTGCGCCGCCGTTTCCTGCGCTGGCGTTGTAAACCGTGATGATGAGAATTGCCGCATGACGCACGCAAAGCCTTGGCAAGTCCGGCGTTCGCACCTATCTTGCATTATGAACGAAGCAGCGCTTTGCGTGCTGCGCCCTGATTGGAAGTATTCATGAACCCGAACTACCGTAATTTTGCGCTGTGGGCGATCATTGCACTCTTGCTGGTCGCGCTCTTCAGCATGTTTCAAAGCCCCTCACAGCGGACAGTTTCGGCTGACGTCGAATACTCCAAATTTCTCGATGATGTGGACGCTGGCAAGATCAAAAGGGTCGAAATTCAAGGTGACCGGATAGTCGGAACCTATCTCGACAACGGCACGTCGTTTGCCACCTATTCGCCGGGCGACCCGGACCTTGTGCGCCGGCTTGAGGAAAAGAATGTCGTTATCGCAGCCCGCCCGCTGACAGATGGCTCGACCTCGCTGATCGGCATCTTGGTATCCTGGCTGCCGATGATCATCATCCTCGGCGTCTGGATTTTCTTCATGCGCCAAATGCAGGGCGGTGCCCGAGGCGCAATGGGGTTTGGCAAGTCCAAGGCCAAGTTGCTGACCGAAGCGCATGGCAAGGTAACGTTTGCCGATGTTGCCGGTGTTGACGAAGCCAAGGTTGACCTTGAGGAAATCGTCGAGTTCCTGCGCGAACCGGCCAAGTTCCAGCGGCTGGGCGGCAAGATTCCGCGCGGCGTGCTGCTTGTCGGCCCTCCAGGCACCGGCAAGACTTTGATTGCCCGCGCTGTCGCCGGCGAAGCTGGCGTGCCGTTCTTCACGATTTCCGGCTCGGACTTTGTTGAAATGTTTGTCGGCGTTGGTGCCAGCCGCGTGCGCGACATGTTTGAGCAGGCGAAGAAGAATGCACCTTGCATCATCTTCATCGACGAAATTGACGCGGTCGGTCGCCATCGCGGTGCCGGTCTTGGCGGCGGCAATGATGAGCGTGAGCAGACGCTCAACCAGTTGCTGGTCGAAATGGATGGGTTTGAAGCCTCTGAAGGCGTGATCATCATTGCCGCGACCAACCGTCCGGATGTGCTCGACCCCGCGTTGTTGAGGCCGGGCCGGTTTGACCGTCAGGTGGTTGTCCCTAACCCTGATATCGTCGGCCGCGAGAAAATCCTCAAGGTTCATGTCAAGAACGTGCTGACTGCCCCGAATGTCGATTTGAAAACAATTGCGCGCGGCACGCCCGGTTTCTCCGGCGCAGACTTGGCCAATCTTGTCAATGAATCGGCGCTGCTTGCCGCCCGCCGCAACAAGCGGCTGGTGACGATGCTCGAGTTTGAGGACGCCAAAGACAAGATCATGATGGGTGCCGAGCGCCGCACGCTCGCCATGACCGATGACGAGAAGAAGAAGACCGCTTACCACGAAGCCGGCCATGCGCTGATTGCGATGATGATGCCAAACGTCATTGATCCGATCCACAAGGCGACGATCATTCCGCGTGGCCGGACGCTGGGCATGGTGATGACGCTGCCGACCAATGATCGCGTGTCGTTTTCGCGTGAGAAGGCGTTGGCGCAGCTGATCATGCTGTTTGGCGGGCGCGAGGCTGAGATATTCAAGTTCGGACCGGCTAAAGTGACGACGGGTGCGTCCGGCGACATTCAAATGGCCACCAATCTTGCCCGCGCCATGGTGATGGAATGGGGCATGAGCGAAAAGCTTGGCCGTGTCCGCTACAAGTCAAATGAGCAGGAAGTGTTTCTTGGTCATTCCGTGACGCAATCGACCCACATGTCGGACGAGACCGCCAGAGTGATCGACGACGAGGTTCGGTTGCTCATTGAAGAGGGCGAAAAGACCGCCCGCACGATGATCAAGAAATACAGCAAGGAGTTCGAGGTGATTGCGCTCGGCCTGCTTGAATATGAAACACTGTCTGGCGATGAGATCACCGCGCTGATTTCCGGCCAGAAGCCGAGCCGCGATATGGGCGATGACACGCCGTCGCGTGGCACGACTGTTCCGAAAGCCGGCACAGGCAAGTCGAAACCCCGCAAGGGCGAGGAACCGGGCATGGAGCCGCAGCCGCAGGGCTGAAGAGACTTGCAGATACTTTGACGAAGAACCCGCCGGTTGGCGGGTTTTTCTTTGCTGTTGAGTGCAATCCTGCCGCAACGCACCGGCGGCGGTTAATGATGTCTTAAAGTTTTTTCTCTTATGTTAATGATTGATTACAGTTTGTGATATGCAGTGCTAGCCGCAGATATGTCAGAAGTAGGCGGGGCGCTCAGTCAGGGCTTGGACAACAATGACAAGAAAATATTTCGGGACTGACGGCATACGTGGCCGTGCGAACCGCTTTCCCATGACGCCGGACATTGCGATGAAGGTCGGGATGGCCGTGGGCGTCGCGTTCCGCAACGGCGATCACCGACACCGTGTGGTGATCGGCAAGGACACGCGGCTTTCCGGTTACATGATTGAAAACGCGCTGGTCGCCGGGTTTACCGCTGCGGGCATGGATGTATTCCTGCTCGGGCCGATCCCGACGCCCGCCGTCGCCATGCTTACCCGCTCGCTTCGCGCCGATGTGGGCGTGATGATTTCGGCGTCCCACAATGCCTACCATGACAATGGCATCAAGCTTTTCGGGCCGGATGGCTACAAGCTGTCAGACGAGCTTGAGCTGCAGATTGAACGGCTCATCGGTCAGGATATGTCAAAAACGCTCGCTGACAATGGCGATCTTGGCCGCGCCAAGCGTATTGACGGCATCCATGACCGCTACATCGAGTTTGCCAAGCGCACGCTGCCGCGCGACATGTCTCTGTCGGGCTTACGCATTGCCATCGATTGCGCCAATGGCGCGGCTTACAAGGTTGCCCCCAACGTGTTGTGGGAGCTTGGAGCCGATGTTGTCGTGATTGGCGATGAGCCGAATGGCACCAACATCAACGAGGATTGCGGCTCGACGCATCCGTTGAACTTGCAAAAGAAGGTCCACGAAGTGCGCGCCGATATCGGCATTGCACTGGATGGCGATGCTGACCGGGTGCTGATTGTTGATGAGCGTGGCAGCGTGGTGGATGGCGACCAGTTGATGGCGGTGATCGGCGAGGACTGGCAGGCAACGGGCCGGCTGACCGCGCCGGGGATTGTCGCGACGATCATGTCGAACCTTGGTCTGGAGCGGTTTCTGGACGGCAAGGGCCTTGAATTGATCCGCACCAAGGTTGGTGACCGTTACGTTGTCGAACACATGCGCGAGCATGGTTTCAATGTCGGCGGCGAGCAGTCCGGCCATATCGTGCTGTCAGATTTCTCGACCACCGGCGATGGCTTGATCTCGGCGCTGCAAGTGCTGACCTGTGTCCAGAAGGCGGGCAAGCCGGTCTCGGAGGTGTGCGCCAAATTTGAGGCGGTGCCGCAGTTCCTGAAGAATGTGCGCTTCTCCGGCGGCAAGCCGCTTGAGGATAAAAAGGTCATCAGCGCCATTGACGAAGGGCGCGACCGGCTTGGCAAGAGCGGCCGCGTCGTGATCCGCCCGTCCGGCACCGAGCCCCTGATCCGCGTCATGGCGGAAGGCGATGACAGCATTCTGGTCGAGTCGGTGGTGGATGACATTGTTTCGGTGATCGGATCGCTGAAATCGGCCGCATAAGGCGGTCCGCCATTTTCGCTAAAATTGAAAATATTCGTGGTGAATCAACAGGGTTAAACGCTGCTTAACCTTTACCGGACATTATCCGTCCTGAACGTAACACGGCTGCGCGTATGTGTATCATGCGGCTGCCTTCGTTGAGGACATGGATCAATGAAGAATTTTGGATCAATGAAGAATTTCGCACTTTCCCTGCTATTCGGCACTGCTGTCGCCATATCGGCCAACGCAGCGCGCGCGGCTGACATTATCGAACAGCCGATGGTCATCGAACAGCCTGCACCGGTGATGATCGAATCGTCCGGCGGCTGGTATATCCGCGGCGATGTGGATTATCACCGCGCCAAAATGCGCGGCTCTTTCTATGCCGTCAGCGGCGGCACGAGCGAATTCACCACGACAGAGATTGATGATTCCTGGTCGCTCGGCGGCGGTATCGGCTACAATGTCAGCAAGCATTTCCGTGTTGATCTGACGGCTGACTATTGGATGAAGGCAAACTTTCGCGGCTCGACCACAGGCACCTGCGGTGCCCCACCAGTGCCTTGTGCGTCTACCGACACATCCAGCATGAATGCATGGGTTGTTCTCGCTAACGCTTACGCTGATCTTGGCACTTATCACGGCATTACGCCCTATGTCGGTGCCGGTATCGGCGTTGCGCACATCAAGTGGGCTGATCTTGCTAACGACGATGGCACTGTCGTCACTGTTCATGGTGGCAGGAAGTCGATGCGTGGCGCGTTCGCCCTTATGGCCGGTGCTTCTTACTGCGTGAATGACAAGATCGAACTCGACGGCGGCTATCGTTATACCCGCGTCGGCGGCGGTGACATGTTCAGCTACGCAAACTTCAACGGTCCCGGCCAGGACCGCGGCTTCAACGTTCACGAAGTGCGCGCGGGCCTGCGCTACTCGTTCGGCGGCTCCAACCCACGCTGCGCTGCCGCACCGCAGGTTGTCGAGTATCAGCCGGAACCAGCTGTCTACAAGTAACCGACGCAAGGTTCTGCAGACCGCCCGGCCATAAGCCGGGCGGTTTTTTTATGGGTGAATGCAAGCCACAAATTGGCCCGCATGCTTAACCGCCACTTAATCTTTATGGTTAATAGTCAGACGCATCGGGTGCAGTGCGTTGCGGCACCCCCGGGTCATTTACTGGAGTAAGCCCATGCGCCGTGCCTCAAGACTATTGTCGATATTAACCTTTGCAGCACTGATGAGCGGTTCCGCGCTTGCGGCCGATCTCGACAACATCATCAACGCGCCGCAGGAAGACCCGTATGTTCCAGTTGAAATCGGGACCGGCTGGTATATCCGTGGCGACATTTCCTATGATTTCGCATCCACTGCGACCGGCTCATACCGCACCTATGGCGTGGCTTCGGCAGGACCTCCCGTCACCTACGCCTATGGCGCTGCCGACTATGACAATTTCGACTATCAGGCTGGCGGCGACTGGAGTGTTGGTGGCGGTTACCAGTTCAACAGCTTTCTGCGCGCTGATGCGACCATCGGCTATTGGAAACGCGGCGTTTATGGCACCGACTCAGATCCGGCACCGTGCGCGATCGGCTTCCCGACAGCTGTAGGCTGCCGCTCCGTGGACACTACCACCCTCACCGCCTGGGAATCGATGGCCAACGTCTATGCTGATCTCGGCACCTTCGTCGGCGTGACGCCTTACCTTGGCGGCGGTCTTGGCGTGGTCAATGTCAAATATGGCGACCTGTCCAATGTTGCCGAATGCTTTGACGCGGCTGGCGCGGCGATTGCCACCTGCGGCTACTCGGCAACGCATCCGGGCCTATCGTCCTGGCGCTTCGCTTGGGCAGTCATGGCCGGCGCATCGTATGATCTGACCAAAAACCTGAAGTTCGACCTCGGCTACCGCTACTCCCACGTTGATGGCGGCGCAATGTTCGGGTTTGACCCGGCCACGGCAGCGCTCGGCGCGACGGGAACCCAAGGTTCAGATGACGGCTTCTCGACGCATCAAGTCAAGGCAGGCCTGCGCTACGCCATCTGGTAATGCCGGAACCTGTTATCACGCCAAGGCGGGCCAAGTGCCCGCCTTTTTCGTTTTCGGGGCATAAAATGTCGCGTCTGAACAATGGCGCTTGACGGGCAAATCGCCTTTCCATAAAAGCCGACGCGGGCCACCCCTCCCCAACGAGGGGCCACTATCTGGAAGGATAGCCGCAATGACTGCCACAAAGCCGGGCAACCGTCCCGCAAATCCCAATTTCTCCTCAGGTCCCTGTGCCAAGCGCCCCAACTGGTCGCTGGATGTGCTCAAGGACGCGCCGCTCGGTCGCTCGCACCGCGCCAAGATCGGCAAGAGCAAGCTGAAGCTGGCCATCGACCTGACCCGCGAAGTGCTTCAAGTCCCCGCAGATTACCGCATCGGTATTGTGCCGGCCTCCGACACCGGCGCTGTCGAAATGGCGATGTGGTCGCTGCTCGGCGCGCGCGGTGTGGACATGGTGGCATGGGAGAGCTTCGGCGAAGGCTGGGTGACCGATGTGGTCAAGCAGCTGAAGCTTCGCGATGTCCGCGCAATCATCGCACCCTATGGCGAACTGCCGGATCTCGGCTCCATCAATTTCGCCAATGATGTTGTCTTCACCTGGAACGGCACCACATCCGGCGTGCGCGTGCCAGACGCGAATTTCATTCCTGCCGACCGCCAAGGCCTTACCATCTGCGACGCCACCTCAGCGGCGTTCGCGCAGAGTCTCGATTTTGCCAAGCTCGATGTCGTGACTTTCTCATGGCAGAAAGTGCTGGGCGGCGAGGGTGCGCATGGGGTGATCATTCTGTCTCCCCGTGCGGTGGAACGGCTGGAAACCTACAAGCCTGCATGGCCGCTGCCGAAGATTTTCCGCCTGACATCCGGTGGCAGACTGATCGAGGGCATTTTCTCCGGCGAGACCATCAACACCCCGTCGATGCTGTGCGTGGAAGATTATATCGACGCGTTGCAGTGGGCGCAGTCAGTCGGCGGCCTCAAAGGCCTCATTGGACGGGCTGATGCCAATGCTGCGGCGCTGAACGGATTTGTTGACCAGTCGAAATGGCTGGCGAACCTCGCCAAACTTCCGGCAACGCGCTCGAACACGTCTGTGTGCCTTGTCATCAATGATCCGGACATTCTGGTGCTGGACAAGGACGCCCAAGCCGACTTTGCCAAGGCCATCGCCGCGCAGATGGAAAAGGAAGGCGTCGCGTTCGACATCGGCTCCTATCGCGATGCGCCAGCGGGCCTGCGCATCTGGTGCGGCGCGACGGTTGAAACTGCCGACATCAAGGCGCTGACAGGCTGGCTCGACTTTGCGTTCGAGACGCAGAAGGCCGCGCTGAAGGTTTCCGCATAAATTGACGACTCCCCTTCTCCCCGCCACTTGCGGGGAGAAGGTGCCCGCAGGGCGGATGAAGGGCAACGCAAAAAAAGGAGGGAAGAGCAAATATGAAGCGCTGCCAAAAATAGAACGTTGGCGCGGGGCGGCCAACGCCCCGCTGGGGGGCCCACCGGGCCGGATCTGGGCCAGCTCCAACGTTCAAGTATTTCCAGCGCGTCAAGATTGCTCTTACTCCCGGCCTTTGAGCTGCCCCTCATCCGCCCTTCGGGCACCTTCTCCCCGCAAGCGGCGGGGAGAAGGGAATTACAAATTGACCAGTATCCCCAAGGGATTCAAACGGAGAAAACACAATGGCACCCCGCGTTCTCGTTTCCGACAAGCTTTCCAAAACCGCCGTGCAGATTTTCAAGGACCGTGGCGTTGAGGTCGATTATTTGCCTGATCTCGGCAAGGACAAAGACAAGCTCCTCGAAGTCATCGGCCAGTATGACGGTCTTGCAATCCGCTCGGCGACGAAGGCGACTGAGAAGCTGATCGCTGCGGCGACCAAGCTCAAGGTCATCGGTCGCGCCGGCATCGGTGTTGACAATGTGGATATTCCGGCTGCCTCGCGGCGCGGCATCATTGTCATGAACACGCCGTTTGGCAACTCGATCACCACGGCGGAACATGCGGTGGCGATGATGTTCGCCGTGGCGCGCCAACTGCCCGAAGCAGATGCTTCGACGCGCGCGGGCAAGTGGGAGAAGAACCGCTTCATGGGCGTCGAGATCACCGGCAAGACGCTCGGCGTTGTCGGCTGCGGCAACATCGGCTCGATTGTCGCCTCGCGCGGCGTCGGCCTCAAGATGCATGTGCTGGCGTTTGATCCGTTCCTGTCCGAACAGCGGGCTGGCGATCTGGGTGTCGAAAAGGTTGAGCTTGAAGAGCTGTTCGAGCGCGCTGATTTCATCACCCTGCACACGCCGCTGACCGACCGCACCCGCAACATCATCAACTCTGAGGCCATTGCCCGGATGAAGACCGGCGTGCGAATCATCAACTGTGCGCGCGGCGGATTGATTGACGAGACCGCGCTTCTTGAAGCACTGAAGTCGGGCAAGGTGGCGGGCGCGGGGCTCGACGTGTTTGAGACAGAACCGGCAACGGACTCGCCACTGTTCAAGCTCGACAATGTCGTCTGCACGCCGCACCTTGGTGCCTCTACCTCCGAGGCGCAGGAGAATGTCGCGCTTCAGGTGGCCGAGCAAATGTCGGACTATCTGGTCAAGGGCGCGGTTTCCAACGCCATCAACATGCCCTCCATATCTGCGGAAGAAGCGCCACGCCTGAAGCCTTTCGTCAGGCTGGCCGAATGCCTCGGTGCGTTCGTCGGCCAGGTCACGGACGAGCCGATCCAGGAGGTCGAAATCCTGTTCGACGGCTCGACTGCATCAATGAACACCAAGGCGCTGATTTCGGCGACGCTTGCAGGCCTCATCCGGCCCCAAGTTGCCGACGTCAACATGGTCTCTGCGCCGATCATGGCCAAAGAACGCGGCATCATGCTGTCGGAAATCAAGCGCGACAAGTCCGGCATGTTCGACGGCTACATGAAGCTGACGGTGAAAACCGAGCACCGCACCCGCACGATTGCCGGCACCTGCTTCTCCGACGGCAAGCCGCGCTTCATCCAGATCAAGGGCATCAATCTCGACGCCGAAGTCGGCCGCCACATGCTTTACACGACAAACGCCGACGCGCCGGGCATCATCGGGCTTCTGGGCACTTTGTGCGGCAAGCACGACGTCAACATCGCCAACTTCCAGCTCGGCCGAAACCGCCCCGGCGGCGACGCGATTGCGCTGCTGTATCTCGACAAGCCATTCCCTAAGGCAGCACTGGAAGACATCAGGGCGAACCCGAAGTTCCAGTCGGCGAAGAGGCTGCAGTTCGACGTGGCGGAAGCGTAAGCGAGTTGCGCTTGGCTGCCTGGGATCAGGCAGCCGAATCCTGCTTTGGAGTGAAGTGAAAGCCTATCGCCTTCATGACGGCGAGTGTTGTTTCCAGCGTAGGATTTCCGTTTTCACTCAAAGACTTGTAGAGATGCTCGCGGGCAAGTCCGGTTTGCTTGGCGATATTGCTCATGCCTTTGGCCCGCGCCACAACGCCTAGCGCAGACGCAATAAATTTTGCGTCGCTGGTTTGCATCGCTTCAGTCAAGAACACTTCAATGGCCTCGTCCGTGTCCAGCATGTCTGCCGGATCGAAATCGTAAAATTTCTCTGTCATGGCACTCATTCCTCATTGTTGTCCGCCCACTGCGAGGCAATCAGCTTGGCAGCTCTGATATCCCTGTCTTGCGTGCTTTTGTCGCCGCCGCACAAAAGCAAAATCAGAATATCGCCGCGTTGCTGAAAATAAACCCGATAGCCGGGCCCATAGTGGATCCGCAGCTCGCAGATACCCTCTCCAACAAAGGCGGCATCACCCGCATTGCCAGTTGCCAAACGCTGCAAGCGCATCGCAATCAAGGCCTTTGCCTTGGCGTCATGCAATTTGCCATGCCACTTTCGAAACGTGGCCGACTGTTTGAAAATCAGCATATGTAATTGTGAGTTATAAGTTACAAAATGTCAAGCGACACAGGTTACCAGTCTATGACCTGGGGACGAATGGCTGACCAGTGGAGGACCTCGCAAGGGGGAAGGCTGTTCGCCTCTCAAATCACCAGCTCCACCAAAAACGGCCCGTCCCGCTTGAAACTCCCCCGCATAAGCTCCGCGCATTCCTCCAGCGTCGTCGCCTTCGCTGCCTCAACGCCCATGCCATTTGCCAGTTTCACCCAGTCCAAATCCGGCCTGCCGAGATCAAGCATGTCCATTGCGGTCTGACCCGGATTTGCGCCAACATTTGCGTATTCGCCCAAGAGAATCTGGTATTTGCGGTTGGCCAAAATCACCGTGGTCACCGGCAGATTCTCTCGCGCCTGTGTCCACAGTGCTTGCAGCGTGTACATGCCTGAACCATCAGCCTGCGGGCAGATGACGCGGCGGCCTTTGCCGGCGACTGCTGCTCCGGTGGCGGTGGGCAGGCCGTAGCCGATGGCGCCGCCGGTGACGTTCATCCAGTCATGCGGCGGCGCGTTGTGGCTGGCGTCGTAGAAGGCGTGGGCAAACGAAATGCCTTCATCGACGATGATAGCGTCCTCTGGCATGACCGCCGCCAGCATCTGGCCGAAGCCGAGGGATGTCGGCAAACCGGTTGGCGCAGCGGGCCGTTCGCCGCCGGGAATTGCGACTGAGGGCGTGCATCCGAGCTCATCGGCCAACGCCCGCAACGCCGCTTCTGCGTCCTGTTCCAATCGCGCCAATAGCTGCACTTGCGCGGTCTCCGGATAGTGTTTGCTCGGCACGCCGGGGTAGGCGAAGAAACCGACGGGCGCTTTTGCACCAACAAGAATGAGATGCTCGACATCGGCCAGCGCCGCTATCGCAGATGCTGGCGCGAAGGGGACGCGCGACAGGGGCAGCCGTCCGCGCCCCCGCTGATGCAGGCCGTTGAACAACTCAGTCATGATGCGGCAGCCGGTTTTTGCCTGTATCCGCGCGACATGGACCTGCGCCTCCGCCCGCAGCGCGGGTCCGCCGAGCAGCAGCAGGACATTTCTGGCGTTGCGCAGGGTCTTGGCGACTTCGATGATCGTGTGCTGGTCAACATGTTCCGGTGACGGCGTTGACAGGGCGGCTCCTGTAATGCCGCCTTCGGTCCAGGCAGTGTCGGCAGGAAGAATAAGCGTGGCGATCTGGCCGGGGCTGGTCTTTGCCGCCTGAATGGCAACGCTTGCGTCCCGTCCGACACTCTGCGCGCTCATGCTGGTGCGCACCCAACTTGATACCGTGCGGGCGAGCGCAGCGGTGTCGGCGGCAAGCGGCGGGTCGTATTGGCTGTGATAGGTCGCCTGATCGCCAACGATGTTGACAATACCCGAGTGCGCGCGCCGCGCATTGTGCAGGTTTGCCAACCCGTTGGCGAGGCCCGGCCCGCAATGCAGCAGCGTGGCGGCGGGGGTGCGCGCAATGCGGTGATAGCCGTCGGCCATGCCGGTTACGACATTTTCCTGCATCCCGGGGATGCAGCGGATGCCGGGAATGCGATCAAGCGCGGCGACGAAATGCATTTCGCTGGTGCCGGGATTGGCAAAGCACACGTCAATGCTGTTTGCGACAAGCGTATGGACAAGGCTTTCAGCGCCGTTCATCGTCGCACATCCAATCTGCAATCCCATATCGACATACTATCCATCATAGAGCGCAGCGCGATTGAATTGCCAGCCCCAATGGGCTCCACCTCATGCCTCACATCCGCCTGCCAAATTCAGGCGAGGCCGACAGCAGTCATGCCCTGGGTCGGATCTGAGTCTGGAGATCATTACGTCGAGTTTGAACGTGACACACCCGGTGAACGCTCACTGATTTATGCGTGCCGGCTGGTTACCTTCAACCTCACCTTGCCGTTGGCGCATCTGCGCTCAGCAATATGCTCACCACACCGGATTGGCTGCGCGCTCCGGTCTTGTCAAACAGGCGTTGCAGGTGTGTCCGCAGCGTGTTGATGCTTACCCCGAGTTTTTCTGCAGCAACGGCAAGATCGTGGCCTTGCGCAAGCAGTTCCGCAAGCTGCGTTTGCGCTGCCGTCAGGCCATAGAGGCCTTGGGCTACTGCAACCCGCCGTTTGACTTGCTGATCATCGTTCAGAGACACCAAAATCTTGCCGTCCTCGACAAATACCCAGCAAAACAAGGGGCATGCCTTGTCGTCTTCGCCAAGCAGCACTGCACGTGCGCGATGCCCGTCGTCCGCAGGGGGCGAGTTCCAGTAGAGGTGCTTACTCGCCCAGTCCACAGCATCCTGGAGATCAGCCTCAAACGCCCGGTCGCGCACCCGTAACCGTCCACCGTTTATCACCAGTGAGGGGTGATCATTAATCTGGTCGTGGGCATAGCCGTTCAGCCACAGCACCTTTTTGTCAGTGCTGATTTCTATCAAGGCGCATGTCTCCTGATCAATCTTGCGCTGCAAGATGACGTTGCAGTTGATCTTCCATTCTCCGTCAATGCGTTGAAAAATCCTGAGCTCGTGCTGCGTGCCAGCAAGCTCGAAATCGTCGCCGGTCCTTTTGCCTATTTGATCGAAGGAGGCCCAAGCCATGTCGCCATTGACGACGATGCTCATCTGTTCGCGGCTAATGCGGGCTTCGTCAAATGTCTGCGGATACTGTTTGGCCATGGCGACGAAAGCTGCATGGATTGCGTCCCACCCCACTTGGACATGGGTTCCGTGATGCGCGACAGTGGACAGGCGACGCGACTGTGGCGAGTGGATCCAGTGCCCGGCCAAGGCGTCCATGTCCCGGCGTAACCATGCGTCGGTTTCTGCTTCCAGCACGGCAAGGACCGCGGCCCTTTCGTCGTCTTCACTCATGACAATCTACCTCGCGTGACGATGAACTTTCTCGGCAGTCTTGATCTTGACGACACACTGCCAGACTTCAAAGCATAAGCAATGCATCCCGGACGGTGCGTCATCCGTTTGAATGAGCTGTTGCGATTTGGGGTGTCAGGCAGCAAATGACGGGTGCCCTATCACGCCTTCCGCTCCGCCAACCATATCCCCGCAATCACCAGCAGCAGCGCAACAAGGTGAAACCCTTCCAACGGCTCGGCAAGTATCAGCACAGCCAGCGCAGTGCCGAAGATCGGAATGAGGTTGGTGAATATCCCGGCGCGGTTGGCACCGATCAGCTCGACGCCCCTGATGTAGAAAATCTGGCTGACGATGGACGGGAAGATGCCTGCATAAAGTGCGACCCAGAGGCCCGTGCCGGTGGGGACGATCATCGCGCCGCTCTTCCATTCCCACCAAACGAACGGCAGCGATGAAAGTGCTGCGATGACGGCGAGGATGGTGATCAGGCTCTTCCAGTCCATGAGCGGCTTGAAACGCAGGCAAATTGTGTACAGCGCGTAAATGACCACGGCTGCGAGCACCATTGCATCACCGCCATTGAGATCAAGCGCTGCCAACCTTGCGATCTGCCGGTGGGTGGAGACGACCGCCACGCCGGCCAGTGTGACCAGAAATCCAATGATCTGCCATCGCGTGACACGGATGCGGAAGATGGCGAAGTTCAACAGGTAGACACTGGCGGGGATAGCCGCCTGCATGATCGAGGCGTTGACGGCGCTGGTTTTGGTCAGGGCGGCATAGAGCAGCACATTGAACAGCGTAAAGCCGACTGCGCCATAGAAGACGAGCAGCGGCCAATGCTTGCGGATGACCGGCCAGTCGTTGCGAAGTTCGGTCAAGGCAAACGGCGCAAGCAGCAATGCGGCGATCACCCATCGCGCCAAGGTCAGCAACATCGGCGAAATCTCGCCGACCGCCATCTTTCCGGCCACAGAATTGCCGCCCCAGAAGAGGGTGGTCAGGACAAGGAGGATGTAGGCGAGGCGGGCGGGATTTTGAGTCAAGATCACTGAGTGTTAGCTGCTTTGCTGGGCGCTTCATAGCTGTGCGAATGGCGACAAACCTTTCACGTTGAAATGCCAACTTTGACATGACGCGCTTTGACTTGCCTGCCTTTGACTTGGCCACCTTTGACTTGCCCGCCTTTGACTCGGCTTTGGACACTCTATAGTGCGTGCCTCATTGCCGCCCGGCGTGCAAAGTCATCAGGTTTTCCCATCCCATGAAGCCCATCCAGTTTGCGACCTATCTGTTCCTGGCGGTGACTTGGGGCTTTTCGTTCATGATTTTGCTCCATGTCGTTGAGGCGTTCGGCTGGGCAGCGGCGGTGACGTTTCGCGGCATTTTGGCCGGGGTCATTTTGCTCAGCGCAGCCAGGATCGTCGGGCGGACGCTCGATTTCAGCGTCGGGTTCGGCCATCTGGCGATTGTGGGCGCAACGACGGTCGCGGGTCAGCTGGTGTTCATGTCGATCGGCACGCCGCTGATCGGAACTGCGATGTCGTCGATTTTTGTTGCCGCCATTCCGTTGTTTTCGATGGTCATCAGCCAGCTCTGGGGGCTTGAGCGGATTTCGGCGCGCGGCCTTGCCGGCATTGGACTTGGGGCTGTCGGCATCACAATGCTGGTCGGATTTCCCGCAGAGCCGATAAGTGCATCCTTTCTTTTCGGCTGCGGATGTTCGCTGCTCGCAGCGTTCTTTGCAGCCTACGGCTCCAATCATGTCAGTCGCTATCTTGGCACTGCAGGCGCATGGGAGGTGACAATCGCCTCGTTCATCATCGGCGGTTTGATGACGCTGCCCGCGATGGCGTTCGTGCCAATCCCCCGTGCAATCACGATGGCGGACCTTGGCTGGCTGTTTGCGCTGGCGGCAATTATCAGTGCGCTGAACTACACTCTCTACTTCAAGCTGGTGACGCAGATCGGTGCAACCAAGACCATCAGCGTCGAGTTTCTGGTCACTGTCGTTGCTGTGATCATCGGCACGATGCTGCTTGGCGAGCGGCTCAGTGTCCTCCAATTTGCCGGCGCAGCCATAATCATTTGCGGCTGCACGCTGGTGCTCGGGCTTTTCCAGCCAAAAGAGCCGGATATTCACGGGTAAGCTGGGCGTTTTTTCCTCGCATCCTTGCGATTCTGCCGGTATAGAGCCGCGGGAACAGGGCCAAACTCCCTGCTTCCCCAAACATGAATGCGCCGAAAATCAGGAGACCCTGAATGGCAAACGTTGTGGTGGTCGGCTCGCAGTGGGGCGACGAGGGCAAGGGCAAGATTGTCGATTGGCTGTCCGAGCGCGCCGATGTGGTGGTGCGGTTTCAGGGCGGGCACAATGCCGGTCACACGCTGGTGATCGACGGCACCAGCTACAAGCTGTCGCTGCTGCCTTCCGGCGTTGTGCGCGGCAAATTGTCGATCATCGGCAATGGCGTGGTGTTCGATCCGCATGCGTTTGTGGCCGAAGTCGCAAGACTGGCCGCACAGGGCGTCAAGATTTCGCCGACGGTGCTGAAGATCGCCGAGAACACGCCGCTCATCTTGTCGATCCATGGCGAACTTGACCGCTTGCGCGAATCACAGGCGAGCGCCGGTGCGAAAATCGGCACCACGGGCCGCGGCATTGGCCCCGCTTACGAAGACAAGGCCGGTCGCCGTTCGATCAAGGTCATGGACCTTGCCGATCCCGCTTCGCTGCCGGGCAAGATTGACCGCGTATTGGCGCATCACAATCCGCTGCGGCGCGGGCTTGGCGTGGACGAAGTCAAGCCGGAGACGCTGCTGGCCGAGCTCACCAGCGTCGCCGGGAAAATCCTGCCCTATATGGACCGTGTGTGGTCAATCCTCGACCAGCGCCGCCGCGCAGGCGACCGGATCCTGTTTGAAGGCGCACAAGGCACGCTTCTTGATGTTGACCATGGCACCTACCCGTTTGTGACATCGTCCAACGTTGTCGCCGGTCAGGCTGCCGCTGGTTCCGGCATGGGACCGGGCGCTATTGGCTATGTTCTGGGCATCACCAAGGCCTACACCACGCGCGTTGGCGAAGGCCCCTTTCCAACCGAGCAACAGAATGAGGTCGGCGAATTCCTCGGTACGCGGGGACATGAATTCGGCACGGTCACCGGGCGCAAGCGGCGCTGCGGCTGGTTCGACGCGGTGCTGGTGCGCCAGGCGGTTGCGGTCAACGGCATCAATGGCATCGCGCTGACCAAGCTCGACGTGCTTGACGGCCTTGACGAAATCAAGGTCTGCACCGGTTACAGACTGGACGGCGAATTGATTGACTATCTGCCCGCCGGACAGGGCGCACAGGCGCGGGTCGAGCCGGTTTATGAGACGCTTGAAGGCTGGAAGGACACGACCGCTGGCGCACGCTCATGGGCCGCACTTCCTGCGCAGGCGATCAAATATGTGCGCTACATCGAAGAGCTGATCGGCTGTCCGGTGGCAATGTTGTCAACAAGTCCCGAGCGTGAAGACACCATACTTGTTACGGACCCGTTTCAAGATTAACTTCCGGCAAATCAACAGTGCGCCGAGCGATCGGGAGCACCACAATGGCAGCGCTGATTCATGGCTGATTTCGTAGCAGTACTGACGAAAACGATTGAGGGATTGGGCCCCCGCAACACTGCGGACATGCGCCAGAAAGTCTATGAGCGTGCCAGAAAGGCGATTGCCGACAAGCTGGCGGCGGTAACGCCTGCGCCAACGGCGGACCAGTCTGCCCGTCAATACCGTTTGCTGGATGATGCCATTGCGGCGGTGGAGACACGGTTCGCGCCGCCTGTTGCCAAATATGCACCGCCTCCTGTACCGCAGTTTACCGCACCAGCGCCGCAACCTCCAGCTGCGCCGTCCATGCCTGCCCCGTTTACACCGGCACCTCCAATGCCCGCGCCGCCGATGCCAATCCCGGCCACGCCAAAGGCTGAGCGCGATCCGCTGGAAGACTTTTTGAACTCGGTTGACAATGAAACCAGCCGTCCTGCGCCGGTTGCGCCCAAGCCCGTTGTCGAACCCTTGAAGCGTCTTGAGACGCTTAGCCCCCCCAAGCCGCTGGTCGGCTCGTCGCATGACCCGGTGCTGGGCCTCAGTGGCAGCGATCTGCCGCATGCGAACGCTGACATCAACAGTTTGGCCCGTCCGGCAAAACGTGCTGGTTCCAACGGGTTGATTTACGCTGTGCTTGCCATTCTCGCGATCGGCGGCGCGGGCTACGCCGGTTATCTGTATAAGGACAGGCTTCAGGAACTGCTCGGCATGCCGCCCGTCACAACGACGACACCGGCAAGCACACCCGAGCCAGTGGTAGAAACGCCCAAACCTGCCGCTGCAGTCGAAACCCCTGTGGTCGAGCCCGCCAAGCCTGTCGAAACAGCGGCGGCGGAGCCAACAGCAAAATTCACGCAAAGACTGACTGAAGACGGTTCGGAGATTGACGCAGGACCTGGAGCCAAGCCGGCGGATGTCGGCGAGGGTTCCACTGTTGCTGCCGCGACAACGCCATCCGGCGAAGTTCCTGACGCTCCGGTCGAGCCCGCCAAACCGGTTGAGATTGTGCCTATCGGTCAGAAGGCGATTTTCTACGAAGAGAAGACCGGAACCGAAGCCGGGACTGCCGACCAGGGCGCGGTGGTCTGGTCGCAAGTCATGGATTCTCCGGGCGTTGATCAGCCGGAAGAACCGGCAATCCGCGGCGAACTCACGATTCCCGACAAGAAAATCAAGGTGCGCCTGACCATCAAGCGCAACGGCGACAAGTCGCTGCCTGCCAGTCACATCATTGAAATGCTGTTCTCGACCCCGCCAGACTTTGCCGGCGGTGCGATTGAGTCAGTTCAGCGCATGGCGCTAAAGGATACGGAACAGGCCCCCGGCAGCCCGCTGGTCGGCGTGCCTGCAGCGTTCGGTGATGGGTTCTTCCTGATTGCGCTGACTGACGAAAAGACGGCGATTGAAACCAACATGACGCTGTTGCAGCGGCAGAACTGGATTGACGTGCCCGTCGCCTACCGCTCCGGCCGCCGCGCGCTGTTATCGTTCGAAAAGGGCTTGGCGGGCGACAAGGTGTTCAAGGATGTGTTCAAGGCGTGGGAAGCCAAGAGTGGTGCCGCTGCGGTTGCACCTGCGCCAACGCCTGCGACGCCGGGGTAGCGGTCTTGAGGCGGGATCACAATTGACCCTTGGCGCTGCCCCTCATCCGCCCCTATCGGGGCACCTTCTCCCCGTAAGTGACGGGGAGAAGGGAAAGCCGCACTGTTGGAGATAGTCCCCTTCTCCCCGCATCTTGCGGGGAGAAGGTGGCCCAACGGGCCAGATGAGGGGCAGC
>JANPEK010000096.1:0-12752 GCA_031422915.1 Phyllobacteriaceae bacterium | reverse complement strand
ATCAGAAAAAGGCTGCGGCCGCGCTGATGGCCAAGCCCGAACTGATGATGTTTACCGATACGACAACGCTGTCTTCGCTGGTAAAACCTGAAGATCTCGACGCGCTGGAAAAGGGGCTTGCCGCGCGCGGCATTCCGCTGATGAGCGTTAACAAGATGAAGCCGTGGATGATTGCCGGTCTTGTGGCGCTGCCGGCCTGTGAGTTGAAGCGCAAACAGGGCGGCGCGCCGTTTCTTGATATCAAGCTTGCCGAAGATGCAAAGGCATCCGGCAAGGAGATTGACGGGCTTGAGACAATGGTTGAGCAAATCAGCGCAATGGCCTCGTTGCCAATCGAGTTTCACGTTCAGGGACTAGTGGATACGTTGAAACTCGGCAGCGAGATGGAGAATGTTATGGAGACAATGATTGTTCTTTACACGCAAGGCCGTGTCGGCATGATCATGCCGTTTCTCAAGAGCGTTTCGCCCGAAGGTGAGAACGACAGCGCAAAATATGGCGATTTTGAAGAAACCATGATCAATGCCCGCAACAAGGTCATGGCCGAGCGCGCCGAGAAGATGCTGGCGAACGGAAACGCGTTCATTGCGGTTGGCGCTTTGCATCTTTCGGGAGAGCAAGGCCTTGTCGAGAAATTCCGTGAAGCGGGTTATCTGGTAACAGTCGAGGGCCGCTGAAGCGCCGTAAGCCGCTAAAAACAGGCATTTCCGGAACCATTTGCCAGAAGAGGCGTTGCTCTTTCATCAAAGTCATGAAGGAGTTCAACCGTGGCAGACAGAAACAACGACAAGCCAACCATCATCCAGACATCATCCGGCGGTGGTTGGGCAGCTGCAATAATCACCGCACTCATACTGGCCGCCGTCGCGGCATACATCATGACGGGCGGCAGAATGCCGGGATCAGACACTGTGAATGTCAACGTCGAGGCACCAGCAGAGGCACCAAAGGTTGATGTTCCGGAAGCACCTGCCCAACCTGCTGCACCGGCACCTGCCGCACCGGTGGCCAATCCTTAAGCGTCCTCCCCCGCGAGCAGGACGGTTTCCCCTTTCCGTCCTGTCATCTGGCCGCCCCCCAAGGGCGGCCTTTTTCATGATCTCAACAGCGCTCGAATGTCACACGCAACCTGCGCGAAAACTGTTCGAATTTCGCACGGCGCGCATGTTCAAGGTTTGACAGTCTTGGCGATCATCGCCGGGACAATGATCCGGTGGAACGGCTTGACGATGGCAAGATAGACCCGCCCGAGTGCATTGTGGGTTCTCACAATTGTCGAGGCGGTCACCGATTGACGATTGCCGCCCAGGTCTTTCACATCCACCAACAGCCGGAAATCGAGATGCTTGTCATTCATGCCAAGGATCAGACGCTCCGGCTTGCGGTCGAGTATGGGAAAGATTCCGACGGTGTCCGGCGTCGCCTTTTCGCGCGCGGGATTAGCGCCCGGCTTCAAACCAAACGGCTTGACCGAAATGGTGCGCAGCCGCAACAGCGCGTTGATCCACGACGGCGCGCCATAGATAGCACGCCGCGCGGCTTCGAGCGGATCAAGGTTCTGGCCTTCAACAGTTACTTGATAAGCATCACCAAACTGCGCGCCCGGCAGAAAGCCTTCGGGGATGCTGAAGGCGATTTCGCGGGGCTTCATGGCGACGTCTCCTGTCCTTTGAGTATCCGCCGACAAGAGAGACAGCGCCATGCGGCATCGCGACGCTTGCCTCAGATATGGATCGATTTGGCAAACGTGCCCAGCGCCGCCTCGCGCACGGCTTCGCTCATCGTGGGATGGGCATGGCAGGTGCGCGCCAAATCCTCCGATGAGCCGCCAAATTCCATCAGGACGCAGCATTCGTGGATGAGTTCGCCTGCTGCATGGCCAAGGATGTGAACGCCGAGCACCTTGTCCGTTGCAGCGTCAGCAAGGATTTTCACAAAGCCATCCGTGTGCTGCATCGCGCGGGCGCGGCCGTTGGCGGTGAAGGGAAATTTGCCGGCCTTGTAGGCAATGCCTAGAGCTTTCAGCTCTTCCTCGGTCTTGCCGACGGACGCGACCTCCGGCGAGGTGTAGACAACGGCGGGGATGACATCGAAATTCACATGGCCATGCTGACCGGCCATGATTTCGGCGACTGCAACGCCTTCGTCTTCGGCCTTGTGGGCGAGCATCGGGCCCTTGATGACATCACCGATGGCGTAGATGCCGGGCACTGAGGTCTGCCAGTGGTTGTCCACCTCAACACGACCGCGGGTATCAAGAACAACACCCGCTTCGCCAAGACCAAGGCCGTCGGTGTAAGGCTTGCGCCCGGTGGCGACCAGCACGATGTCGGCGTCAATGGTCTCCGCCGCGCCGCCAGCGACGGGTTCATAGGTGACGGTCGCGCCTTTCTTCGCCTTGGCGACGCCGGTGACTTTGGTGCTCATCATGAATTCCATGCCCTGCTTTTGCAGCATCCGCTGGAACTGCTTGGAGACATCGCCGTCCATCGGCCCCAAAATCTTGTCGAGATATTCAATGACAGTGACCTTCGCACCAAGCCGCGCCCAGACCGAGCCAAGCTCCAGCCCGATGACACCGCCGCCGACCACGACCAGATGGGCGGGCACTTTCTCCAGCGCGATGGCGCCGGTGGAGGAAACAATGGTCTTTTCGTCAAACACCACCTCAACGCCGGGAATACCCGCGACATCCGAACCGGTGGCGATGACGATGTTCTTGGTCTCGACAATGGTCTCGGTGCCATCGTTGGCCGTGACCTTGACCTTCCCCTGACCTATGACCGACCCGGTGCCGGTGAGCGTCTCGACCTTATTCTTCTTGAACAGGAAGGCGACACCCTTGACGTTGGCGTCCACCACCGCGTCCTTGTGCGCCATCATCTTCGTGAGGTTCAGCTTCGGCTTGGAAATCTCCACACCAAGCGCATCGAACGAATGGCCCGCCTCGGCAAACATTTCGGACGCATGCAGCAGCGCCTTGGACGGGATGCAGCCGATGTTGAGGCAGGTGCCGCCAAGCGTCGGGTTCTTCTCAACCACTGCGACGCTAAGCCCAAGCTGCGCCGCCTTTATGGCGCAGACATATCCGCCGGGACCGGAGCCGATAATTACAACATCATAAGCCATGGTTTGAACCTTTCATGTGCTGGACAGGCTGATTATTCCTGACAAGCCTTCATCCTGAAAACATCGTCCACTTTCGGCGGACCGGCAAGCGGTGTCTTGTAAACATGCTCCATCGCATAACGCGACAGGTCGGGCAAAAGCAGGGCCTCGGCATGAGGTGTGTCGCGTTTGCCTATGAACGGGGCGTTGGCGTCTTTGGTGAGGCCGTAGATCACGCCTTGCCAGACGGTGCAGGCATTGAGCTCTTCACCGGTGACATCGCCGTCCGGGCAACTGTCCATGACGATGCCGTTGGGCCGGTCCGGTTCTTTTGACCACATCACGATGCCCTGCAATTCCTTTGCCCCGATGCGTAAGGTGAATTCATGCTCGGCTGCTTGGGTGGCGTGCGGCGGGACGAAGGTCAGGCTGTTGCCGGCGGTGTCTTCGTAGATGGCAAGTTCCTGCGGGCAGGCGGCGAAGGCGGGGAGTGAGACGAGAACAGAGAGGCAAACCAGAAGCGACTCAGCCCAGTAACCCCCCTCTGCCGGCGTTCGCCGACTTGCCCAGGGCGAGCCGCTGGTCTCGCCCGTCCTGCGGACCCCCCGCAAGGGGGGAGATTGTTTGGTGACAGCTTTCGCCCTGCGCATCAGCTTGCCTTCGCTTGAACCAGCGCCAGCCTTAACCCAAAGCCGAGTAACTCTGTGAGGTATGGGGTCATGGAGTTCTTCCTTCAGCCTTCCACCTTGCCGGTGCCGTAGCCTTCCCCCTTGCGGGGAAGGTGTCGGCGCGAGCCGACGGATGGGGGTGGTGGTGGAAATGCAATGGTGCAGGACGGGCTTCCGAGCCAGTTTTGCGGGCTTGCATTTTCACCACCACCCCCATCCGGCCGCTACGCGTCCACCTTCCCCGCAAGGGGGAAGGCTGTTGCCAATTTTACAAATCCAGCACCAGCCGTTCCGGATTTTCCAGGCTCTCCTTGACCCGCACCAGGAACGTCACCGCTTCCTTGCCGTCGATGATGCGGTGGTCGTAGGTCAGCGCCAGATACATCATCGGGCGGATGACGATCTGCCCGGCAACGACAACCGGACGCTCCTGAATCTTGTGCATGCCGAGGATGCCGGACTGTGGCGCGTTGAGGATTGGGGTGCCCATCAGCGAGCCGTAGACGCCGCCGTTGGAGATGGTGAAGGTGCCGCCCTGCATGTCGGACAGTTGCAACTGGCCATCGCGCGCCATTTTGCCCAGACGCCCGATGTCTTTCTCGACTTCGGCAATCGTCATCTTGTCGGCATTGCGCACCACCGGCACGACAAGGCCGCGGTCTGTGCCGACGGCGACGCCGATGTGGGCATAGTTCTTGTAGATGATGTCTGTGCCGTCGATCTCGGCATTGACGGCGGGGATTTCCCTCAGCGCGTAGGTGACCGCCTTGGTGAAGAAGCCCATGAAGCCAAGCTTGACGCCATGCTTCTTTTCAAACAGGTCCTTGTAGCGGTTGCGCAGATCCATCACGGCGCTCATGTCCGCTTCGTTGAACGTCGTGAGCGTGGCGGCGTTGTTTTGCGATTCTTTCAACCGGCGCGCGATGGTCTGGCGCAGCTTGGTCATCCGCACGCGCTCTTCGCGCGAGGCGTCGTCAGCAGCAGAGGCGGCGCGCGGTGCGGCCGGAATGGCGGGAGCAGCAATTGGTACGGCAGCAGCGGGTGCCGGACCTTTCGCAATCGCATCGATCACGTCGCCCTTCATAACCTGACCGCGCTTGCCCGAACCGGTTTCGACGCTCACACCGCTGTCAGCCATCATCTTGGCGGCAGACGGCGCAGGCGGGACTGCGGCAGCAGCTGTAGCGGCTGGCGCTGCAGCAACGGCAGGCGCCGCAGCTTTTGCTGGCGCGGCGGCAGCGGCAGCGCCTTCCGCGATCATGCCCAGCAGACCGCCAGGAGCGACCGTGTCGCCTTCCTTGACGGTGATTTCTGACAGAACACCGGCGGCGGGCGACGGCACTTCGATGGAAACCTTGTCGGTCTCCAGCTCCAAAAGCACCTCATCAGCCTTGACGGCGTCACCGGCCTTCTTGAGCCATTTGCCGATGGTCGCCTCGGAGACGGATTCGCCCAGGGTCGGAACGCGGATTTCAGTGGCCATTTTTGTTTTCCAGATCGGTTTGTTTGATGGAGATAAATTTCATGGCTTGGTGCTGCCCCTCATCCGCCCCTATCGGGGCACCTTCTCCCCGCAAGAGGCGGGGAGAAGGGGGAGCGCAAACATATACGAGTATCGTCCTTCTCCCCGTATCTTACGGGGAGAAGGTGGCCCAACGGGCCGGATGAGGGGCAGCGCCAAGGCTTAACGACTGTCATCTCAGCTTCCCAGCGCATCTTCAAGCAGCGCCTGCAGCTGCGCCAGATGTTTGGACATGAGGCCGGTGGCCGTTGAAGCGGACGCCGGGCGGCCGGTGTAGCGCACGCGTTGATGCTTGGCGTCGATGTGGGCGAGAACCCATTCGAGATACGGGTCGATGAACGCCCATGCGCCCATGTTCTTCGGCTCTTCCTGACACCAGACCATCTCGGCATTCTTGAAGCGCGACAATTCGTTGATCAGCGCCTTCGCGGGGAACGGGTACAGTTGTTCGACGCGCAGAAGATAGATGTCGTTGACGCCGCGCTTTTCGCGCTCTTCGTAAAGATCGAAATAGACCTTGCCAGAGCAGAGGACGACGCGGCGGATTTTTGAATCCTTCACCAGCTGGATGGGCTGGTCCTTCAGATATTGCGCATCATCCCACAACAGCCTGTGGAATGTGGATTCAGCCGAAAGCTCGGCCAGCGTCGAGACCGCCCGCTTGTGGCGCAGCAGCGACTTTGGCGTCATCAGGATCAGCGGCTTGCGGAAATCACGCCGCATCTGGCGGCGAAGAATGTGGAAATAATTTGCCGGCGTGGTTACGTTCGCCACCTGCATATTGTCTTCTGCGCACATTTGCAGGAAGCGTTCGAGACGGGCCGAAGAATGCTCAGGCCCTTGGCCCTCATAGCCATGCGGCAACAGGCAGACGAGGCCGGACATGCGCAGCCACTTGCGCTCGCCTGACGAGATGAACTGGTCAAACAGCACCTGCGCGCCATTGGCGAAATCGCCAAACTGCGCTTCCCAAAGGGTTAGTGCGTTTGGCCGCGCCAGCGAATAGCCATACTCAAAGCCGAGCACAGCCTCTTCAGACAGCATCGAATTGATGACTTCAAACCGCGCCTGCGAGGGCGACAATTCGGCGAGCGGAATATAGCGGTCTTCGGTGTCCTGATCGTAAAGCACCGAATGGCGCTGCGAGAACGTGCCGCGTTCGACATCCTGGCCCGACAGGCGGATTTTGTGGCCGTCGATGCAGAGCGAACCGAAGGCCAGAGCCTCGCCCATCGCCCAATCCAGACCTTCACCGCTTTCCATCATTTTGGCGCGGGTTTCCAGAAGCCGCTGCACCGTCTTGTGCGCGTTGAAGCCAGCAGGGAGCGTCGTCAAAACCTTGCCGATTTCCTTGAGCTGCTTGAGCGGCACAGCCGTCTTGCCGCGGCGCGGATCATCAACCGCATCGGCGGAGCGCAGGCCCGACCAGACGCCATCCAGCCAGTCCGCCTTGTTCGGCTTGTAAGCCTGGCCGGCCTCATATTCGATCTCGAGCTTGGCACGCCAATCGGCTTTCATCTGCTCGAATTCAGCTTCCGGGATGACACCTTCGGCAATGAGTTTGGCACCGTAAAGCTGCACGGTGGTTTTGTGCGCGCGGATATTCTTGTACATGATCGGCTGGGTGAACGCCGGCTCATCGCCCTCATTGTGGCCGTAGCGGCGGTAGCAGAACATGTCGATGACCACAGGCTTGTGGAACTTCATCCGGTATTCAATGGCGATCTTGGTGGCGAACACCACAGCTTCCGGATCATCGCCGTTGCAGTGGAAAATCGGCGCTTCGATCATCTTGGCAACATCGGACGGATAGGGTGACGAGCGCGAGAAGCGCGGATTGGTGGTAAAGCCGATCTGGTTGTTGATAATGAAATGCACGGTGCCGCCAACGCGGTGGCCGCGAAGGCCGGACAGGCCGAGGATTTCCGCCACCACGCCCTGACCGGCAAAGGCCGCATCGCCATGCAGCAACAGCGGTATGACTTTCACGCGCTCGCGCAGGGGAATGATGTCGCCTTCCCAGACGGTTGCCATCTGGTCCTGCTTGGCGCGGGCCTTGCCCATGACAACGGGATTGACGATTTCCAGATGCGACGGATTGGCGGTTAGCGACAGATGCACCTTGTTGCCATCAAACTCGCGGTCGGATGATGCACCGAGATGATACTTCACATCGCCCGAACCTTCGACTTCCTCCGGCGCATAGGAGCCGCCCTTGAATTCGTGGAACACGGCGCGATGCGGCTTGCCCATGAACTGGGTGAGCACATTGAGACGGCCGCGATGGGCCATGCCGAGGATGATTTCCTTCAGGCCCAGATTGCCGCCGCGCTTGACGATCTGCTCCAGCGCCGGGATAAGCGCCTCGCCGCCATCGAGTCCGAAACGCTTGGTGCCCTTGTATTTGACGTCGATGAACTGCTCGAAACCTTCCGCCTCGATCAGCTTTTGCAAGATCGCCTTCTTGCCCAACGCCGTGAATTCGATGGCCTTGTCCGGCCCTTCGATGCGCTGCTGAATCCAGCCTTTTTCTTCAGGATTGGACATGTGCATGAATTCAACGCCGAGCGTCGAGCAATAGGTGCGCTCAAGGATCGCCACCATCTCGCGGACTGTCGCGTATTCGAGGCCGAGAACGTTATCGATGAAAATCTTGCGGTCGAGGTCGCCTTCCGTGAAACCGTAGGCGGATGGCGACAACTCGTTGTAGTCTTCGATCTTGGCGGCGATGCCGAGCGGGTCGAGATTGGCATGCAAATGCCCGCGCATGCGAAAAGCGCGGATCATCATGATCGCGCGGACCGAATCCTGTGCGGCACGGGTAAGGTCTGCTTGTGAGGGGGCGGCGACGCCTTGCGTGGCGGCCTTGGCCTTGAGCTTGTCAACGACAACGGCTTCCGTCGGCCAATTGCCATCGAGCGCCGAGACCAGCTCGCCGTTGGCCTGAATGGGCCATGACGCCTTTTCCCAGGACGCGCCGGCGGCGTTGCTTTTCACGTCGATGGGATCATCGGCGAGGCCAGCAAAAAACGTCTGCCATTCGGCGGGGACGGAGGTTGCGTTCTCCTGCCAGCGGGCGTGCAGCATTTCGATATAGTCTGCATTGCCGCCATAGAGGAAGGAGGTTCCCTCAAGCTGTTCGTTGCTGGCGCTGCGGTCGTTTGCCATCGGATGTGTCCTTGAACTGTTCCGGTTCCGAAATGATTGTGTCGGGCGTCGATAACGCCCGTATTTGTTATGCTTTCAAAAGTTCTGACAGCGTCTTGCCTAGCCGCGCAGGCGATGGCGAGACGCGGATGCCTGCGGCTTCCATCGCCGCGATCTTGTCTTCAGCGCCGCCTTTGCCGCCGGAGATGATTGCGCCGGCATGGCCCATGCGGCGGCCCGGAGGAGCGGTGCGACCGGCGACAAAGCCGACCATCGGTTTGGAGCGCCCGCGCTTGGCCTCATCCTTGATGAACTGTGCTGCGTCCTCTTCCGCCGAGCCGCCGATTTCACCGATCATGATGATCGAATGGGTTTCGGGATCAGCCAAAAACATTTCCAGCATGTCGATGAACTCGGTGCCCTTGACCGGATCGCCGCCGATGCCGACAGCCGTGGTCTGGCCAAGGCCCTCATTGGTGGTCTGGAATACCGCCTCATAGGTCAGCGTGCCGGAACGGGAGAGAATGCCGACATTGCCCTTCTTGAAAATCGAGCCCGGCATGATGCCGATCTTGCATTCATTGGGGGTGAGGACGCCCGGGCAATTCGGCCCTATCAAACGCGACTTCGAACCGGCCAGCTGCTTCTTGACCTTGACCATATCCGCCACCGGAATGCCTTCGGTGATACAGACGATCAGCTCCATCTCAGCCGAAATCGCCTCGGCAATCGCATCAGCTGCAAACGGCGGCGGCACGTAGATGGCGGTCGCCGTCGCGCCGGTCTTTTGCTTGGCCTCGAGCACCGTATCGAACACCGGCAGGCCGGTCTCGGCATGGTTCTGCCCGCCCTTGCCCGGCGTTACCCCGCCAACCATCTTGGTGCCATAGGCCTGCGCCTGCTGCGTATGAAAAGTGCCCTGCGTGCCGGTCAGGCCCTGGCAGATCACCTTGGTGTGGGAATTGATGAGGATGGACATGGGGCTTAGCGACTCCGCTCGGATTTCTTGGACGCTACATTAGCGTCGCGCTCGCGCGCTGAATTTGAGAGATCGCGCAAGAACGCGCGAATGATTGACCGCACCGAAACATGCTCGCGCCGTACTACTTCGGACACTTCGGCAATGAGCGCGTCTTCAAAGGAAAATGTGACTTTAGTTTTCATTGGACAACCTTCCGGCATTGGCGCTGCCCCTCATCCGCCCGTTGGGCACCTTCTCCCCGCAAGAAGCGGGGAGAAGGGGACAATCGCGAACGGTGGCACACTCCCCTTCTCCCCGTGCCTTCACGGGGAGAAGGTGTCACGAAGTGACGGATGAGGGGCAGCGCCAAGGGTGCGCGGTAATGCGTCATTCCCAGATCGCCTTCACAATCTTCTGTGCTACGGTCAACATTTTCCGGAACACGCGAATGTTTGCACTAAAACCATCAGACATTGATTGCTCCTCTCCTGTCAAAATAGCCAATTGAATACCGAAAAGACGAAGCCAACCGCGCCGAATCCTGCAATAGTCAGTCCAATCCACTGACCAAACTTTCCAGCGGCTCCATAAACCTTCCAAAAGAGAGGGCTTAGGAACAATGCCCGTCCATAGGGGTCAAAAATACCCGATCCCTTGGTTTCCGCTGCATGGCCAATCTTCCTACCAAGCCACCAATAAACCAAACCAAACCCAGTGAGCCAAAGTGCATGGACTGGATTCTCGAACGGGTAGCTTGGTGTGCCAGTCGCCACTTTTTCAGCCCCTCACAGCCTTCACAATCTTCTGCGCGGCATCATCCAGATCATCCGCCGGAATGACATTCAGCCCGCTGTCGCGAATGATCTGCTTGCCGAGTTCGACATTGGTCCCCTCAAGCCGCACCACCAGCGGCACGGTCAACCCCACCGTCTTTACCGCCGCGATCACGCCGTTGGCGATGATGTCGCATTTCATGATGCCGCCGAAGATGTTGACCAAGATGCCTTTGACCTTCGGATCCGAGGTGATGATCTTGAACGCTGCCGTCACCTTTTCTTCCGACGCGCCGCCGCCGACATCGAGGAAGTTTGCCGGCTCTTCGCCGTAGAGCTTGATGATGTCGAGCGTTGCCATCGCAAGACCCGCGCCGTTGACCATGCAGCCGATGGTGCCGTCGAGCGCGATGTAGGCGAGGTCGAATTTCGAGGCTTCGATCTCCTTGGCGTCTTCTTCGCTCTCGTCGCGCAGCGCCACGATTTCCGGATGGCGGTAGAGCGCGTTCGAGTCGAAATTCACTTTCGCATCAAGGCAATGAATATTCCCCGCCTTGGTCAGGATCAGCGGGTTCACTTCCAGCATCGCCATGTCTTTGTCGACAAATGCCTTGTAAAACTGGCTGGCGATTTTCGCCGCCTGCTTGGCCTGATCGCCGGAAAGATTCAGCGCCTTGGCAATCGTGCGGCCATGATGCGGCATGAAGCCGGTAGCCGGATCGACATCGAAAGTGAGGATCTTCTCCGGCGTGTCATGCGCCACCTTCTCGATGTCCATGCCGCCTTCGGTCGAAACGACAAAGGCAACGTGCGACTTTTCGCGGTCAACCAGCAGCGACAGGTAGAATTCCTTGTCAATGTCCGCACCGTCTTCGATGTAGAGCCGGTTGACCTGTTTGCCTGCTGCGCCAGTTTGGATCGTCACCAATGTCTGGCCGAGCATTTCTGTGGCGTGGGCTTTGACTTCATCCAGAGAAAACGCCAACCGCACGCCGCCCTTGGCATCTGCCGGCAGTTCCTTGAACTTGCCCTTGCCGCGCCCGCCGGCATGGATCTGGCTTTTGACCACATAAAGCGGTCCGGGCAGTTGCTTCGCGCCCGCCACTGCCTCGTCCACTGTCAGCGCCGGATAGCCCACTGAGACCGGCACGCCAAATTCTTTCAGCACGGCTTTCGCCTGATACTCGTGAATGTTCATCAGGGTGGCTCCGGGTTACTTTTTGAGGTTGGGCGCGATGGTGATGCAGGCTTCGCAGAGGCTGGCGACTGAGGCGATCGACTTTTCGAACAGTTTCTGCTCGGCCTTGTTGAATTCGAGCTCGATGACACGCTCGACACCGCCCGCGCCGATCACCACCGGCACGCCGACATACATGTCCTTGATGCCATACTGGCCGTTGAGATGGGCGGCGCAGGGGAGCACGCGCTTCTTGTCCTTGAGGTAGGATTCGGCCATCGCGATGGCCGAGGAGGCCGGGGCGTAATAGGCTGAGCCGGTCTTGAGGAGCCCGACGATCTCGCCGCCGCCCTTGCGGGTGCGCTCAACGATCGCGTCGAGCTTTTCCTTGGTGGTCCAGCCCATCTTGATCAGGTCCGGCAGTGGCACGCCCGCAACCGTTGAATAGCGGATCATCGGCACCATGTCATCGCCATGCCCGCCAAGCGTCATCGCTGAAATGTCTTCGACGGAAACCTTGAACTCTTCCGAAAGGAAATATTTGAACCTGGCCGAGTCCAAGACGCCCGCCATGCCGACCACCATGTTCTTCGGCATGCCGGAGAATTTCTGCAGCGCCCAAACCATCGCATCAAGCGGGTTGGTGATGCAGATGACAAAGGCTTTGGGGGCATATTTCTTGATGCCCGCGCCGACCTGCTCCATCACTTTCAGATTGATCCCGAGAAGATCATCGCGGCTCATGCCCGGCTTGCGCGGCACGCCAGCAGTGACGATGCACACATCCGCGCCTTCGATGCCCTTGTAGTCATTGACGCCGATGAGGCGCGAGTCGAACCGGTCGATGGTCGAAGACTGCGCCAGATCGAGCGACTTGCCCTGCGGAATGCCCTCCGCAATGTCGAATAGGATGATATCGCCGAGGTCTTTCAGGCCAGCCATATGGGCGAGCGTGCCGCCGATCATGCCGGAACCGATGAGTGCGATTTTATTGCGAGCCATGGCCTGAAATCTCCCTGGGACCAAGTAAGCCGTACACCGCGAGGAACTGATCCGTTGAAATCCGGCTTGGATTTTGACAAGATCAAACCCGTTTTCCATGCGGCAATTTTCGCGGATTCCCTAGGGTCAAACCTGAAAAAATACAAACGGTTTTTTGTGCATCAATGATTTCAATCGGTTAGATTGGTTTTGATTTACGTAAACGTCAATCAGATTCAGTGCTGGAGTCGCTTTTCTACGCTGAAAGCAAAGCTGCATTCTTTGCCCGCCGTTTCTCCCACGCAGCCAGCCATTCGACGCTGGTCATTTCGATGAGGCGTGAAGAAGTCCTTGCAAATTCGCCGACTTTCAAACCAGCGGGCACACGGTAGATGTCGTCCGGCGGGTTGGCGGC
>JANPEK010000095.1:0-27731 GCA_031422915.1 Phyllobacteriaceae bacterium | reverse complement strand
CGCATTCGCCCGCTTTCGCTTCAAGGGCAAATCCGGCCTGTTCCTGGGCTTTATGCTCACCCGCACCGTGCCGGGCATTGCCCTGTCGCTGCCGCTGTTCATCATATTCGCCCGTGTCGGCATCATCGACACGCACTTCGGTCTCATCCTCGCCTATGTCGCACTCAATGTGCCATTCACGATCTGGCTTATCGACGGCTTCTTTCGCCAGGTGCCTAAGGATCTAGCCGAAGCGGCGCAAATTGACGGCTGCACCCGCTGGCAGGCCTTTTGGCAGGTCGAATTCCCGCTTGCTGGTCCCGGCATTGCCTCTGCCGGCATCTTCGCCTTTCTCACCGCATGGAATGAATTTGCGCTCGCCTCGCAGCTGACCCGCTCGGTCAATTCAAAAACGCTTCCTGTCGGCCTTCTCGACTACACATCGGAATTCACCATCGACTGGCGCGGCATGTGCGCGCTTGCCGTCGTGATGATTGTCCCGGCGCTTACCCTCACTTTCCTTGTGCAAAAACATCTCGTGTCCGGCCTGACGTCCGGCGCGGTTAAAGGCTGATCCAATGGCAACTGTTTCCCTGCATCAGCTGGTCAAAAAATACGGCGAGCTCGAAGTCGTCCACGGCATTGATCTTGAAATCGCAGACCGCGAATTTGTAGCTTTGGTCGGCCCATCCGGCTGCGGCAAATCCACCACGCTTCGCATGATTGCAGGTCTCGAAGATGTCTCTGGTGGCACGATCCAGATCGGCGGCAGAAAAGTCAACGACCTTCCCCCGCGCGAGCGCAACATCTCGATGGTGTTCCAGTCCTACGCGCTCTATCCGCATATGACTGTGCGCGAGAACATGGGCTTTTCACTCAAGATTGCCAAGCGTCCGCAAGACGAGATCAACCGCCGTGTCAACGAGGCGGCACAAATCCTGTCGCTCGACGAGTTGATGGACCGCCGCCCAAGCCAACTCTCCGGTGGTCAGCGCCAGCGCGTCGCCATGGGCCGCGCCATCGTGCGCCATCCGGAAGTGTTCCTCTTCGACGAACCGCTGTCCAACCTCGACGCCAAGCTGCGCACACAGATGCGCACGGAAATCAAAAAGCTTCACGCCAAGGTGCAGTCCACGGTCGTCTATGTAACCCACGATCAGGTTGAAGCGATGACGCTGGCAGACCGCATCGTCATCATGCGTGACGGTTACATAGAACAGGTCGGTACGCCAGACCAGGTGTTCAAACATCCGGCCACCCGCTTTGTCGCCGGCTTCATCGGCTCGCCACCGATGAATCTTGTCGAGGCGACCATCGATGCGGGAAAAGTCACCTTTGCCAACGGAGACTCCATCCCGCTGCCGGAGCGCTTCAGGGCGAATGTCGCGGCAGGCCAGAAAGTCACGTTCGGTCTTCGTCCCGACGATCTGTTTCCTACCGGCCACGGCATCGGCTCCGGCACCACGGACGATGTGTTCAAGCACGATCTGAACGTCACAATCACCGAGCCGCTCGGCAATGAAACGCTGGTATTCTTCGATTTCGCAGGACGCGATTGGGTCTCGCGCATGCTCAATCCACGCGCCCTCGTAGCGGGCGAAAGTCTCAGCGTCACCTTTGATCTCAGTCAAGCCCACCTTTTCGACGCTGCCACCGGCGTGTCGCTTTCGGACAGAAAGGCCTGAGCCATGGCGCGCATTGAAAAAGTGGAACTGCGCATGGTCAATCTGCCGCCAAAGGTAAAGCGGACAGATGCCATCCAGAGTTTCATCAGCCAGGAGACCCCGATTGTCACCATCACCGATTCAGACGGCGCGGATGGCACGGGCTACTCCTACACCATCGGCACCGGCGGCTCGTCCGTCATGCGGCTCCTGTCCGACCATCTTGCCCCACGCCTCATCGGACAAGATGCCGACCGCATTGAAGCCATCTGGCGCGATCTGGAATACCACACCCACGCCACCACCATCGGCGCGATCACCTCAATCGCGCTCGCCGCCATCGACACCGCGCTATGGGATTTGAAGTGCAGGAAGCAGGGCCTGCCGCTGTGGATTGCCGCCGGCGGGGCAGCCGACCGTCGCCCGCTTTACACCACGGAAGGCGGCTGGCTGCACATCGAAACCGAAGCGCTGGTCGAGGATGCGTTGCAGGCCAAAGCCAGCGGCTTTCGCGGTTCCAAGATCAAGATCGGGCGCCCGCACGTCTCCGAAGATGTCGCCCGCCTGACAGCAGTCCGCAAGGCTGTTGGCGACGGCTTCGAAATCATGACCGATTGCAACCAGGGCTTCCTCGTCGATGAAGCCATCCGCCGCGCGGATCGGCTGCGCGAGCTTGATCTGGCATGGATCGAAGAGCCGCTGCCTGCCGACGATCTGGACGGTCACATCCGACTGTCCCGCTCGACATCAACCCCGATTGCCGTGGGTGAGAGCCTCTACTCGATCCGCCACTTCCGCGAATACATGCAAAAGGGTGCCTGCAACATTGTGCAGGTCGATGCAGGCCGGATTGGCGGCATAACGCCATGGCTGAAGGTCGCCCATGCCGCCGAAGCGTTCGACATGCCGGTCTGCCCGCATTTCCTGATGGAGTTGCACGTCAGCCTCGCCTGCGCAGTGCCGAACGGCAAGTACGTCGAATACATCCCGCAGCTCGACGATATCACGACGACTGGCATGACGGTCGAGAATGGCATGGCAGTGGCGCCATCCGAACCCGGCATCGGCATCGCCTGGGATTGGGACATCGTGAAAGCCCGGTCCGTCGCCGAATTCACCCGAACCATCACGTCAGCCTGAGGAGGATCGGATGCAGGGCAAGCGCATGGGAATGGTCATCGGGCTCCAGCCAGACAAGATCGCCGAATACAAAAGACTGCACGCCGCCGTCTGGCCGGAAATCCAAGCCCTCATCTCGCAGTGCAACATCACCAACTATTCGATCTTTCTCAAAGAGCCGGAAAACCTGTTGTTCGGCTACTGGGAGTATGTCGGCACCGATTTTGCCGCCGATATGGCCAAGATGGCAGCCAGCCCGAAGAACGCCGAATGGTGGGCTGTCTGCATACCCTGTCAGAAGCCGCTCGACACCCGCAAGGAAGGTGAGTGGTGGGCAATGATGGACGAGGTTTTCCATCATGATTGAGTTCGACCCCGCCAGCCTGAAACAGTCTTGGGCAAAACCTGCCAAACCGCGCCCGATGGTTACCTTTGGCGCAGGTTCCATCGTCAGCGACGCGCATTTTCCGGCGCTGAAGAAGGCAGGCATTCCGGTTGCAGGTCTTTACGATCCGGACCATGCAAAAGCCGGGGCGCTCGCCGCCAAGTGGGGCGTGAAGGCATTCCGCACGGTCGCGGAAGCCGCCTCGGTAAAAAACGCCATCTTCGATCTCGCCACCCCGCCCGCTCGCCATGCCGAAGTGCTGCGCGCGCTGCCCGATGGCGCAGTCGCGGTGATCCAGAAGCCGATGGGTGGTGATATCGCTGACGCGCGTGAAATCCTCAAAACCGTGCGCGGGAAAAACATCACCGCAGCGGTGAATTTCCAGCTGCGCTTCGCCCCGATGATGCTTGCACTGCAGGACGCCATCGACAAGGGCCATCTTGGCGAAGTGGTGGACTTTGACGCATCACTCGTGCTTGCCACGCCATGGGGCTTGTGGCCGTTCCTGAAGGGACTGCCGCGCATCGAGATCGCGATGCACTCGATCCACTACCTCGACCTCATCCGCAGCCTACTAGGCGATCCGAAAGGCATCCACGCCAAGACCATTGGCCACCCAAACCATGAGATGGCGCAGACCCGCACCAGCGCGATTCTCGATTATGGCGACCGCGTCCGCTGTGCGTTGTCGATCAATCACGACCATTTCTTCGGGCGCAAATTCCAAGCCTGCGAGTTCCGCATCTGCGGCACCAAGGGCGCAGCCTATGTGAAGCTCGGTGTCAATCTCGACTATCCCAAGGGCGAGCCGGATGAGCTCTGGATACACCCCGCTGGCGGTTCAGGCTGGGTGCAGGTTCCGCTCACCGGTTCATGGTTTCCGGATGGTTTCGTTGGTAAATTCTGCAATGTCCAACGCTTTGCCGCAGGAGAGGACGCCGTTCTCGTCTCATCCGTTGAAGACGCATGGAGTACGATGGCCTTGGTCGAAGCCGCCTATACGTCCAGCGCCGCGCCCGCCACACCGCTTGAAGGACGCCCGGAATGAGCGAGCAGACAATCCACTACGAAGACTACCTTATCGGTGACCAGCGCATCACAACAGGCCGCACCATCACCGAAACCGATTTCGTCGTCCATGCCGGCCACACCGGCGATTTCTTCCCGCATCACATGGACGCAGAGTTCGCCAAGACGTTGCCCGGCGGCCAGCGCATCGCCCATGGCACTATGGTATTTTCCATCGGCATCGGTCTGACCGCGACGCTGATAAATCCCGTTGCCTTTTCATACGGTTATGACCGCCTTCGCTTTATCCGGCCCGTTCACATCGGTGACACGATCAAGACCCGTGTTACCATTTCCGCCAAGAGCGATGATCCCAAGCGTGCTGACATGGGCCGCGTGACAGAACGTTGTGAAGTCATCAACCAGCGCGGAGAAACGGTGCTCGCCGCCGATCACATTCTCCTTGTCCAGCGCAAACATTCCAGAAGCATGACAGCATGACCAAGATTACGTCGCTGCGCGTCCATGACCTGCGCTTCCCGACATCGCATAGCCTCGAGGGCTCGGACGCCATGAATCCCGATCCGGACTATTCTGCTGCCTACGTGATTTTAGAGACTGACGCGCCCGGCCTTGAAGGCCACGGCCTGACCTTCACCATCGGGCGAGGCACGGAGATTGTCTGCCTCGCAGTCGAAGCCATGCGCCATCTGGTGGTCGGCACGGAGCTTTCCGTGGTCCTCGAAAATCCCGGCAAATACTGGCGGCATCTGACTAGCGACAGCCAGTTGCGCTGGATCGGCCCGGACAAGGGCGCGATGCATCTGGCCACTGGCGCTGTCGTCAATGCCATCTGGGATCTGCTCGCCAAACAGGCCTGCAAGCCGGTGTGGCAACTGGTTGCCGACATGTCGCCCGAACAGATCGCTGGTATCGTTGACTATCGCTATATCACCGACGCCCTGACGCGCGATGAGGCAGTCGCCATTTTGACAAAGGCCCAAACCGGCAAGGCAGAGCGCATCGCCACGCTCAAGCGTGAGGGCTATGCCTGCTACACCACGTCCGCAGGCTGGCTGGGTTACTCCGACGAAAAGCTCCGTCGCCTCTGTCATGAGGCCGTCGATGCGGGCTTCAACCATGTCAAAATGAAAGTCGGACGCGACCTCGATGACGACATCCGCCGCCTCACCATCGCCCGTGAAGTCCTTGGCCCAGACCGCTACATGATGATCGACGCCAATCAGGTCTGGGAGGTCGATCAGGCAATTGGATGGGTCAACACGCTGGCCTTCGCCAACCCGTTCTTCATCGAGGAGCCGACGAGCCCCGATGATGTCGCGGGTCATCGCAAGATACGCCAGTCCATCGGCAAGGTGAAAGTCGCCACCGGTGAAATGTGCCAGAACCGCATCATGTTCAAGCAGTTCATCGCAGAAGGTGCGATTGACATTGTGCAGATAGACAGCTGCCGCATGGGTGGCCTGAACGAAGTGCTGGCGGTTCTGCTCATGGCCGCCAAATACAATCTCCCGGTCTGGCCACACGCCGGCGGCGTCGGTCTGTGCGAATATGTGCAGCACCTGTCGATGATCGACTATCTGTGCATCTCCGGGACCAAGGAAGGCCGGGTGATCGAATATGTCGATCATTTGCACGAGCATTTCATCGAGCCCTGTGTCATCCACAACGCCGCCTACATGCCACCCAAACTGCCGGGCTTTTCCATCCAAATGAAGCCGGACTCCATTGCTGACTACGAGTGGCGGCCATGAGCATCAAACTGAAAGGCATGACGTGGAGCCACCCGCGCGGATATGATCCGCTCGTCGCGTGCTCCGCCGAGTGGCATCGCAAGACGGGCGTTGAAATCGTATGGGACAAACGCTCGCTGCAGGATTTCGAGTCCTTCCCGGTCGAGGAGTTGGCGCTGCAATACGATCTCATCATCATCGACCATCCGCATGTCGGGCAGGTCGTGGACGAAGGTTGCCTTTTGCCGCTGGATACTCCCCGCTTTGAATTGGAGCACAATTCGATCAAATTTCGAGCGGTTGGCGCATCGTTTTGGAGCTACAGCTACAAAGGCCGTCAGTGGGCGCTACCGGTCGATACGGCTGCCCAAGTCCAAGCGTTTGTGCCGTCACGTCTGGCTGCGCCCGCAAGGTCTTGGAATGAGGTTTTGGACCTTGCGCGTCAGGGCAGGGTGGCGTTGCCACTGCGTCCGCCGCATTCGCTGATGTGCTTCTACACACTCGCCGCCCATGTTGGCACCCCTTGCCGGACCGATGCCGCCCCACTCATTTCAGAGACAGCGGCAAGACCGGCCTATGATCTGCTGACTGATTTGTTTGCGCTGATCGATCCGCTCTGCCGAAAGCAGGATCCGATTGCCGTGTTTGAGCAAATGGCACAAACTGACTCCAGAATCGCCTGCGTGCCGCTGATCTATGGCTATGTGAATTATGCCATGGAAGGTTTCCGGCGAGAACGTGTCGTCTTTGCAGACATTCCGGTCCATGCAGCCCGCGCGCCAAATGGCTCGGCGCTCGGCGGAACGGGTCTGGCCGTTTCCGCCAAATCCGCCTATTCTGATGCCGCCATGGATTTTGCCTATTGGGTCGCATCCGGCGAGGTGCAAAAGGGTATCTATGCCCACTCCAACGGCCAACCTGGCCATGCAGATGCTTGGGAAGACGATGCGGTCAATGTGGCCACGCATGATTTCTATCGTAACACGCGCGCGACACTCGAAGGCGCATGGGTGCGTCCGCGGCACAATGGCTATATGCACTTCCAGCAGGCAGCGTCCGATCACCTCAACAACTGCCTCTCCGATCGCCGCCCGTTGAAGGATTTTGTGGATGGATTGAATAGTCTTTTCGCGGCAAGCTTCCCCAATGTGTGAATGCCTGTATCCAATCAATCAAACCCGGGAAACCAAATCATGACCCTCTCGCTCCAAAACAAAGCCGTCCTCATCACCGCAGCCGGCCAAGGCATCGGTCGAGCGACAGCGTTGGCTTTTGCGGCGCAGGGGGCAAAGGTGATCGCGACGGATATCAACGAGGTGGCGTTGGCGACACTTGCTGGCGACGTGGGCATCGCAACCCGTCGGTTAGATGTGCTGGATACCGCGGCGGTCAACGCGCTTGTTGCGGAGATCGGTGCAGTGGATGTGTTGTTCAACTGCGCGGGATTTGTCCATCCGGGCTCGATTCTAGAAGCCAGCGATGCCGATTTTGATTTCGCGGTTGATCTCAATGTCCGCTCGATGGTACGCACGATCAGGGCGGTGCTGCCGGGCATGCTTGAGCGCGGAGATGGGGCAATCATCAACATGGCCTCGGTCGCGTCGTCGCTGAAAGGCGTCCCGAACCGGTTTGTTTATTCGTTGACCAAAGCGGCGGTGATCGGGCTGACCAAATCCGTGGCGGCTGATTTTGTGACGCGCGGCATCCGCTGCAATGCGATTTGCCCCGGCACTGTTGAAAGCCCGTCGCTGGATGACCGGCTGCGTGCAACCGGCGATTATGATGCTGCGATGAAGGCCTTCATTGCACGCCAACCGATGGGCAGGCTCGGTCGGCCTGAAGAAATCGCAGACCTTGCCGTCTATCTCGCCACCGCGCCCTACACCACCGGCCAAGCGCATATCATCGATGGCGGCTGGGCTCTTTGAACCTGGCACAGATATTCTCGTGTCGTCGTGACAGTGCTGCCGGTTGATACCGTCTTAACGCAAGCGCTTCCCGGCCTTGTCAAACAGCAACGTTTTCGTCGGATCGAAGCCAGCCTTAATGCGCTCTCCAGATGCCCAGTTGCGGCCATTGTCGGTGGCAATTGTCAGGATATTGCCCTTGCCTTGCCGGGCGTAGGCATAAGTCTCGCCGCCCAGATGTTCGACAATATCGATGGTCACATCCAGCGCCGCCGATCCGCCTGACTTGAAGTGTTCCGGTCTGATGCCGACATTGACTTCGCTGCCCTCGGGAAGCCCGCCGACAAGCGGCGGCAGTGGTATGATCTGGCCGGCGTATTCGGTAAGCGTTAGCGCCTTGTTCTTGACGACAGCTGGCAGAAAATTCATTCTTGGAGAGCCAATGAAACCTGCAACAAACTGGTTGTCAGGATCATCGTAAAGCTTGAGCGGCGAGCCGGTTTGCTCAATCAACCCCTCCCGCAAGACCACGATCTTGTCAGCCAGTGTCATCGCTTCGACTTGATCATGCGTCACATAAATGATGGTTGATTGCAGTTTTTTGTGCAGACGGGCGATTTCGATGCGCATCTGCACGCGCAACTCGGCGTCAAGGTTGGACAGCGGCTCATCAAACAAGAATACTTCAGGATGACGCACAATCGCCCGGCCGATGGCGACGCGTTGACGCTGGCCGCCGGACAGATCTTTCGGCTTGCGGTCCATCAGCTTTTCAAGTTCCAGGATCTTGGCAGCTTCTGCGACGCGCTTTGCAATGTTTTCGGTAGTCTCGCCAGCGTATTTCAGCGCAAAACCCATGTTCTCTCGCACGGTCATGTGCGGATAGAGCGCATAGGATTGGAACACCATCGCAATACCGCGTTTGGACGCATCGACATCGTTCATCCGCGTGTTGCCGATCACAAGGTCACCGGCAGTGATCTCTTCAAGTCCGGCAATCATGCGCAGAAGCGTTGACTTGCCGCAGCCGGATGGACCGACAAAGACCACAAACTCCTTGGGTTCGACCACAAGGTCCACACCCTTGATCACGTCATGTGCGCCATATGATTTGCGCAGCCCGGTCAGTTTCAAACCACTCATGGCCTCGGCCCTTTCAGCTTGCGGTCAGCTTGACAGCGATGCTGCCGAGCCGGTCGTGAGAGACGGTAATAGTGATCGCGCCAGTGCCAGTCGCCTGTAGCCAGACACCGGTCGAGCCAGCGCGCATCGGAAGTGTTGCCGGGCCAACGCGGCGGGCAGGGCCGGAGACGTCGATGGTGACAGGCTCAGGAAAAAAGGGCAGCTTGTTGCCGACCTGATCCAGCACCCGTATCATGATGCGCACACAGTCGTGTCTGCCAATTTCAGTGGCATCAGGAACTACTTGAAGTGTCGTGGGCAGGGCGTGGTCCGTGTACTGACGTGTCGCAACCGCTTTGCCGTTGATAAAACCCGTGATCACAGCCTTTTCCCAGCTCATGCCCCAAAGACCCAGCTCATCGCCTGTAAAGTGGCGCTTGTCGAGGATGATTGGCGGATGGGGCAGATGGGGATAGTGCTCGCGGTCAGGGCCCGCGCGCTTGGCCGGATGGTCGCCGTATTTCATCTCAACTTCATCGCAATTGGTTAAAATGATCAGCGGCAGCACCCCGCCGATGTTGCGCTCACCCCGGGCCCAGAATGTGACAGGCTCAAGCACCACCCCGCCCTCAGGCTCGCCTTGCGAGGCATAGACATGAGCGGCAAATTTCGGCTCGCGGTACATGTCCATCACACCATGGTGGCAAATCCGGTCACCAGACCCGAAATCCTTGTGCGTGTTGTAGTCGAACGCGCACCAGCCGATTGCACCAGCGATCTGTGGATCGCCATACATGGCGTTCAGCACATCCAGATGCCGGGTGACATGCTCCGCCTGTCGCTGCTCCTGATCATGCGCCTTGGTCGGATACATGTGCCCGCCAAACTCGGTGATCATGTAGGGAACCGTGTGCGGAAGTCCGGTCACTTCCTGCTGCGGGCGCAACGGCGTGCGCGGGCGATTGCCGCCGAGTTCTTCATTGCCGAGAATGAAGTCGTTCATGGTGTATACGTCTTCGAGCATCTCGGAATCTGTTATATAGCGCACACCGCCAGTTGGCCGCGTGGTATCCAACGCACGCGCGGCGGCATTCGTTCTCAAATAGAAATCGTGATTATCTTGGCTCTCATTGATGCGAACCCCCCAAATCACAATCGAAGGATGATTCCAATCGCGGGTAATCATCCGCTCGACATTCTTGACGGACTCGTCCTGCCAATGCTGACCGCCGATATGCTGCCAGCCGGGTATCTCTTCAAACACCAGCAGACCAAGTTCGTCACACCGGTCAAGGAAGTATTTCGATTGCGGATAGTGCGAAGTTCGAACAATATTCGCGCGCAATTCGTGCTTCAAAATCTCCGCATCTTTGACCTGTGCAGCCTTGCCAAGCGCATAGCCGACATGCGGGAAAGACTGATGCCGGTTCAAGCCGCGAAGCTTGATGTGCTTGCCATTGAGGTGAAAACCGCTTGTGGTGAAAGCAATTTCGCGGAAACCGAAGCGGGTGGAAAGTGTGTCCTTTCCCGCGGGCGACGATAGCGTAAGTTGAAGTGTGTAAAGTACCGGTGTTTCAGGCGACCAAAGCGTGATGTCCGTGAGACTATCGATCGAGAGCGAAACATCAGGCCCGGAAACTTCGGCCTGCAAGGTCGCCAGCACTTTGCCTGATACGTCGAGCAAGTCAACCTTCAAGCTGCCAGAAAGCGCAAGCCCTTGCGGGTTGCTTAGATGGACGCTGACCGACACCCGCTTCTCGGTCGCCAGAGCTTCGGGCGTCTCGATCTTCAGGTTGGCAATGTAAAGGGCAGGGGCTGTCTCCAACCAAACCTCGCGGTAGAGCCCCGCATAGGTCAGATAATCTATGACATGACCAAAGGGCGGAATTTCCGGATTCTCTGATCCATCAATGGCTACGCGAATAGTATGCTTCCCCGGCGCAATCCCGGTCAAGCGGGCTCTGAAGGGTGTGTAGCCATCGCGGTGTGAGGCAATCTCGACACCGTCGAGATAAACCCGCGCATCGGCCATGGCACCGTCAAACTGCAGCCAGACCTCTTTGCCTGACCACGCCGGATCAGTGCTGAAGGACTTCTCGTAAGCGAATGCGCGTTGGTACGATGTCTCGTCGAAATAGGAGAAAGGGAATTCCACCGCCGTATGCGGCAGGCGCACATTTTCGCGCCCGTCAAACAGCCAGTCGTCGTTGAAATCCAGTCTCGTGCGCATTGAATGCCTTATTTGACGCCGCCCAGCATGCCTTCGACGAAGCGGCGCTGAAGCAGGAAGAAAACCAGAATTGTCGGAAGCGTCGCCAGCACGTTGGCAACCATGATGAGGCCGTAGTCCGGTGTGTACGCGGTGGCGAGCGAGGCGACGACCAGCGTGATTGTTTTCATCTCATTGGTTTGCAGCACGATCAGCGGCCAAAGATAGGCGTTCCAGTTGGTCATGAACAAGATGATCATCGCCGCCGCAAAGGTCGAGCGCATGACGGGAATGTAGATGCGCAAGAATATCTGCCACTCTTTCAATCCGTCCATTCGCGCGGCATCGCGCAGTTCAGACGGGAATGCTTTGGTATTCTGGCGGAAGTAGAAAATCATGAAAATCGAGGCGACACCGGGCAGGAGGATGGCGATGTAAGTGTTCATCAGCCCTGCGCCCGAAAACATCACAAACAGCGGAATCATCATGGCCGCAAAAGGCACCGAGAGGAGCATCAAAAGCCCGCCGAAAATTCGATCCCGGTTTTTTGACTGGAACATTTCGAACCCGTATCCAGCGAGCGAGGAAACCGCCAGCGTCAATACAGTGCCTGCGATTGCCACGAAGAATGAGTTGAAAAAAACGCGCGGCACATCAACCAGCTCAAAGAATTTCGTGATGTTGGCACCAAGCGCCGAGCCAAACGTGATCTTGCCACCGGTGACATCAAGAGCGGTGTTGGTCGCACCGACGATCATCCAATAGAAGGGGAAAACCGAAATGAAGGCAGCGAGCCAAAGTGCACCGTTCATGGCGATGCGGGCGAGGAGCGACAAGAAATTCATGTCCGCTTCTCCTTGGCGACTTGGAATTGAATCCAGGAGAGAATTCCAACAAGGATGACAATCACCCATGACACTGCCGCCGCATACCCGAAGGATGGCATGAATCGGAAGGTGAGATTGTAGATGTAAAGCGAAAGCGTCAGCGTTGAATCCGCCGGGCTCCCGCCAACGCCGGCCGATGCAGTGATGGTGTTCACTTCATCGAACAATTGCAGTGTGCCAATGGTGGAAAGCACTGTGGTGAACAAGATAACTGGTTTCAGCATGGGCACAGTGATTTTGAAGAACCTAGCATACGCCGGAACACCGTCAATGCGGGCCGCCTCATAAATGGACGGATCAATGTTCTGCATCGCGGCCAGATAGAAGACCATATTATATCCGGTCCACCGCCAGGTAATTGCCATGATGATCAATACTTTGGCCCAGAACGGGTCGATCAGCCAACCGATTGGCTGATCAATGATGTGCAAAAACATCAACGTGTCGTTGACCACGCCATCAGAGGCAAACATGGATTTGAAAAGCACTGAGTAGGCCACCAGCGAAGTGACACAGGGCAGAAAAATGGCAGTGCGCAGGATCGCCCGGCCGCGCAGTTTCGGGTTGTTCAGCGTCGCTGCAAACAGCAGCGCCAGCACAATCATGATCGGAACTTGCACCACCAGAAAAATCAGCGTGTTAGACAATGCATGCAGGAAAACCGGGTCTTGGGTCAGTCGCTGTATATTGGCCAGACCGCCGAAACGGTGGTTCATTCCCTTGCCGGTTTGAAAGCTCATCCACAGCGACCATGTGATGGGATAGGCCATAAACAGGCCGAGGAGCGTGAGCGCAGGAGCAACGAACCCCCACCCCGTCAGGTTGCTGCTGGTCGCTTTGCGATTGATCGACATATTGTCTCCCGTTCCAAGCTGACTTGCGGGGAGGCGCTTGATGATAAACCCCACCGCGGTGACCGAGCCAGCGCAAACAGGGCGCTGGTAGGGCCAATACCACGTCAATTTTGTTAAGGCTTCGCTGACGATCCCGCCGAACTATTGGTTCGGCGGGAACTATCGATTTTGCAGACAGCGTTACTGAATCTGCTGAGTGATCTGTGCGTCGATAGCAGCGATGGCATCGTCGATCGATCCCCCCGCGACAAGTCCGGGCAACTGTGCACTCACTGCAGCATCGGCTTCATTGGTGAAGATGCCATAGTTTACGCCCGGAATTTTGGCCTGCCAGTCAGAGAAGTTAGCCCAAACAGCCTGTCCGCCGAAATACTCGTCTGTTGCTGTGTAAGCCGCGCCGTCACGCGCAGGAAGATACGCAGCAAATGCACCCTGGCCGACGAGGATCTTCTGGTAGAAGTCGGAATCGCCTGCCCAGATTTTCTGCAGGAAATCGATTGCCTTGTCTTTTGACGGCGCAGAAGACAGCACATACCAGCTTGAACCGCCAAGGTTCGTTGCATGGCCTGCACCTTCGACATTCGACAGTTTCGGCACAGGAGCCACGCCCCACTTGCCGGACATGTTGTTGCCCTTGATGCCGCCGGTCATCCAGACGCCGGTAAAGACACCTGCCACGTCACCATTGTTGAACGCGCCGGTATAGTCACCCCAGCCAGAAACCTGCTTGTAAAGATCAGGTGTCTTGAGCATGTTCACGTAAGTCTGAAGGGCAGCCTTGAAAACCGGATTGTCCTTGATGTTCGGCTTGCCTTCGGGCGTGAAATACCATGACCCCGCAGATTGCAGCATCATGCGCATGGCACCGGCATCATTCATGTCAATGGAGAACATCGGCTTGCCGGTCTTGGCTTTCACAGCGAGGCCAATCTCGGTCATCTTCTCCCACGTGATGTCTTGCAGGTCCTCAGACTTGTAACCTGCTTCTGCCAAGAGATCGGTGCGGTAGAACAGCCCGGCTGCGCCGGAATCGAAAGGCAGTGAGTACGTCTGGTCGCCGACAGTCGCCAATGCGACCTTGTAGGTGGCAAACTTCGAGTAATCGAGCTTGTCCGTCAGTGGTTCAAACGCACCGGGGAAAGACTGAAGATACTTCTGTGCGCCGTAATCCTCGATAAGCACGATGTCCGGCAGACCATCTGTGGTACCCGAGGCCAGCTGGGTTTGCAGCTTTTGCTCAAGGTCACCCTTGGCAAAATCCACGACGGTTATCTTGGTGTCAGGATTGGCAGCGGTGTAGCGCGAGATCGCCTCATTCATCGCGGCACCGTTGAATTCCGGTGCCCAGCACCAGACTGTAACATCAGCAGCCCATGCTGAACTGAGGGCCATAAGGCTTATTCCGGCGGCCCAACCAGCCACATTCCGCAGGCGCGGAGCATTTATACGCATGTATTCCTCCCATGTCGCAGGTGCGGCTTTTACCGCTCCCTTCGGAAAGGTTAGCGAATGGATTGGCGGACGGCAACATTTTTAACATAGTTAGAAAAAATTATATTCGTGATCATTTCGCACGTTTGGATGCCCGCTCGGGTGCACGCACAGCCATTGTCTACAGCTCGCTGTGCTCACGCTTTGTCCGGCTGGGCCGTGCCTTCGGGGATCTCGAAGTTGAAAAATTTCTGCAAGGCAAGCGCCGCCGCACCTCTTGGCCAAGAGTCATGCTGCCAATCAAAAATGATGTCGGGTCTGGATTTGAACGCGAGTTCATCCATTCGGGCGGCCATTGGACCGCGCAGATGCTCGCCGAAACGGACACCTTCACCGCCGACGATTATAACATCCGGATCAATCATGCTGACCGCGGTAGCCAAAACTGTTCCGAGGCCAGTGCCCGCCGCATGTAGCAAAGAAAGCGCCGCTTCGTCGCCCAGATCCGCCGCCGTTGCCAAGTCCGATCTGCTTTCCGGGTGGTTTGCCGTGTGAATGGCCCAGTCAGCATCAAGGGAAACATCCGACCAATACGTCTCCAAACATCCCCTGCGCCCGCACAGGCACGGGCGGCCGCCTGGCACGGTGATCAGATGCCCGATTTCACCAGCCATGCCTTGTGCCCCGCGATGAAGCACCCCGTCGGTGACAAAGGCCGCGCCAACGCCCGCGCCGATCGCCAACGCCATCATCTGGCGTTTGCTTTGCCCTTGGCCAAAAAGATGCTGTGCTAATGCAAACGAGTTGACATCATTGTCTACCCAAACCGGGACGTCGACTTCTTTGGCCAGCATGTCGGCAATCGGTACGTTCTTCCATCCAAAACGGGGCATGATCGTGCAAATACCGCGGTCAACATCATAGCTTCCTGGCAACGCAAGCCCTATGCCGATCAACTTGTCAGCGCGCTCGAGCTCATCCGACATGAGCGCACGCACAACCTTCGCTGCTTGGTGGACCACAGTTTCGGGTTGGGTATCGGGAATTGGGCTGATGAGCGTTTTGCGTGCGGCTGTTGAAAGATCGCATAGCGCCGCTTCTAGTGCAGTTGCAGTCAGCTTGATGCCGATGGCAAGTCGGCTCGACACATTGATTGACAGTGGAACAGGACGGCGGCCGCCACCGCCCTTCGATGCCTCACCCTCGACGACCAAACCTTCTTCCATAAGCTCAGTAGTCACGAACGTCACAGCTGCTGAACTGAGACCAGTTGCCGATGCAATTTCGACGCGGGACATCGCGGAGTTACGCCGCAATAGGTTCAGGATCAGCCTTCGATTCAAGGCACGAGAGGTTTGCTGGTCCCCCTTCAACTTCACGGCATTCTTTCCTTATTTTGTAAATTAAGCATTGACAGCGCCGAAATGCAATCCGTAACATCCGACTTACAAGAGAAAATGTCTGATGATGCGGCCAAGAGCTGTGAACCATTTGCGGGCCACAGATCGTATGAATTTTGACTGATTGAAACAAAAGAGCATGCCATTCGGCCGACCTTCATGCGCACCAGTGAGAAATGTGATGTCCAGAAAGCCTCCTGCACCATTGTCCGTCTGGCGCACGCTCAATCATGACGATTTCATCTTGGGTGCCCCGCACTACCCTGAGCACGTCGATGAAAGCTATTGGGAGCGTGACGCCGAACGCCTTGCTGCGGCAGGCGCAAATACGGTGCGTATGGGGGAATTTGCGTGGCATCTTTGGGAACCTTATGAGGGTCATTTTGAATTCAATCTGTTTGACCGGGCAATCGAAGTGCTGGCCCGGCACGGCATCAAGACCATATTGTGCACGCCGACCGCGACGCCGCCGCGCTGGCTGACTGTCAATTACCCCGAAGTTCTTCGGGTGGATGCCAATGGCCGTCAAGCGCACCATGGCTCGCGCCAGCATTGTGACACCACGAGTCCGGTTCTGCGCGCGCATTCGCGCCGGATCACCCAAGCCATGGCCGAACACTACCGCTCCAACCCCGCCGTGATTGGCTGGCAGACAGACAATGAGTTGAACACGACCGTCTCTGAAAGCTATTCGCCATCCTGCACCCTTGCATTCCAGAATTGGCTGCAGACCAAATACGGCAATGATATTATGGCTCTGAACCACGCTTGGGGTGGCGATTTCTGGGCGTTGGCTTACAATAATTTCGCTCAAGTTGCTCTACCACGCGACATGGCCCCGTCTTTTCTGTCGCCCGGTCACGTGCAGGATTTCCATCTGTTCCTCGCGTTTGCCACAGCGGTATTCCAGCATGATCAGGTTCAAATTCTGCGCGCCGTGAACCCCGATTGGTTTGTATTCCACAATCTTGGAAACTTGGCTGATATCGATTTTCGTGGCCAGTTCGGACAGGATCTGGACTTCATCGGGTTCGACATTTACCCGATGTTGTACGACGAATTCCGGCGGGGCGGTGGCCATGCGGCGACGCAAGCCCTTCATCTCGACATGTGTCGTGCCTGGTCCGGCAACTTCATCGTCCCCGAACAGGCGTCAGGCCTTGGATCACAGCCCGCCTTTTCAACAATGACGCCGGAGCCCGGCGAAATGCGCCGCATGGCGCTCAGTTCGGTCGCGCGCGGCGCAGACGGGCTTATGTTTTTCCGCTGGCGTCCGGCGCACTTTGGTGCCGAGATATATTGGATGGGCGTGATTGATCATGACGATGTGCCACGCCGCCGCTATGAAGAGGCGACGCAGTTTTTCCATGAAATGTCGCGCCTGAAGTCAGACATCCTCGGCACACATGTCCGCATGGATTTGGGGATCGCCGGTGCCGATTTTGACAATCAGGAAGCCTACAAGACTTACGCCATGGGACTGCCATCGCCAATGGAGGACGCAACGCTCCTTCACCGGCACTGTTACGAGGCAGGGATAGCGTGTGGGTTCATCCATCCTGAAGACGACCTCAGTCGCCTGAAGGTGCTTTATGTCCCTCACTGGGTTATGTGGAAACCTGAATGGACTGCGCGCGTTGAAGCTTTTGTTGCGGCGGGCGGAACACTGATCCTCTCGGCCATGACTGGCACGCGCGACACCGACAATCACGTTCACCGTGTGCAGGCTCCAGCCGCCGGTTTGTCAGAACTCGCGGGCGTCAAGGTGTACGAGTTTGGCCGTCTTGCCGGTCCTGGCGCTGACGGCCTGTTTACGTGGCGGGACAACAAGGTGAACGGCGGTCATGTGAGCGCAGTAGTTCCACCGGCGACGTCCGCTGGACGCCATTACACCTTCACATTTGGCAATCAGGAATTCACCGCCGCTCATCTTTACGAGCAGCTTGAGCTCGCACCCGGTACCGAGGCAATTGGCCGATGGTCAAATCGCTTTCTTCAGGGTTCGCCGGTTGTCACGCGGCGGCCGCACGGCGCGGGCCAGGTACTTTATGTAGGTACCTACCTGACCACCGAACTCGCAACCCAGCTCGTTTCGTCGGTCATTGAGCCCGCAGGTGCTGCGCCGCTCATGGCAGACTTGCCGAAAGGGGTTGAAGTCACGGTGCGACAGGCGGATGACCGCGAACTTTACTTCATTCTGAACACAACCGACGAAACTGTAACCGTGCCGGATGTGCCTCGGGGTACCGAGCTCCTGTCCGGTGAAGTGGCAGACGGCGCGTTGACTCTTGCGCCCTACGCCTGCGCAATTATCAAGCGGCAACGCAAGAAGTAACGGTTTCTGCAAATGGACATCGACGGTTATTGATTGAGGATAGGCTCATTGCGTCTTGGAGCAGCCCTGTGTTCCGCAGCAACAATATTGGTGGTGAAAGTGCATGGACAGCGAGGAGTTTCTGACAGCTGCGACAACACTTGAATGCGCGCATCACACCGCAATTATCCCGGTTAATCCCTTACTCAGTAAACTGGGTATCTCCGCGCCAGATGGGCGCTTGTTAATATCAGTGATCGAAGTGCAAAACACTGTAAAGCTGCTCCAACTGGCGTCGCGCATGGAGCGCGTCTTTATGGCTAACCTGCCGTGGAACCAGAATATGTCACTGGTCGGAGCAAGCGCAACATTTAGCGGTGGCGCGAATTCGCACTTTGCAGGCAATGGCGCTCCGATGCGCACGGATTACGGCGGTGTCGGATTCAATACCTATCAGGCCTTCTGCGCCTGTTTGGGCGAGGCGGCCGAACATGATGCCATGCTGATGCGACACGCCGACCGGCGTATTGATCCGGATGGGATGATGGAGATGTTCACCGTCGACCTTGCTCCTGCTGGCAAGATCAGTGCCGATAAAGTTCTTCGAAAGGCAGGAGCTGTTCCAAGCGACAATCCGAGAACAAGCACCGGCTACGCGGCAGGTCAAAATCTGCAACAAGCTGCAAATGCTGCATTGCTTGAGTGTGTTGAGCGACACGCGCTTGCCTTGTGGTTTTCAGGCGATTGCGGGGTGACAGAGTTGCTGGAGCCAACGCTGAACGGCACGATTTGGGAACAGTATCCACGCCTTTTGCAAGCAGATTTGAAGTTCTACTTGATACGCCACGACATTGGTGAGTTGCAGGTTGTTATTGCCTTGTTGACTGTAGGCAATGGCGAGATCGTCGCTGGCTACGGCTGCGCGCACGACGAACAAACTGCATCGCTAAAGGCTTACCGTGAAGCGTGTCAGAACGAGTTCGGATTGCGTCTTGAATTGCGCAACGCAAGAATCGCCAGCCATGATAACTCTGACAGAGCTTTTCCGCACATTGCACGTTCATCTCTGTTCAGCGAGCAATCATCTCTTTTTGCTTGCGACGAGCGCAGGCAAATGAATGGCGGGCGTGCGGAGCCGGGCAACGTTCTAACCGGTTTCAATCCGCAAACCCGTCTCGTTGACCTAACTGTGCAAGAGCAAGGCATAGCGGTAGTTTGCGCATTGGTGCCCGGCCTGCGTGACATAACGGCGGAGCGCCAGAATGGAGTACCCTCGCCGGTGTGAGCCGATCCAAACCGTCAGGCAAATGCGCGCGTCAATTCTTCAACGATCATGGCGGCTGAAACTGCGCCAGGGTCTGCGTGGCCAAGGCTGCGATCGCCAAGGCGTGCAGCGCGCCCGATCGTGGCGACCATGGTTCTGGTTGCCTCCGCACCATTGTTTGCTGCCGATGCGATCTCGGGCAGCGTCGCACCGGACTTTGCCGCATCTGGATCAGAAGCGGCATCAACTTCGGCAAGCGAGGTGGCGAAAGCGAGCGCCTCCGCCAAAGTCCTGTTCATCTTCCAACTGGTGCCGATCCAATTCTGCGATATTTCAACCATTATCGTTCCCCTGCGTCTGCAATGGTCAGGGTGACACCGGATTTCTTCAGCCCGCTCATCGCGTCCGCTGAAGGCTCGCTGTCAGTGACAACCATGTCAAAATCTGAAAGGGCAGCCAACACATGCAGGGCAGTGCGATTGAAGCGCTGGTGATTGACAAGCAGGCAGCACTTTTCGGATGCCGCCATCATCGCGCGCTTGGCGCGGATCACGCTGTCGTCCATGTGGAACACGTGTGTCCCCGAGACGGCGGGTGTTGAAACAAACGCGATGTCAGCGCGCAGACGCGACAGCGCCTCTTCAGTGACTACACCAAAATAGCCATTGAACTTGGCAGAGTAAATGCCACCAAGCGCAATCAATGTGATGCCACTCTCGCCTTTGAGGGCATCAACGATGGCCGCATTGTTGGTGATCACCGTGAGCGGTCGCCTTGCGGGCAACATTGCTCCGAGCACCGCTGCCATTGAGCCATCGTTGACCATCACAGTCATACCGGGTTCGACCAGCTCCAGCGCAGCAGCGGCCATGCGCACTTTCGAATCATTGCCCTGCCGCTCGCGAAAACGGAAATCGCTTTCAAACTGCGTCCCCGCTTCAATCGTTGCACCACCGCGAATCTTGCGCAGCAGACCCGCCTGTTCGAGTTCATCAAGATCGCGGTGAATGGTCATTTTGGACACGGCGTGGCGGGCGGCGAGATCATCCAGTCCCACAGTTCCCTGCTCGACAAGCAGGTCCATTATGAGTTGCTGGCGTTCTTCGCGCTTCACTTCAATTTCTCAATACGGCTAGTTGCATGGCATCAAACATCATGAGATAATAACATACAAACTCACATAAACAACATAATTTCTGTGATAATGTGATTTTATCTTGTTATGACCTGGAAGCCATGATAGCCGAAATGGATGGAGTACCAGCGATCACGCCTGCTAGTTCTGCACATGAAATGACATTGATCAAAATGCCATCTACAGTGCCGGAATCCGGCATGCAGGCGTTAGGCGCGTGTCACAGGAAAGGCGCACAAGCGTTGTATTTCGAGATGCAGGGTTGGGACTTTAAATGAAATCTCACTTCAATTTGCCAAACGACAATGACCGCCACATACCAACAATCGATTCATATTTGGCATCAATTGTTGAGGCCAATCCGGACCACGCCGGCCTTGCAAAACTGATTTCCATCATCGCTGCCACGGCAATACCGCTTGGCCAGCGTTTGGCATTGGGAGCGATACCCGGCAACCCTGCTGCAATTGTCGGCAACAATGAAAGCGGAGATGCGCAAAAGGCACTCGATGTCGGTGCGCATGACCTCTACATGGAGGCGCTCAGGGCGGGCAATGTCCGCTCCGTGTTGTCTGAGGAGGCGGAAAACATCGTCGAGCTCAACGTGGATGGCCGCTACAACGTGGCCATTGATCCGATAGATGGCTCGGGCAGCATCGGCATCGGCGCGCCACTTGGCGTCCTCTTTTGCATCTTTTCGTCTGAAGGCGGGTTCCTGCGTTCCGGGCGCGAGATACTCGCCGCAGGCTATGTTTCCTTCGGTCACGCATGTGACATCGCCTTCAGCATGGGCAGTGGTGTGACGATTGCCACGCTCGACCACAGGATCGGCACATTTCTTATAGTCGACCAAGACTGGGAAATGCCAGCCGACAATCCAATGCTGGCTTATAACGCATCAAACGTCGGTGTCTGGGCTGACGGTTTGCAGCGGTACGTGGCCGATTGCCTTGCTGGTAAAAATGGTCCGCGCGGTCGCAGCTTCAACATGCGCTGGCTGGGCGCAGCGGTTGGCGACCTCCACCGCATATTGCGTCAAGGCGGCATCTTCCTCTACCCGGGAGACCGGCGTCCCGGATTTGAAAAAGGGCGGCTTCGCTTGCTCTATGAAGTTTTCCCGATTGCCTACATCATCGAGCAAGCGGGCGGTACAGCGACGGACGGGAATGGCCCGGTCCTTGATTGCGTGCCACAAAGCCATCATGAGCATGCGCCGTTGATCTTTGGTTCGCGCGCTGAGATGCAAATTCTGCAATCCTATCTTGACCCGAATGCCAACGAAGGACTTTGACCATGGCGCGCATCACACTCAGGCAACTTCTCGACCACGCCGCCGAAAACGACTATGGCCTGCCCGCCTTCAATATGAGCAACATGGAGCAGGGCCTATCGATCATGGCCGCAGCTGACAAGGTCGGCGCGCCCGTGATCCTGCAAGCCAGTCGCGGTGCCCGGGCCTATGCCAACGACCTGATGCTTGCGCGGATGATCGATGCACTGATCGAAATCTATCCGCACATTCCCATCTGCATGCATCTTGATCATGGCAACAACCTTGGAACATGCGTCACCGCCATCCAGAATGGCTTCACGTCAGTCATGATGGACGGCTCGCTGAAAGCCGATGGCGTGACGCCAGCAGATTATGCCTACAACGCCGCCATCACGCGCCAGGTCGTAGAAATCGCCCATGCCGCCGGCGTTTCTGTTGAAGGAGAACTGGGTGTGCTCGGCTCGCTCGAGACGGGCATGGGCGATCAGGAAGACGGTCACGGCGCAACAGAGAAACTGTCTAAAGACCAATTGCTGACCGATCCGGCCGAAGCCGAGCGCTTTGTCCACGAGACTGGTGTCGATGCGCTCGCCGTCGCAATGGGCACAAGCCACGGCGCATACAAGTTCAGCCGCGCGCCAGACGGCGATGTGCTGGCGATGGACGTGATTGAAGCCATCCACAAACGGCTGCCCAATACGCATCTTGTCATGCATGGCTCGTCGTCAGTGCCAGCCGAGTTCCGCGACATTATCAACGCCCATGGCGGCGACATCAAGCCGGCCTGGGGTGTCCCGATCGCAGAGATTCAGCGCGGCATCCGGCACGGCGTGCGCAAGGTCAACATTGACACAGACATCAGGCTTGCAATCACCGCCTCTGTGCGCAAGGCAATGTGGGAAGATCCATCAGAGTTTGACCCGCGAAAATATATGAAACCCGCTATGGCTGAAATCGAAAATGTTTGCGCAGAGCGGTACATCGCGTTCGGAGCAGCTGGTCAGGCAGAAAAAATCCGGCCAAAACAGACGTCTGCAATGGCCAAACACTATTTTGCTACCTGACACCATCAATCCTGCTCGAGGATCACCTCGGCCGTTCGCGCATCGGTAATCAGGCCCTTGAGGCGGCGGCTCGCAAGAACTGCGCGGATCGCGGCGATCTTGGATGCGCCGCCGGCTATCGCAACGATGGAATCCGTCCCGTCCCTGGCCATCGAAACAGCCAGCGTGCGCGCCGTGAGCATGGTCTTCAGAACACGCCCATGAGAATCAAAAAAGTGGCCCAGCATTTCTCCAACACCGCCATCTGCAGAGATTTCCTTTATTTCCTTGCGTTCAATCATGCCTGACGAAACAAGCTGCGCATCCGGTCCAACAGTGCCGATGCCGACAATTTTCAGGTCCGCATGGTTCGCCATTACGAACACGTCAGCAACGCCGCGCTGCGCCAGCAACACCTCGCGGTCTTCGGCGGAATTGGCAAAGAATGGCACGGGTATCACGAACGGCTGCGCGCCGGTCTTTTCGGCGATCCGGTGCATCACAACATGCGGATCGGCAGCATAGTTGCGGGTGAACGCGCCAAGCAAAGAGACGAAGCGCAGACCCTTTGCTTCCAGTCTAGGCATCTCGTGAATGGCAGCGGCGAGCGTTCGGCCATGGCCAAGCCCGATCACTTTATGATCTCCACGCTCAATCTCACGCCGCAGGAAACTGGCACCCGCGAGCCCAAGCGCCCGCAGCGATAGTCCCTCTTCACCAAGATCAAGAGCAACTTCGCAATAGTCCAATCCGAAGCGGGCGACGAGCCGCATCTCCAAGTCAACACATTCGACAATGTCGCCGTCAATCGAAACTTTGACCAGTCAGCGCGCTCCGCATGATTTACCCGCACAGTAATTGCGACTTGAATCAGCTCTTCCCGCCGCACCGGATCATCAAAATCCCGATAGGTGAAGATGGCAAACTGCGTGCCTGTCGTCGTGCCGCCAAGATCGGCGATAATGTCGGCAAAGCATTAGAACTTATGCTGCGAGGATCTCCGCGATAAAAATGCCACTTGGGTTTGGGAAGAGATTCTGGCTTGAGAATTTGATTGGCGGGAGGTGAGAGCAATGGCGGCAGGCGGACGGGAGGAGACCGTTTGCCATGAAAAGCCGAACGGGGGGTCGTTCATGCAGCAGAATTTTTCCGGTCAACGGCCATCGGAATTTCGTCAAATTCCCACTGCCGCAGCGCTCGAAATCTGCTCAGTTGATGCCCGAAATTCGCGCGAATTTGGCATGACCGGCACCGGCCGACATTTTTACATCCGGACCAAAACTCACTTTGAGGGTTCCTGAAATGAGCATCTAGTCTGACCCAAATTCGCAGATAATGACCGCCAAGCCGAAGCGCGGTCTGCTGATAGGTGCGGTCTCTGTGCTGCTCGTCGGTGCCGCTATTTTGCTCGACACCAAGTTTGTGACAATCGGCTCCGAGAACGATGTGCGCGCGGAAGTGTTCTCGCCAGAAACGTTCGGCGCGTCAGCGTTTCCAAGGACGCAGGTGCCGGTCTGGCGCGAGAAATACCCCGGCGTCGAGGCGCTCACCGTTGCCGTGATGGGGTGCATCAACCCGAAGAACTGGTAGGTCACGCCCGTCAGGATCAAAGTCCAATGACCGGCGCGGCAATTCCGGCGAGCGAAAAGGGCGAAACCGTGCTTGCGGCGCGCAATGTTGCCAAATCCTATGGCAACATTCATGCCCTGAAAGGCGTCAACTTCGACATCCACCGCGGCCAGGTCACAACACTGTTCGGCGAAAACGGCACGGGCAAATCGACGCTGATGAAAGTCCTGTCGGGCGTCGTCAAACCAACGTCCGGAGAGATCATTCTGGATGGCGTGCCGGTGATGTTCTCGTCCTCGAATGATGCGCGCAACCGCGGCATCTCGATCATCCATCAGGATCTCAGCCTCGCGCCGAACATGAACGTCCGCGACAACATCTTCATGGGCCGCGAGATCATGACGGCCACCGGCGTGGACTACGTTGAGGAAGAGCGTCAGACCAAGTCGCTGATGGTCGAGTTGGAAGAGGTGATCGACCCGCTGACGTTGGTTGAAAACCTTCGTCTCGGCCAATAGCAGATCGTCGAGATCGCCCGCGCACTGTCTGTCAATTCCCGAATTCTGATCATGGACGAGCCGACATCGGCGCTGAGCGCTACAGAAGTTGAGGTGCTGTTCAAGGTCATCCGCGACCTGCTGCTCGCAGCCGCAGCCGCCTCGACACTTCTGGCCAACGCAGCCTGAGCCGAAGGCCTGATCACCATCATCGTCAATGACCCGTCGAACCCATACTGGTTCACTGAAGGCAAAGTCGCCAAGGCGACTGCCGAGAAAATGGGCTACACGGCATCTGTCAACGCGCACAAGGGCGACACCAACGCCGAAAGTACGATGATTGACACGGCTATGACCAACAAGTCTGTGGCAATCGTTCTCGATCCGGCCAATGCTGACGGCTCCGTAGGCGCGGTGAAGAAGGCCGTTGCCGCAGGCATTCCGGTGCTGCTGGTCAACGCCGAAATCAACCAGGAAGGCCTTGCCGCAGCGCAGCTCGTTTCCAACAACGCACGGGGCGCGGCGCTCGGCGCAACGCAGTGGGTCGAAAGCGTTGGCGACAAGGGCAACTATGTTGAACTGTTCGGCAACCCGGCTGACGACAACGCCGCGACCCGTTTAAACGGCTATGAAACTGTTTTGACGCAGTATCCGGACCTCAAGAAGGTCGCCAAGGAAGTTGCCGACTGGGACCGCACCAAGGGCCATGACAAGATGCAGTCGATGTTGCAGGCCAACCCTGACATCCAGGGTGTGATCTCTGGCAATGACGAAATGGCGCTTGGCGCAATTGCCGCGCTCAAGGAAGCCGGCAAGCTCGAAGGCGTCAAGGTCGGCGGATCGCCCGATGCGGTCGCAGCCGTCAAGGCAGGCGAGATGCAGTACACAGTGTTGCAGCCGGTTGCCGTGTTCTCGGCGGAAGCCGTCAAGCAGGCCGATGCGCTGATCAAGAACGGCAAGACCGGCGCAGCAACTGAAAAGCAGCTGTTTGACTGTCTGTTGATCACCAAAGACAATGTGGACAAATACACCGCGCCGTTCACGCTTTCCGAGTAACGACAACGGAAGGGCGCTTTTCGAGGCGCCCTTTCATCTTCGGCCGCAATGACCGCAACTGGAGTTTCATGGTGGTTTTGCGCTGGGGCTTCGTTTCGACGTAAGGAGCGGCCATGAGGCAACTGAACATGAACTTAACAAACGATAGTGTCAGCACCGGCGTTTCGCGTATGGTGTCCGACGAAGTGCCGAGCGACAGCCGCCACGAGCGCCAGATTGTCCGCCGCCAATTGATCACAGAGGCCGTGATGGCTGAGGGTTCAATGCGGATTGAAGACCTGACGGAACGGTTTGGCATCAGCCTGATGACCGCCCACCGCGATCTGGACGAGCTTGTGAGCCGCGGGCTGTTGCGCAAGACGCGGGGCATCGTCTCCGCCGCGCCGACCAGCCTGATCGAATCGAGTGATGTATACAGGTCCAGTCGCCAGTCTCATGAAAAGCAGGCGCTTGCCGACGCGGCCATGCAGTTCATCGAGCCGGGACAGGCGGTGTTCTTTGACGATTCGACGACGGTCCTGCAAATGGCGCAGTACCTGCCCGGCAAGGTGCCGCTGACGGCGATTACCAACTCGCTCACCCTGATGAACGCGCTCAAAGGCATCCGCGATGTCACGCTGCTTGGGCTTGGCGGGCAGTTTTACAATTGGTGCAACGCTTTCATCGGCAGGATGACCATCCACGAAATTTCGAGGCTGCGTGCCGATACCGTGTTCATGTCGATATCGGCGATCACCGACGACATGGTATTTCACCAGTCACCGGAAATGGTCGAGACGAAACGGGCGATGTTTGACTCCTCGGCAACGCGCATTCTGCTGGCTGATCACAGCAAATTTGGCCGCCGCGCGCTGCACAGCTTTGCCTCGCTGACCGAGTTTGATGTGGTCATCGTTGATGATCAAGCGCCATCGACGCATATCGAGCGAATGCGCTCTAAAGGCATCAAGGTTGTTGTTGCGCCGGTCGGGCGGGCGTCAAATTCAACAGCGGTTCAAGCGCCTGTGGCAGTCTGACCGGCGTGCAGGAGGGGTAACAGCGCATGCCAAGCCTCCTCGGCTCGGCATTGGCGACTACAGGAAAGGTGGCGGTCGTCGCAGGCACCTGCTCGATCAACGAGGTTGTGTCGTCTCAGCCATGCATTGACGAGGGCTGGTTTTGCCGCGACGCGATGCAGAACCTGATCAATGTGCTATCCGCGTCGCACGTGCATATGGCGATGAGAAGTCCGGTTTAAATTTCTACATCATTCATTTCTCCGGCACGCTTTTCTCGGTCGCACATTCTAGCGACGCAAAAATCATTGCACAAAGCAATTAGCTCTTGACGTTTGGAACGTTCCAGTTCTATGACATGGAACGTTCCAAATTAGGAGGATTAGGGTGTGAACTGGGGGTTGGTTGGCGCGAGTACGATTGCTGCTGAGCACATGATCGGCGCGATGCGCATGAATGGCGGCGAGCTGGGCTGGATCGTCAGCAGGAAGGCCGACCACGCTCACGCCTATGCAAAGACGCACGGTGTTGCCAATGCCACCGCCGACATGAATGACATGCTGGCCGACCCAAGCGTCGATGCCGTCTACATTTCCTCGACCAACGAAAAGCATCTGCCACAGGCACTGGCGGCAATTGCTGCGGGCAAGCATGTGCTGTGTGAAAAGCCGCTCGCAATATGCGCGAAAGATGCGCGAACGATGGTCGAATCTGCGGCCAAGCGCGGCGTCGTGTTCGCCACCAATCATCATCTGCGCAATGCCGGTTCGCACATGGCAATCCGCGATTTGATCGCATCCGGTCGCATCGGCAAAGTGCTGTCGCTGCGGGTGCATCACGCAGTTTATCTGCCGCCGCACCTGCAA
>JANPEK010000094.1:0-7240 GCA_031422915.1 Phyllobacteriaceae bacterium | reverse complement strand
CTCAAGGACGCGCCGATCCTGATTCTGGATGAAGCGACTTCCGCGCTGGATTCGGAAGTCGAGGCGGCGATTCAAGAGAATCTCTACCGGTTGATGGAAGGCAAAACCGTCATCGCCATCGCCCACCGCTTGTCAACCATTGCAGCGCTGGACCGGCTGATTGTGCTCGACAAGGGCCGGATTGTCGAGGACGGCACACATGCCGAACTTGTCGCCAATGGCGGTATTTATGCAAAACTCTGGCAGCACCAGTCCGGCGGATTTCTGGGGCTGGATGTGCCTGACAATTCGGGAGACGCAGCAGAGTAAACCGGACTTGGATGAAATCGCGAATGAATCCGCGACATAGTGCCGTCACTGGCTTTCCAATGCTTGCAAAGCTGCACGCTCGCCGCTAGATCGAATGAGAAAGTTCGGGGGGAATCCGGCTTGTTGGCTGATCGTAATTTGCTGACTTACCGGGCAACCCCTAAACTGGCATGTGACAAGGAACAGTCCCGTGAGCGCACACGACACTAGTGAACCGACCCGCCGCGATTTTCTTTATGTTGCCACTGCCATGGCTGGCGTTGTTGGCGCGGCTGGCGCGGTTTGGCCTTTTATCGATCAGATGAACCCTGACGCTTCAATGCGTGCGCTGTCTTCGATTGAGGTGGATGTTTCAAGCCTTGAGCCCGGCATGTCGCTGGTGGCCAAGTGGCGCGGGAAGCCGGTGTTCATCCGCAACCGTACGGAAAAAGAAGTTGAAGAGGCCAAGGCCGTCAAAATTGACGAGTTGAAGGATCCTGAAGCGCGCAATGCCAATGTTGCCGCTGATCTTCAGGCAACAGATATCAACCGCACTGCCGGCGAAGGCAAGGAAAACTGGCTGGTGATGGTCGGCGTCTGCACGCATCTGGGCTGTGTGCCGCTTGGCCAGCAGGGCGATTTTGGCGGCTGGTTCTGCCCGTGCCACGGATCGCACTATGATACAGCCGGGCGCATCCGCAAGGGACCGGCACCTGAGAACCTTCCAGTTCCGGTGTTTTCATTCGTCTCCGATACTGTCATCAAGGTCGGCTAAAGGTTCAAAGGAGCTCAACAATGAGTGCAGGACAGTCCACCTACGAGCCGAAAAGCGGTGTTGGCAAATGGTTTGACGCGCGGCTTCCTTTGCCCCGTCTGGTCTATGACAGTTTTGTTGCCTATCCGGTGCCGCGCAATCTGAATTATGCCTATGCGTTCGGCGGTATTCTGGCGATCATGCTGATCATCCAGATCCTGACAGGCGTTGTGTTGGCAATGCATTACTCGTCCAACACCGCGCTGGCATTCGGCTCGGTTGAGCACATTGCACGCGATGTCAACTCCGGCTGGATGTTGCGCTACCTGCACTCCAACGGCGCGTCCTTCTTCTTCATCGCAGTGTACATCCATATCTTCCGTGGAATGTATTACGGCTCCTACAAGCAGCCGCGCGAGCTCTTGTGGATTTTGGGCTGCATCATCTTCCTTTTGATGATGGCAACGGCCTTCATGGGCTACGTGCTTCCGTGGGGCCAAATGTCCTTCTGGGGTGCAACGGTGATCACTGGTTTCTTCACCGCGTTCCCGATCATCGGCGAGCCGATCCAGCAGTTGCTGCTCGGTGGATTTGCGGTCGATAATCCAACGCTTAATCGCTTCTTCTCGCTGCATTATCTGCTGCCGTTCATGATTTTCGGCGTGGTTATCCTGCATGTCTGGGCGCTGCATGTTACGGGGCAGACCAATCCAACGGGCATTGAGGTCAAGTCAAAGACAGACACCGTCGCCTTCACACCCTATGCCACGGTCAAGGATGCGTTTGCGCTGATCGTTTTTCTGGCGATCTACCTTTATTTTGTCTTCTACATGCCGAATTATCTCGGCCATCCGGACAATTATATCGAGGCCAATCCGCTGAAGACGCCTGCGCACATTGTGCCTGAATGGTATTTCCTGCCGTTCTACGCAATCCTGCGTGCGATCACGTTCAACGTCGGGCCGATCGATTCCAAGCTTGGCGGCGTGCTGGCGATGTTTGGCTCGATTGCAGTGCTGTTTGTGCTGCCATGGCTGGACACATCGAAAGTCCGGTCGGCAGTTTATCGTCCTTGGTACAAGCTATTCTTCTGGCTGTTTGTCCTCAATGCGGTGTTTCTTGGATGGTTGGGATCAAAGCCGGCGGAAGGGACCTACACGCTGATGGCGCAGTTTTCGACGGCATTCTACTTCGGATTCTTTGTGGTCATCCTGCCGTTGCTCGGTCTGTTCGAGACACCCAAGCGGATACCCAACTCGATTACCGAAGCAGTGCTGCAGAAGAACAAAGCGCCGGTCGCGGCCTGAAATGACAAGGTTTAGTCCGATGAAGAAAACGATTGCTGGCGTCGCTCTGGGCCTGATGATTTTGACGGGTGGTTCATTTGCAGAAGAGGCCGCGCACAACGAGGCCGAGCCCACGCATTTCCCCATTCACAAGCCGGTGGAGCAGGATTGGAGCTTTTCAGGTCCGTTCGGAACCTACGACAAAGCGCAGCTTCAACGCGGACTGAAGGTTTTCAAGGAAGTCTGTGCATCGTGCCACTCAATGAAGCGCGTAGCATTCCGGACATTGGAAGATCTTGGCTATAACGAGGAGCAGGTCAAAGCGCTTGCTTCCGAATATGAAGTGCAGGACGGGCCAAATGCTGATGGCGAGATGTTTACGCGCAAGGCTGGCGCGTCCGACTATTTCCCGTCGCCTTTCGCCAACGTGGAAGCTGCTGCCGCAGCAAACAACGGCGCTGCACCTCCGGATTTTTCGCTGATTGCCAAGGCGCGCGGTGTTGAGCGTGGTTTTCCGCTCTTTGTTGCCGATATTGCCACGCAGTATGCAGAAGGCGGCCCGGACTATATCCACGCTCTGTTGACAGGCTATGGCCAGACGCCGCCTGCAGGAATGGAAATCGCTGAGGGCACACACTACAATCCTTATTTCATTTCCGGCAAGTCGCTGGCAATGGCGCAGCCGATCACTGACGGCCAAGTGACTTACGATGACGGTTCACCTGCAACGATTGATCAGTACTCGCGCGATGTATCGGCCTTCCTGATGTGGACTGCCGAGCCGCATCTTGACACGCGCAAGCAAACCGGCTTCTCGGTGATGATCTTTCTGGTGCTGTTTGGCGCGATTGTTTATCTGACAAAGAAGAAGGTCTGGAGCGGCGTCGCGCATTGATTTATCAAACATTACGGATTTTTAGCGAAGGGCGGCGACAGCTGCCCTTTTTGTTTGTTACGGTGGTGCCTTAGCTGCTTGGGATTTGCCATGAATACGACGCTTGAAGATACGCTGCGCAATGCCATCCGAACCATTCCTGATTATCCGAAACCGGGCATCCTGTTTCGCGACATCACCACGTTGCTCGGCAACGCGCGGGCATTCCGGCGGGCGATTGACGAGCTGGTGCATCCCTACGCTGGAACCAAGGTGGACCAGATTGCCGGCATCGAAGCGCGCGGGTTTATCCTCGGCGGTGCGATGGCGCATCAGCTTTCGTCCGGCTTTGTGCCAATCCGCAAAAAGGGCAAGCTGCCGCATGAGACGGTGCGAATTGCCTACAGCCTTGAATATGGCGTTGACGAGATGGAAGTGCACAAGGATGCTATCCGCCCTGGCGAGAAGGTCATCTTGGTTGATGATCTGATCGCCACAGGCGGTACGGCGGAGGGAGCCGTGAAGCTGCTTCGACAGATCGGTGCAGAAATTGTCGCCGCCTGCTTTGTCATAGACCTGCCGGATCTTGGCGGGCGCAGAAAGCTTGAGGCGCTCGATGTGCCGGTGCGCACGCTTATTGAGTATGCGGGGCACTGACCGTGGCAGCGAATCCCGCATGGCTGCATGAGGCCGGGCTACCTTCAGGCATGGATGCGGCGACGCTTCAGGCCTTGGGCGATTTGAAGCCGCAGGTCATACCGGCGGGCGGTGTGTTGTTTCGGCCGGGCGACAAGGCGCGCGGTTTTGTCATTGTCTTGTCCGGGCGCATCTCTGTGTACCTCACCGGTGCGTCCGGCCGGGAAATCCTGCTGTATGACGTGACGAATGGCGAAAGCTGCGTGCAGACCACGCTGGGGTTGCTTGGCGGCGAGGCCTATACGGGCGAGGCGATCGCTGAAAGTCACGTGCGGGCCGTGCTGGTGCCGCGTGTGCTGTTTCTGGACCTGATGAACCGCTCCGAGTGGTTCCGCCATGTGGTGTTCAAAAGCTTCGGCGAGCGCATCAGTGACATCACCAAGGTTCTGGAGCAGGTGGCATTCGTGAAAGTCGAGCAAAGGCTTGCACGGCAGCTTCTGGCCAGCGCGGGCGCCAAAGATGTCATCGACCAGACGCACCAGGATCTGGCGGTAGCCATCGGTTCTGCGCGGGAGGTGGTTTCGCGGCGGTTGGAGGTATTTTCAAAACGCGGACTTGTTTCCCTCGAACGAGGGCAAATCATCATTCTTGACAAGCAGGGTCTGACGGGAGCTGCCTCAGAAAATGCTGCCTGACGGTGACTCAGTCACAGAGCCATTTGCAAGACCGTGTAAAGTGATTTGCATGAGGTGAGCAGATCGCCGCCTCTCCAACACTGGAGGCTGTCATGTTCAAGACCAATGAAGGCACGGTTGACCGTGCACTGCGTATCATCGTTGGCGTCGTATTGCTTGCGATGTTTTTCATGTATCCGGGTGCCTCGTGGCGCTACTGGACACTGATCGGCGTTGTTCCGCTGCTGACCGGCCTTGTCGGCACCTGCCCGCTCTATTCGATCCTCGGCATGTCTACCTGCCCGGTGAAGAAGGCTTGATCAATTCCGATCCTGAACCGGCGGCGCAATCCGCCGAGTTATCCGTGTCCCATGCCGAAGATGAACATGGCGGGAATGGTGGCATAGAGCGCCATGCACAGGATCAGCGCCGCGCGCACTGGCCAGCGCTTCCACCTGATAAACAAGTGAATGGCCATGACAATCCCCATAATGGATTCGAACAGGCTGAACGGGCCGCCATAGTGGCTCCGGTCCCAGTAGGAGACGGGCGAGATGAACCGCCACTGGCTCAGCGGCCAGAAATGCATATGTGCATCCTCCCGGTGCAGGAAAAAGTCCGCTCCGGAATGCAACAGTGCGGCGGCAGCAAAAGGAAGGGCAAGGCTTGCCCAAAAGGCGGCGCGCCGGATGGCAAGCCTCTGCACATACAGGCTGACAAAGATCACGGCAGTCCAGAGCAAAAAGCTGTGACCGACAGCGTTGGTGATCTGCCACCTCGGCGCCCAGTAGAGCTTGCCGAAGATTTCCTCAAAACCATGGCCAGACATTCGCAGATAAGCGACGATGGCGAGCATCGGCAGGTCCGGTACAAAGCCGCCTAACGCCGCTGCCCAAGCGGTGCGCGGAATTTTGCGGCCAAACAGGACTGCGCCCATCAGCACATGTGATTGCGTGTTCATGGGCGGAGTGTGTGTTGAAACACGGTCATGCGCAACAAAACAAAGGCGCGGGACTTTGCCCGCGCCTGTGAACACTCCGTTGCCGCAGGTGCTTTCCGTACGGCTTACTTGGTTTTTTTGGCGGCCGGCTTTGCAGGAGCGGCCTTGGCCGCCGGCTTGGCAGTGACTTTCGGCGCGGCAGACTTCTTGGCGGCCTTAGCTGAAGCAAGCTCAATGGCCTTGAACCAATGGTCTTCCGCTTGGCCTTCCGGCTGACCGGACTCCATCCAAAGCTGGTGAGCGATTTCGCGGATTTTTTCTTCAGATACGACTGCGACTGCGGACTTGCTGGCGGCCATTATATGTCTCCTGCCCTTGCGTTCATTCTCTGAAAACGCCGCTAGCACGGTTTATTGTGCACTGCAACATTAATCGATTTAAGTGCGGATTTCTGCCCTGCAATGCAGATATGCGCCTGATTCACGGCTTTGAAAAGAGGCAGACTGCTCGTCCGGCGTCCGGAATTCCCGATGCTGAGCAACGCCCGGCGCTGCAGCGCCCGGAGTTTGGCAGTTTACAAAGCGCGACGCATCTGCAACCTCTGCGATATTATTGGATTCGCAACATATTTTGGTGACTGATTTGGCACAATCGCTCAAGACACTCCTCGAACAGGCTGCTAGCAAAGGCATCATCAGCGCGGCGCAAATTGAACCCCTTGCCGGACATTTGGCCGATAACGGATTTGAGGCGATTTCAGCCGGACAGGTCAGTACGGGCAGCATCCTTGCAGATCTGTCGCTGCCAAAAGATGGCGGGCCGCTGTTGCCATCGGAGGAAAGCGAAGCGCCGCGGTTTGTGCGCGGGTTCCATGATGTGCTGATCACAGTTGGCATTGTCATTGCGCTTACGGGTGCGGCGGCGCTGATGTCGGCGCTGGTGCTGGTGCCTGCCGTTATCCTGCTTGCTGAAATTCTGGTGAAGCGGCAGCGGCTGGCGCTGCCTGCGTTTGCGCTGACAATTGCCTATGTGATTGGTGTTGTCTGGTTGGTGCTCACAGCATTTGGTAACGACGCATCCGACACGCTGTTGCCGATGATTTCCATATACGCTGCGAGTGCGGCTGCGCTGGTACCCTATTACTGGCGCTACCGGGTTCCGGTCTCGCTGGCGGCGTTGATCTTGTCCGCAATCGGGTTTTGCTTTTTTGCCACGCTTGGAGCGCTTGGCCAAGCATCTGTGTACGGTGATGCAATCGACTTGCCAGCTCTCTTGACAGGACTCGTGTTCTCGCTGATTGCCTTTGGCGCGGCGATGTATTTCGACGTGCGCGACCGGATGCGTGTTACGCGGCGCTCCGATGTTGCCTTCTGGCTGCATCTTGGCGCGGCGCCTGCGCTGTTGAATTCCGCCTTGGGGCTGGCGCTGTGGAACACGGGTTCAGGTGGTCTTTGGTTGCAGAATCTTGGCTCAGGTCAGGCAGTCGTCGCACTTTTGATCATCACGCTGTTCATGTTTGCCGGCATTGCCATCGACCGGCGCGCCTTCGTGACTGCGGGAATTCTTTCGCTGGGCTATGTGATCAGCACCTTGATGAAAAGCGTGAATTTCGAGTCCAACAATCTGTTCGCCATCTCGGCGCTTGCGGTCGGCATCATCGTGCTGGTGATCGGAATCGGCTGGCTGCCGATCCGGGCGCGCGTGGTTGGCATTTTGCCCAAAACCATCCGGGATTTGGTGCCGCCGGTGGCAGCTCAGGTTTAGGTATTGAACTTGAACAGCATGATA
>JANPEK010000093.1:0-3487 GCA_031422915.1 Phyllobacteriaceae bacterium | reverse complement strand
GACGCTTTCATGATGCTCTCCCAATCATCCCGATTATTTGGTTTATATCCAAAGTTAGGATATATATCTGGCAAGGATTATGGGGCGTCAAGCGAAAACATCCCGGTCAAAGCGTGACAGTCACCGCTTGGTCGTCAGTCTGAGCACGATATCCTGATCATAGTTGCCAAAACCGCGTCCGAAAATGTTGATCCCGCCGGGATGTCTGGCATCGTCCTTGACGCCGATGCGCAGACGGATCGAGCGGTGGTTCCCAAGGTCGAGATCCTTGATCGACACGGGCGAAATCTTCATGCCGTCAACAAACGTGCCGCTGTCGGTGATGCGCCAGCTCTTCAGTTTGCCATACTGGCTGCCCTTCAATTTCCACCAACCGGGCGTATAAACCCCGCGCTTGTCGCCAAAGTCTCCGGGCGACGTCCAAGTGCCGACATCGAGCCCATTGACCGCAACGGTGATGTCTGATGGCCAGTCGGCAGCTGTTCCGGGAACTTCCGACGACAACTCCATGGAGAACTCCATGGATTCAATTTCGCCGGAGGAAAGCTTGGCATTGTTGGGAAACTGATACTCCAGAAAGCCGCGCGTGAACCAGATCAGCCCGGCCTTCATCCGGTCAGGCTCGAGAAACGTGTTCGGCACATCCAGCAAACCGATTATGCCCTCGTTCGAACACAAGCCGCACGGTGCGGACACTTCGCAGCTTGTGTAAAGGCCGAGCGGCATCGCCACTTCGATCATGTTGGCATTCAGCGCGTTGGCATCGTCCTTGAACATCACCAGCACCTCGTCAAACGAGGTGTGGCAGATTTTCTGGTTGCCCTTCTTGGCCCGCTGCGTCTCGGTGCGGATAAGGCCTGCGTCTTCCAGTATCTGTATGTTCGACGAGATCGTCGATTGCGGCAGCTCAAGCTTGGCTGCAATCTCGTTGACATTCATCGGTCCGTTGACATGCAACAGCTTTAACACTTTGACGCGCACCGCAGACGCCAGCGCCTTCAGCGTCTCAAGCCCCTCTTCGGGATCAACAACAAGAAAATTCCGGCTCACGCGTTTCCCCCGCAGAATTCTGGACAAGACAGGGTTCGTATCAGAGTTTCTGGTGCAGTCCAATCAGACCAGTTTGCCATGTCGGGCAGGGCCTACCGAATTCCGCTCCACCAATCCGCAGTCCGTCTTGACGCGGCGCGGGTGCGCGGGCGGCCATGGCTTGCCTTCAAGGCTGATCAATTCATTCACCGCCCACCGCGCCATCTCGTCATGCGGAAGGACCATTGTCGTCAGCGGCGGCAACAGGTGCGAGACCAGATCCTCATCGTCAAATCCGACAACCGAAACATCCTGTGGCACACGCAAGCCCCGGACATGCAGCGCCTCATAACAACCGATGGCGGCGCGGTCGTTGAAGCAGAAAATCGCCGTCGGCGGTTCCGGCACTTCAAGCAAAGAAAGCGCAGCATCACGTCCGCTGTCCACGGTCCAGGCCGGTGCGCTGACCAGCGCCGGGTCACAGGCAATGTCATGGCTGGCAAGCGCCTCGCGATAGCCCTTGAAACGATCCACCGCAGCGTCACCCCAGCCCTCGCCGGGGATATGCGCAATGCGCCGGTGCCCGGCCTCGATTAAGCGCTGCGTTGCTGCATATCCGCCCGTCACGTCGGCAGGCACAACGCTCGGCAGCTTGCGGTCCTTGTCGCGGCAATTGAGCAGGATCGACGGTGTCTGCAAAAGCCGTACCGGAGGCGTGACGGTCTGTGTGATCAACGTCGAATACAAGATCCCAACCAGCCGCAGGCCAGACAAAACGTCGAGCGCCGCAGCCTCCAGCTCAGCGTCGCCGCCAGTACAAAACATCGCCACGACGCAGTCATGCTGCGCCGCCTCATCGCGCGCGCCCTCGATCAACGGCGCGGCAAACGGCGTCGTCGTCACCTCATCAATCAACAGCCCGATCACCCGCGCGCTGGAAGACGGCATCGCGTGCAACGGGCCTTTGTGGTAGCCCAGCTCGGCGGCAATCGCCTTGACCCGCTCGCGCGTTTCCTCGGACACGCGCACATTGGGCGCATTGTTGAGCACAAGCGAAACCGTCGCCTGCGACACATTCGCCTTGGCTGCGATATCGACCATAGTTGCGCGTTTGCCCAATACGTCCCCCGTGCGACCGGCTGAGGGCTGGCCACAAAAATTGCATAACCCCCGATTTGCCGCTTGCAAAGATAATAATTTCGGATAGCGTGATAATAATATAACTAATGACATAATCATAGTCGTTAGGTGAGCGTTGCAAGATCGCCGAATGGGAGGTTCGATGAAGTCGCAAGCAGCTGGAGACGCAGCCCTGCGCAAATCCATATCCTTGGATGGCGCATGGGATTTCCGTCATGAGAGCGATGAAAAGCTGCGCACGGCGCAGGTGCCACTCCCTTGGCAGGCGCAGTTCGCCGATTTGCGGCAGCTTTCCGGCAGGGCCGTTTATACCCGCCGTTTCACCAAGCCGGCAGTCACCGCAACACAGGAAGTCGCACTCAAATTCGGCGCGGTCAGCTATTTCTGCACGGTTTTGGTCAATGGCAAGGTTCTTGGAAGCCACGAAGGCGGCTATTTGCCGTTCGAATTTATGCTGTCCGATGAAGTGCTGACGGCAGACAATCTCCTCGAAGTCCACGTCACGCTGCCTTCCGGCAATGCAAAAGACCATCCCGAATTTCCCTTCGCAGAAATCCCGCACGGCAAGCAAAGCTGGTACGGCCCCATCGGCGGCATCTGGCAATCCGTCAGCCTCGAATTGCGAGACAAGCGCCATCTGACCCACTGCGCGGTAACGCCAAATCTTGTGGAAAAGTCCGTCAGCTTCAACCTGAAAATATCGCAATCCGCTGTCGGCGGGACCGCGATTATAACCATATCCGGCCCGGACGGTACCGTCGTTTCCAACTCCCAAGCGGCGATCACCAGTGCCAGCGTTGATCACGCATTGAAGCTCGACGCCGTCTCACCATGGTCACCCGACGCGCCAAATCTCTACACCGCCAAAATCGAAATCATCGCCGATAGAACAGTTTGCGACACCACCACCCACACATTCGGCTTCCGCAGTTTCGAGACCAGAGACGGCAAATTCTTCCTGAACGGCGAGCCCTTCCACATGCGCGGCGCGCTCGATCAGGACTACTACCCGATCGGCATCTGCACCCCGCCATCGCTCGAATTGCTCGAAGACCAGTTGCGCAAAGCCAAGCAACTCGGCCTCAATCTCCTGCGCTGCCACATCAAAATTCCCGACCCGCGCTACAACGAAGTTGCCGACCGGCTTGGCATGCTGATCTGGACGGAAATTCCCAATGTCGCGACCTTCACGAAGAAGTCCGCGCAGCGCATGCGCGACACGATGCAGGGCATTCTGGCCCGCGACGGCAACCATCCGTGCATCGTCATTTGGACCATCATCAACGAGGACTGGGGCACGCGGCTGGTCGAAGACGCC
>JANPEK010000092.1:0-5379 GCA_031422915.1 Phyllobacteriaceae bacterium | reverse complement strand
CGTTTCGGAACCGTACGCGAGGCGAAAACCGCCTGAATCCCAACTCATGCTTGTCAGTGCGCCCTTGCCGCCGCGGCGCAGAAGAACTTCCTTCTGGTCGCCGAAGCGGCAAGCGAGGATCATGCCGTCATTGTATCCGATGGCGACGACTTCCTCCGCCGGATGGCAGGCGACGGCGGTGACTTTCATGTTTGCGCGGGTGCCGAGTTCCAAAGGCGCTTTGCCCATCGGGCCGTCCTTGAAATGGAACGGCCAGACAATGGCAGCCTCCGCGCCGGAGGTAGCGAGATAGCGGCCTTTGGCCGACCATGACCATGATTTGATCTTGGCTGGATAGCCGGACATGCGCATGTGCTTGTTGTCTTCAAGCCGCCAACCGTGCAGCGCGTTTTCCTGCATGGTGGTGACGACGTAGCGGCCATCGGGCGAGAAGCAGACGCCGTGATGTGCGCCTTTCCACTCCAGCTCGACTGGCTTGGCAGTGGTGCCGGGGAAGGTGAGAGATACGCCATTGTAGCGGGCAGCGGCGAGACGCGCGCCTTTGGGGGCGAGCGCGACGCCTTCGATGCTGCGATCGCTGATCTGCTCGTGGCGCTTGCCTGCATTGTCGATCACGACGGTTGTTTTGCCAGAGGCAAAGGCAATGGAATTGTTCGGACCTGTGGCTACCGACGTTATCCATTTGCGCGGGATTGCGCCGATCTCTTTTGTCTCGCCTGCGGAATTGGTGGCGATGACTTTGCCATCTTCGCCGCCGGTAATCAGCAGGCGGCGGTCAAGCGATTCTGTAGCGCAGTGCAGGCCTTGGTGGGCGGGCGTTTCCTTCACCGCGCCGTCGAGGCGGAAGATGGAGCCACCGGCGTCAGCAAAGATGGGGACGTTGGCGAGGAACCCGGCATGGACGCAATGGCCGGGCAGGTCGGCGTTGGCGATGGTTGGCATGCTGGACTAAGCCGCTTTGCATGAATCAAAGCCGGCTTGCAGATCGGCCTGCTTGAGTTTGCGACCGATGAAGACGAGGCGGCTTTCGTGCTTTTCGCCGTCTTTCCACGGGCGCTGGTGGTCGCCTTCGACGATCATGTGGACGCCCTGAACGACATAGCGATCCGGGTCGTCCTTGAAGGCGATGATGCCTTTGAGGCGCAAAATGTCAGGGCCTTGAGTCTGCGTCAGTCTGTCGATCCACGGGAAGAATTTCTCCGGCTCCATCTCGCCGCCGCGCAGCGATACGGATGTGACGGTCACGTCATGGATCGGCGAGGACGGCGAATGATGGTGGTGATCGTGGTCATGATCGTGGTGGTCATGGTGATCGTGATCGTGGCCGCAATTTTCGTCGTGGACATGCTCGTGGTCGTGATCATGATCGTGTGCGTCGAGGAAATGCGGGTCGTCTTCGAGCACGCGCTTCAAGTCAAACGCGCCACGGTCGAGCACTTTGGACAGGTCGATGTCGGAGCGGTTGGTGCGGTAGATCTGGGCAGTTGGATTGATGGCGCGGACGGTGGCTTCGATGTCGCGCAATTCTTCCTTCGTGACGAGGTCAGTCTTGTTGACCAAAATCACGTCGGCAAAGGCAATCTGGTCTTCAGCCTCGCGCGAATCCTTCAGGCGCAGCGGCAGGTGCTTGGCATCGACAAGAGCGACCACCGCATCGAGACGGGTTTTAGCCTTGACGTCATCGTCCATGAAAAAAGTCTGGGCGACGGGGACCGGATCGGCAAGGCCGGTGGTTTCGACGATGATGCCGTCAAACCGGCCCGGGCGACGCATTAGGCCTTCAACGACGCGGATCAGGTCGCCGCGCACGGTGCAGCAGACGCAGCCATTGTTCATCTCGTAGATTTCTTCGTCGGACTCGACAATCAGATCATTGTCGATACCGATTTCGCCGAACTCGTTGACAATGACAGCGTATTTCTTGCCGTGGGCTTCGGTGAGAATGCGATTGAGAAGGGTGGTTTTGCCGGCACCGAGATAGCCGGTGAGGACTGTGACGGGGGTCGGGACGAATTCGGACATGGGGAAAGCTCCGGGATTTGCGGGCTATATATAGGGGGTAAGTGGCGAGATTGCACGTGGGGATTGGGGGAAGTTTGATCGGTTTGAGCAACTTCACGTTCGTCATCCCGCACGCAGCGCAGCGGAGATGCGGGATCCATGCCTCAAGCTTTTGTCGCATCAACGTATTGGAACGATTGACTTTTCATCCGACCAAGTTTGTTGTCCGCGCCGTCGAGGCATGGATCCCGGATCGGCCTTCAGCTGTCCGGGATGACGAATTTTCGGGGATAAGTGCTTATCGACAAACTGCAGAATTTAGAAAGTTGCTTTGATCAACATTGAAATGGCAGGGGATCGAATGGAATTTTCCCTGATGCCCTCAGCTTTGCAGTCAACTTTTCGGCGAATTGGTGGGCGTAGTGTTCCCGCTCGCGAACCGGTTTTGCGTGATGGTGGTCGATCTCGTCGTCCAACTCTTGCTCGGATATGGCGTGCATTTTGTCGTAGATTGAATCGTACTCGTGCCAATGACCAAGCTCGTGGAGCAAGGTGCGATACAACATGGTGCTGCGAATATTCTCATCCGAGCAGAAGCTGGAAAAATAACGCTTGTGCTCTGTGAACTCATGTCCGTCTGCGATCAGTCGATTGTGTTCCTCCTGATCTTCCAAACTTTTTGGTTTGGGCCAGCGTTTGTGTCCTATGTTCAAGGCTTCGAGATAGATCGTGGGTTCAATGAACCCTCCAATTACTGAAACATAATCCAATCTTCCCCATACTGGTTGAAGATTGGACTGCTTTTTTGTCGGTTGCCGGAAAACCAGCAGCCCCGGTATATCCCCGATTTCTTCCTGAATGATGGAATATAAGAAAAGCACGTCCGAAGGTGAGCAGCCGTAACTCCAGCCATCGCGTGGCTTCTCATACAGCACCGTAATTTTGTTTTCTCCAATTACGTGGTGACTAAGGTGATCTGGTTTTACCCGCTCATGGAAAAGTGTGTCGATTCCGTGTTGGTCATATCGGCTTGTCGGGATTTTCATTTTGTTCGACTGGCCGTGACCAAATTTGGCTGTGCCGATGTTTCGGTTGCGGCGAGTCGGATTTTTCATGGTGTTGATAATCAGCCTGATGATGCTCGAGACGTGAGGTATATTTGACCCTGTGTCACTCCCGGTCAAACCGCGACACATCAAACGCCGCGACATCCTGCAACAGCTCAATAAACCTGTCTGCCGCCCTCGCCACCATGGCTTTTCCGTTGACGATGTCGGCTTGTCTTGCATTGCCGGTGACGCCGTGGGGATTAAGGTCCGTTGCCATCCAGCCGAAGGCGTGGGGGCCGTAGGCACGCAGGTGTTTGGCAGTGTGGGCGAGTTCATATTGCAGCGAGGGGAAGGAGCGAAGTTCCTTCAGTTTGACCAGATCCGGACGCAGCGCCAGCATCACTGAGGTTTCGATTTCGCCGCCATGTATGCCATAGGCTTTTTCGTTTTCGCTGATGGTGCCGCCGGGATACCCAAAACGGGTCCATGCAGTGGCGACAGCGAGCATTTTGCGGCGGGCGCGCAGTTCGGTGGCGACGATGGTCATCAAGGGCGCGTTGCCGCCGTGCGCGTTGAGCATCACCATCTTGCGGATGCCCTTGTCAGCAAGGCCTTCGCCGATGGCGATCCAGCGATGGATGGCTTCCTCCCACGAGTATGTCTCGAACCCGGGGCGGTTTGAATGTTCGATGGAGTAGCCGATCTTTTCTACCGGTAAAAACGTGACGGGCATATGGGCGGGCAGCTTGGCGATGACGGCTTGGGTGATGCCGTCGGCGATGATCCAGTCGGTTTCTGTTGGCAGATGCTCGCCATGCTGTTCGGTCGCGCCAAGCGGCAGGACGGCGATCCAGTCGGCGACGTTGCCGGCGGTGAAATCATCGTCCGTGATGAAAGCGTAATTGCGGTTTGGATGCGGGGTCATATCGACTCCAAAAACAGCTTGGCAACAGCGCCATGATCATGCCGAAGTTGGCTGACGTCAATGCCGACCGGATTGCCGTCCTTAACGGTCCATGAACCGCGGATCATCACGCGGTCGGCCCGGTGCGCGCCGCACAGGACGAGCGCGGCGAGCGGATCGCCAGCGCCGGAGAAGCGCAGCTCGTCCAGTGTGAACATTGCGATATCGGCCTGATAGCCGGGCGCGATCTTGCCGAGCGCGGACCGGCCAAGACAGCGGGCGGAACCTTCGGTGGCCCAGCGGAACGCGTCAAAATGCGTGACTTTCTCCGCGCCGTATATCAGCCGGTTCATCATCAGTGCGTGGCGGACGCCCTCCATCAGGTTGGAATTGTCGTTGGAGGCAGAGCCATCGACACCCAATCCCACGGCCACTCCTGCGGCCTCCAGTTCCAGCGTTCGGCAATGGCCGGAGGCGAGCACCATGTTGGACGTGGGGCAATGCGAAACGCCGACGCCAGCCTTGCCTAGACGCTGGATTTCGCCATCGTCGAAGTGGATGCCGTGCGCCAGCCAGGTCTTGTCATGCAGCCAGCCGCAATCCTCCAGATAATCGAGCGGGCGCTGACCGAAGGTTTCGACGCAGAAGCGATCTTCATCGTGGGTTTCGGCCAGATGGGTGTGCAAGCGGCAGCCGCATTGTTTGGCGAGCGCTGCGGTGTCGCGCATCAATTCGCGCGTGACCGAGAAGGGCGAGCAGGGGGCAAGTGCCACGTCGATCAGCGCATCGTCGCCGGTTTTGTGGTGCGTCTTGATCGCGCGTTCGCAGTCCTTCAGGATCGTGTCATGGTCTTGAACGACGCTGTCAGGCGGCAGGCCGCCGTCTTTTTCCGACAGGTTCATGGACCCGCGGTTCAGCGTCATGCGCATGCCAAGCGCGCGGGCTTCCTCGGCCTGAATGTCCATTGCGTCTTCAAGACCTGCGGGGAAAACATAATGATGGTCGGACGTGCAGGTGACGCCGGACATCATCAGTTCGGCCAGCGCGAGGCGGGTGGCGAGGCGGAAGGCTTCAGGGTTGAGCCGCGCCCAGATCGGGTAGAGTGCTTTCAGCCAAGGGAAGAGCTCTTTGTTGATGGCTTGCGGGTGGGCACGTGTCAGGGTCTGATAGAAATGGTGGTGGGTGTTGATGAGGCCCGGGATGACGACATGGCGGGAGGCGTCGAAGATTTCGTCGAAGCGCGGCATGGCTCCATGGCGCACAAGCTCGACAATGCTGCGGCCTTCAATAACGATGCCGCCGCCGGCATTTTCCGCAAGTATCGCCAAGGGTGATTTTATCCACAGTCGCATGTCTGTCATATATCCCGTCTAAGAGCGTTGTCGGCAAAGGAAGTTCTGCTGCATGGTGCTTTGCCGCATGATT
>JANPEK010000091.1:0-8333 GCA_031422915.1 Phyllobacteriaceae bacterium | reverse complement strand
GAGGCGATCAAGCGCCTCGTGGAAATCGCCAACTCCCTCATCACCGCAAGCGGCACTGCCATCGGCCTGCCGTCACTGCGCTCGGGCAAAACAATCAAGATTGTCGATACAGGAGCAAGGTTCGATGGCGTCTACCGGCTGACACAGACAACACACACCATCGGCGCGTCTGGCTACACCACAAGTTTTCAGGCCCGCAAGGAGGTGTTGCAATGAGCGACGACTTGGCTCCGGCACTGGTGCTTGGAAAGGTGATTGAGACCCAGTCAAGCATCGAGGGCCTGATGGTGCGCATCGAACGATTTGACCAGGGCGAAGGCATGGAGTCCGACTGGATGCTTGTCTCCGGCCCGATGGCCGGTGAAAAGGCGGGCTTCTGTTTCATGCCGGAAGTCGATGACACGGCGGTCGTCGCCTTCTGCGGCGAACGTCCGATTGTACTTGGCTACCTGTATGCCGGTGGCGTCGAAACGCCGACGAGCGATCCGAAAGAACGCATGATCCAATCGCGTGATGGCAACGCGCTTCTCCTGATCGACGGCGACAAAAGCGGCATCACGCTGCGCGACAAGCATAACAACGAAATCACCATGAACGCCGACGGCATCACCATCAAAACCGACAAGGACTTCACAATAGAGGCAGGCGGCAAGGCAACCATCAAAGGATCAACAGTGGAGCTGAACCCATGAACATTCAGCTTCCCGATCCGGCAAGTTTTGGTGGTGCCGTTCTGTCGGGCTGGACAGTGGCGAGCGCAGGCGGTGCTGAGAAACTGTCCGGCGTCATTGTCGTGAAAGCGGCCTATGATCTGGTCGATACGGGCGGCGCACGAAAATCGATGGTTCGCAGTTCCGACAAAGCCCGGTATGAAATTGTCTACGCAGATACCGGCGCACCGATTGTCGACACCAAAGGCACAGCCACAACGACAGACGACAAAGTTGTCGGCCATGACCTTCTGCGTGAGGGCGACGTTGCCCTGCAAAAGGCGCGCGCCGACATTGTGGTCAAAGGCTGGGGCGGTGCGGGCATTGAGGGCCGTGTCTTTGTTGATGCAAGCCAATGGCTGTTCCGCGCGACGTCCGCGACAGGCGCTCCTGATGTTGCACGCAACCTGTTTGGCTGGCACTCGCGAACCGAGGACAATCGCAAAACCGCCACACCTGAAAACTATCTCCCAAACCACGATCTGGATCCTCAAATCCGCGACGAGTTGCCGTCGGAGTATGGACCTGAGTTCAACAACTTTTACCGGCGTAGCACGGGATTTAGTTCGATAGGGTCAGCACAATCGCAGGCGCTACCTTCCGGCAAACAAGTGTCAATCTCAAAGAAGGTAGGCGCGACCACTGAGAGTCTCAATTTCGATTTGCCGGATCTTGCCATGAAAGCACGGCTTCGCTGCTGGTGCGGCGATTGCGAGGACAAGCCGGGGCACTGGAGCATCAGGGAAACAATCCTGCTCGTGCCAGACACGCTGATCGTCGAACCTGCAGCCAACAAGGCCGAAATCCTCTGGCGCGGCATGTTTGAGTGGGACGAGGCAGGGGATTTGCCGAACACGCGCAGGCCCATAGAATGGCGGCTGGCGCAGGTTATGGAAGGGTCAATCTGATGGCCAAACCCATCGCCACCAAAACCGGCATTTGCTTTGCCTTTCCGGACATCCTGAAAACGCAGGTCGGCCCTGCGGTCGTACCAATGCCATATCCAAACATCGCGCAATTGTCCGCTGCGGACGATACGGCAAAGAATGTCAATGCTGGCGGCAAGCCGGTCATTTTGAAAACCAGTAAGATAACGAGCTCATCCGGAGGCGAGCCGGGCGCCCTTAAAGGCGTATCCCAGCCGTTCCACCTTGGAAAATGCACATTCGAGACATCGTCCCAAACCGTCAAAGCCAACGGCAAAGGCATCGTCCGCCAATTCGACTCCACCAAGCAGAACGGCGGAAATGCGATGGGCCAGGTGATGGTTGGCTTGGCAACCGTGTTGGTGGGAGACTGAACATGGCGGTAACCATTAGCGGCACGACTGGCCAAGGATTTCTCGGCAAAGGCTGGAAGTACCCCATCCGCGTCAATGCGCGCGGCGGGTTGGATTGGTCGCAGAGCGACGACTCGATCAGCGAGGCGATCTGGATCATCCTGTCAACGCCGCGCCGCTCGCGCATCATGGAGCCAGAATTTGGCTGCGCCATCCACGACTATCTCTTCGCGCCCAACAATCCGGCAACGCGCGCCACGGTCGAAGCAGAGGTGCGCACCGCGCTTGTGCGCTGGGAGCCGCGCGTTGACGTCATCGGCGTGCGAGCGACCGCCCATGACGATGCGCCGGAGACGCTGATGATCGAAGTTGACTACCGCACCCGCTCCAACAACGCGGCGCACAACATTGTCTACCCCTTCTACATCAACGAAGGCCCGAAGTGAGGATCGTGCGATGCCATTGACCGCCCCCGAACTCGACACCCGCCGCTTCGATGACTTGGTGCGGGAAGCCCGCGAACGCATTCCGCGCTACACGCCCGAATGGACAAACTTCAACGACAGCGATCCAGGCATGACGTTGGTCAAGCTGCATGCCTGGATGACAGAAACTATCCTCTATGAACTCAACCGCGTGCCGGAACTCAACTACATCAAATTCCTCGACCTTCTCGGCGTCAAACCTGAGCCCGCACGTCCGGCCCGTGCCGAACTCGAATTCAAAACGGAGAAACTCGACAAGCCTGACGACGACCTTGTCTGGCCGGTGCCGCTGGCGACAAAGGTCGCGGTCGATGATCCGGACCTGACGCAGGAAATCCTGTTCGAAACAGATAGAACACTCATCGCGCTTAACGCACACATCGGCGCGGCGATCTCTGGCAAGGGCACCTCGGTCAACGACGTCGTGCAATTGCCGAAGGAACTGGTCACAGGCTACACCAAAGAGACAGTCTGGCAGCACTCGTTCGCGCCGTTCGATCCCGCTTTGCCGGTGGGATCAACATTTTATCTTGGCCTTCTGCTGCGCCCTTTGCGCTCGGAGAAGGCGGATGCCTACAACGACGACCGCCTCCCAAATGGCCCGCTGGATATCCATGTGGAGGCCACTCAAGTCTTCGACAAACACCCAAATGGCGATGTCAACTCAGGCCCGCTCGCAACGTCTTGCGCCAGCAGCAGCGTGCCGTTCACACCGCGGATCGAATGGCAGATATTTTCAGGTAGCGCCAAAGACACGAACTTGTTCACAGATGCAGACAATACGGGGTGGACGATACTCTCGGTCTCATCTGATTCCACACTGAACCTGTCGCGCTCCGGCCATATTGTGTTCGAGGTTCCATCCGGGGCCGAACCTGTCTTTTCTGATCAATTGTCGTCTGCATTCTGGTCGTCGTTTGGAGAGACCAAGCCACCTTCCAACAAAGCGGAATTGATTGCAGCGTTGCAAGGACCGGGCGGCCAGATCGTTTTGAAAGGTCTGGCGGACAAATGGAAGGTGATGGGCGTCATTGACCCGGCAGACACACTTGCTCTGGCGGCCTGTTCGCAATCGGTTTCGCAGACTGTTGCAAAAATCACGCCCATACCTTTGAACGTGGGCGCGATGCCACTTGCAGACTGGGTCAAGATCAACCCGGATTTTGCTGTAGCTCTGCCGGTCGAGAAAGACAGATTTCGCGAGTTGTACTGGCTGCGCGCCAAGATCAAGGCCGCGTTCGGGGCACAGGATCCCAAACCTGCGATCCTTAATGCATTCCGGCTCAATACGGTTTCAGTGACGCAAGCTGCAACGAGGCTCGACGACAGCCTCGGGCGCTCCAACGGCCGTCCGTCGCAAAACTTCACGCTGCCAAAGTCGCCAGTACTGTTCGACCCGCTCACAAACCTCCCGTCGCTTGAGCTAACCATCATCTCAGCAGGCATTTCGGAAATCTGGACACGGGTGGAAGACTTCTACCGGTCAATTTCAGGCGACCCGCATTTTATGCTCGACCCGCAGTCTGGCCGGATCACATTTGGCGACGGACGGCGCGGGCGCATCCCCGTGGCGGACAGTCAGATCATTGTCACCAAGTACCGTGTCGGCGGCGGCCAGGCTGGCAATGTTGCGGCAGGCACGATCAGCAAGATCAAGGGCAAGGTTCGCGGCATATCCAGCGCCTCAAACGTGCGCGCCGCCCATGACGGCAGCGACGTCGAGCCGATGGAAACCGTAAAGCTGCGTGCCCCGCATGACCTGCGTAACTTGAAGCGGGCAATGAGTGCCGACGACTTCGCCGAAATCGCGTTGCAGACGCCGAATGTCAAAATTCACAGCGCCTTCGCGATCGCGCGCCGGGCAGTCAATACCACAAAGGATTTTGTTGAAAAGGATGGATCTGTGACGCTGGTCGTCCTTCCAGAAAACCATGAGGACTCGCCGCAACCATCCGAAGCACAGCTTCGCGCAATCTGTGAATGGCTCGAACCCCGTCGCCTTATAACAACTGAACTGCATGTCGTCGGCCCGAAATATAAGAGGATCAGCACACTGTCGTTCCGGCTCAATGTCCGTGCTGGCTACGACCTGACAGCGGTGTCCGGTGCCGTATGCCAGTCCTTGCTGGACTTCCTCCACCCGTTGAAGGGCGGCGCGGGCAAGACAGGCTGGCCAATGGGCGACGACATTTTCATCAGTGATTTGTACGAGCGGATATTGAGTGTCGAAGGTGTGAAACGCACGTCGGAACTTCAACTCTTTCTTGAGGGCACGCCGACAAACTGGACCGACATCGCACGCCTCCCGGATGGCCATCTTCCTGTGCTGACGCGCGACGTGATTTCAATGGTGGCCGGCTATGACTAGCGCCGCACGCGATACAGTCTCGCCCTTCCTGCGGCTCAATGCCCGCACGGGCTGGCCCTTGGGCGATGTGTCATCACGACCGGGCATTGTCACATTGAATGAGCCGCTGAAGCTCGCCGTAGCAGGGGCAACCGCCATTGCCATCAATGAACCTTTCGGCAGCTTTGGCGGCAAACGGTTGCCGCGCGGCGTCGCAATATCCTCGACCGGCCGCATCTTCATCGCGGACCCGGTTGCCCGTGTGATCTGGAGTGCGCAAGCCTCAAGCCATGAAGGACCGGCACTCTTTGCCCCGCTTTGGCCCGCACGTGACTTGCCGCCTGCGCCAAAGCTCGCAGACCTTGATCCGCCCCCTGCCGTGCTTGCCGATCCCTACACACTGGTCAGTCCGAGTGACGTCCTGCTCCTGCCCAATGGTGACATCGCAATTGCCGATCCCGGTGCTTCGCGTGTGCTCGTCATCGCCTTCCCGACAGCGCAGCTTCGGCAGGTCATCACCATCAACAACGGCGCGCCATCTGCGCTCGCCTGTGACAGTCAAGGCCGCGTCTACATTGCCGATCCTGCCAACCGCACGATCCATCGCTACGACACCATGTGGCGGCGCGACCCGTCGTTCCCGCACGCGTCCGCTGATCTTGATGCACCTGCGTTCCTTGCCACGCCACTCAACTCAACGTCTCAGTCGTGTGGCTGTGCCGAAGATTGCAGTTGCACGTGCGGCGGCTCTTGTGGTGGTCATGATCATGGTCTGAAGCCAGTCATTTTCACGCTTGATGACGGCAAGATCATCGGGCTCGACGAGCGCGGCTACCGCGTACCTGAGTTCGATCCGCAAGCAATTCGTCTCGCGCCGCCCGCCCTGACCTTCGGTGACAAAGCCAGTTTGCTCTTCAACGAAACAGGACTGCCAAGTCACGATGCGATCAAGCTGACGGGCATTGAGTTAACGGGTGATGGCCGCGTCAAGGGCATCGGTGTGCCGCTGATCGCGATGCCGGTGCGCGTGCCGGTGCCACGCTCAGGCAGTTTCATTACCAAGGCGCTGGACAGCGGCGAGACCGGGTTTGTCTGGGACCGCATCGCAATGCGCTGCACACTGCCACCCAACACGCGCCTTCTCGTCCAGACGCTCACCAGCGACAGCGCCATCGAATTTGACCGCATCTTGAAGACGTCTGACGAAGAGTGGAGCGCGCCGCTGGTCCTCGAACTGCCCAAAGATCCGCAAGCGCCGCCGCTTGTGCCGGAAGTGTTGATCCAGAGCAGCGCGGGCAGATACCTATGGCTGCGCGTGACACTCTTCAGCGATGGCACAGTCTCGCCGGTGATAGATGAGATTGACATCTACGGCCCGCGCCACAGCGCCATGCGCTATCTGCCGGCAAGCTTCCATCAAGACCCCGAAAGCGTCAGTTTCCTTGACCGGTTTCTCAGTTACTTCGACACGATCCATGCCGAAATATCCGCATCAAACCGCGATATTGCGGCGCTATTTGACCCTCACGCATCGCCGGAAGGCGCGTTTCTCGATTGGCTCGGCTCATGGTTCGACCTCACGTTTCTTGCTGAATGGGACGTCGCAACGCGGCGCGAGATGATTGCTGAGGCCGTCCACTACCATTCCATCCGTGGCACGGTGGCAGGCCTCAAAAAGATACTGCAATGGCACACCGGGCTGAAGGAGCCGCTGCCGCAAATCCTTGAGCATTTCCGATTCGAGGGCGGCACGACGCCATCCATCGGCGGCAGCCCGCTCGATACCTCTGCCATAGCGCACAGCGCGACGATTGTCCTGCCAAAGCACGTTGCGCCGGATCAACCCTCGCAAGCGCGGCTTGCAAAGCTAATCGCCAAAAATGCGCCTGCGCATGTGCGCATCAATCTGCGCCTGATTGAACCGGGGATATCAATCGGCACGCAGTCAACCATAGGCGTTGACACGCTCATTGGCAGCCTGTCGCCGCAAGGTCTGGGGCAGGGTCAACTTGGTCTCGATTTTTCAACAGCCGAACTGATGCCAAACGGCATCGTCCGAGTTCGTTCCTCCGTCCCTGAAAGGAACCTGTCATGTTAGAGGATCAGTCAAAGTCCTGCCTGCCGTGTGGTCTGCACGAGCCGCAGAGAAACAACTATTTCGACGGCAAACTCCTCGTCAGCAAGGACTTCACTGACGAGCAGGACTATGGGCGCGGCCACCAGCGCCTGCACAATGCGCTGCTGCACGGCACCGGCACGGTCTGCGGCCTGAAGCTCGTCCAGCACCCGGCAGATGGCTGTCGCAATGAATTCGTGGTCGTCCAACCCGGCATGGCGCTTGATTGCTGTGGCAATGAAATCATCGTTCCAGTCCAGACCGGTTTGAACATCGCCAAAATGCTTGCTGAAGACGTTGATCTCGCCAAAGCGCTTGACGGCACAAAACATTTGTTCGTCGGCATTGAACGCTGCGACACCGGCACCACGCTTGTGCCGGTACTACTGCCCGGGTGCTCAGCGTCCAATGACGGCAACTATGGCCGCATCGCGGAGCGGTTCAAATTTGTGCTGAGTGCCCGCGATCCGAAAAAGGTCACACCTGAAGAAGTTCCTGTCACCGCCAAGCTTGAATGGGTCCACACCATCACGCTTGGAGCGCAGAAGCCGCGTGCGCTGCACATCAATGACGCTGAAAACTGGCTGCAAATTGCCGCCGACAGCAACGCGAAGGGCGCACACCTTTACCTGCATGACAGCGCCACCCAGGATCTCGTGTCGCTGCTTGAAATGGGCGGCAACTCAACCGACACGGCCTCAAGCCGCGAAGACCAATTGGTGTTCGCCGCAGGGACTTTCCTCGTCGGGGAGAGCCAGGTTTCGGGCGTAGGCGTATGGCGGGCTGGCAAGGCAAAAGCCGAGGGAGCGCCGGAAGCGGTTCTCCATTGCGATCTGGCATCTTCCCGCATCGCAGTCTCGCCAACCTCAGGCGCACTGTTTGTGCTGAACTTTAATGCGGAAGCGTCGGTGTTGGCTGCTTACTCTGCGCAAAATCTCCAGCAATGGCTGAACAATACGGCGCGCGGCAAGCGCCCCGAAGAGACGGCAAAACTCACGTTCGAGCATGGGTTCGGCAGCGAAACAGATGCGCCACTGCGTGGCGCCTCAATGATACAGTTCAGCCACGACGGACGCTTCATCGCCATCGCGGCCCCTGATGGCAAACCGGCGGAGAGATTTTATCTCATTAACGTCTCCAAGCTGAACGCCGGCGGCATGAAGCCGAAGGACGCTCTTGTGCCGGGTCTCAACTTGCCGGAAACCGATAAGCTGTGCGCAGTCGCATGGAGTCTTGATGATGAATATCTCCACCTTCTGACAAATGGAGCGGGTGAAAGCGCGCAAACCACAGTGTTGCGTTTCCAGCTGGCCGGTGAGAACGAACTCAAGCCGCAAGGGCGCGGAGTCACATTTGCGGCAAACGGTCTTGATCTTGCAGTCGCGCCGACGGAAAC
>JANPEK010000090.1:0-17692 GCA_031422915.1 Phyllobacteriaceae bacterium | reverse complement strand
GGGAAGCGGGGTGTGGACTCCTGCCTCTATGGATTAGCGAATGTGACAAAAGCCACACCCCGCACGTCTGGCACTTCATGCTCCCGGACAGGTCGGTATCCACCGGACTGGGCAAATGACTGGCTTTCGCCTGACACCTGCATGCGCCGGGACCCCCGCAGCCGTGGCCGTGACCGGGCAACGGCATTTGCGCCGTCATTTTTGGACCCCGGGCCTTCTCGCGCGCAAGAGTCTCCTCAAACGCACTATCCCCCGCACATTTTAGGGGAACCCATCGCGGCCGGAGAGAATGGTTCCATTAGTCCACCCCCACCGAAGCCAGCTCCTTCGCATCAAACCGGATGGACCGGCCTGACCTTCCCGAAGGAACACGCGAGGACAAGAATAAGCTAAGCGACGATGGTGTGGATAGATTTGCCCAAATATTTTTGCGGAGTCAGGGATTTCAATGGGTTGGCAGGCAAAATGATGGGGATAACTTTATCGATGCGGGCTTGTGCCTGCCAAATTGCACCTTCCCAAAGGGCAACCAAGACTTGCTGCATTTTTGGCTGTCTGCGCAGTTTTGAACTGGACAAGTGAAACTTCCCGGCCTTCACTAAGAACAGGGTAACGCGAAGCCGGCACTCGTCCGGCAAGGAGGTCTCTCGATGAATCAGATACTGAAATTCACGCTCGCCGCAGGTGCCATTGCGCTGATGCTGGGCGGTTCTGCGTCTGCGGTCACGCTCAACATGCACAATGGCGGCGATCCGACTTCGCTTGATCCGCACAAGCTTTCCGGCGATTGGGAAAACCGGATTGCCGGCGATATATTCGAAGGGCTGGTGACGGAGGACGCCGGTGCCAACCCTGTTCCGGGCCAGGCTGAAAGCTGGACTGTGTCGGACGACAAGACGGTCTATACATTCAAGCTTCGCGACGGGATTTCCTGGTCGGACGGCAAGCCGGTGACGGCTGGCGACTTTCTGTTTGCGTTTCAGCGGCTGTTTGATCCGAAGAATGCGGCTGAGTATGCGTATCTGCAATTCACCATCAAGAGCGCGGCGGCCATTAACGAGGGCAAGATCACCGACGCGAGCCAGCTTGGCGTCAAGGCAATTGACGACAAAACGCTGGAGATCACGCTTGCGCAGCCGTCGCCTTACTTTATCGGCGCGCTGACGCATTACACCGCCTACCCGTTGCCCAAGCATCTGATCGACGCCAAAGGTGCTGACTGGGTGAAAATTGAAAATATTGTCACCAACGGCGCTTACAAGCCGACGGAGTGGGTGCCGGGATCGCATGTGCTGGCGGTCAGGAATGACAAATATTATGGCGCGGCAGGTGTGAAGATCGACGCAGTGCGGTTTGTGACGCTTGAAGACAATGCGGCTGCATTGAAGCAATACCGCGCGGGCGAGTTCGACATTCTGACTGACTTTCCGAAGGACCAGTATCAGTGGATTCAGGAAAACCTGCCGGGGCAGGCGCATGTCGTGCCGTTTGCCGGGCTCTACTATTATGTCATCAACTCGACCAAGCCGCCGTTTGACAATGCCAATGTGCGCAAGGCGCTGTCGATGGCGGTCAACCGCGAGGTGATCGGGCCGCAGATTTTGGGCACCGGAGAACTGCCGGCTTATTCGTGGGTGCCACCCGGCATGTCCGGCTATCCTAGCCCTGCGATGGTGGACTGGAAGGACTTGGCTTACGCCGACAAGGTTGCAGAAGCCAAGAAGCTGCTTGAGGCGGCGGGCATCACGCCGGACAAGCCGCTGAAGGCGCAACTGCGCTACAACACGAACGACAATCACAAGCGCATCGCCGTGGCGATTGCCTCGATGTGGAAGCCGCTTGGTGTTGAAATTGAACTCTACAATGCTGAAACCAAGGTGCATTACGACGAAATGCAGCGCGGTGTCGTCGAAATCGGGCGTGCCGGCTGGCTGGCCGACTACAATGACGCCGACAATTTTCTCCAGTTGTTGAAGACCGGCATCGAACACAATTACGGCAAATGGTCGAACGCCGAATATGACAAGCTCCTGGAAGACGGCAACAAGGAAACCGATCAGACCAAACGCGCCGCGCTGTTCCAGCAGGCCGAAAAAATCGCGCTCGACGACAGCGCGGCGATTCCGATCTATTATTATCTGTCGGAAAACATCGTCTCGCCCAAGATCAAGGGATTCCAGGACAACGCGTTCGATATCCATCGCACGCGCTATCTTGAAAAGACCGAATAGCATGGAGCCTGCCCCTTTCCGAGTTACCGGAGAGGGGCGTTCAGCGCCATGATCTCTTACGCCCTCAAGCGGTTGCTCTCGACCATCCCGGTTCTCTGGATTGCCGTGACGGTGTGCTTTTTTGTGCTGCGCCTTGCCCCCGGCGGCCCGTTTGATGGCGAGCGCCCGCTGCCGCCTGCGATCCTGAAAAACCTTGCCGCCCACTATAATCTCGACAAGCCGCTGACGGAGCAATATCTCATCTATGTCGGCAATGTGCTGCAGGGCGATCTCGGTCCGTCGTTCATCAATGAGGATTTCTCTGTCACCGAACAGCTGATGATCGGCGTGCCCTACACATTTACGGTCGCCTCGCTTGCGATCATTCTGGCGGTCATCGTCGGGGTTGCTGCGGGGTGTCTGGGCGCAATTTATCAAAACAAAATGCCGGACTACGCCATCGGCTTTGTCATTCTGACCGGTCTTGTGCTGCCCAATTTCCTGATTGCGCCAATTCTTCAGCTGGTGTTTGGCGTCAAGCTTGGCTGGCTGCCGGTTGCGGGCTGGGGCGATGGCTCGCCGCGCAATCTGGTGCTGCCGGTCATTGTGTTGATGTTGCCGCATGCCGCGCGCATTTCGCGGCTGATGCGCGGGTCGATCATTGAGGTGATGAACGCCAACTACATTCGCACCGCCCGCGCCAAGGGCATAGGTCCGCGCCTGACCGTCATGCGCCACGCGATCAAGCCGGCGCTGATGCCGGTGGTGTCGTATCTCGGACCGGCGGCGGGGTATCTTCTGACGGGATCACTTGTGGTCGAGAGCGTGTTCGGTCTGCCGGGTATCGGCAAATATTTCATCACAGCGGCGCTCAACCGCGACTATGGCATGGTGCTGGGGACGGTCATTTTCTACATGGTGCTGATCATCATCCTGAATTTGGTTGTCGATATCACCTATGCCTTCCTCGACCCGAAAGTGAGGACGCGATGACTGCGCTGACCCCGCGCCGCGATGATTTTGCCGCAGACCTTGAGGCAGAGGCGCTGACCGGCAAAGCGCGCTCGCTGACCGGCGATGCGCTTGCCCGGTTCCTGCGCAACAAGGCGGCGATGGTGTCTGTGGTGGTCCTCGTGCTGTTGATCCTTGCGGCTTTGCTTGGGCCTTATGTTTTGCCATTCGATTATGAGACGCCGGACTGGTCGGCATTTCGCGCGCCGCCGTCATGGGAGAGTGGCCACTATCTTGGCACCGACCAGAACGGCCGTGATCTGATGGCTCGCGTTCTGCATGGCACGCGTGTGTCGCTCGCCGTTGCGCTGATTGCCACGCTGGTTTCGGTGTTTATCGGTGTGCTCTATGGCGCGGTTTCCGGCTATATCGGCGGGCGGATTGACAGCGCGATGATGCGCTTTGTCGATATCATGTATGCGCTGCCTTACATTCTGTTCGTGATCCTTTTGATGGTGATTTTCGGGCGGAACGTCTACCTGCTGTTTGCCGCCATCGGCGCGCTTGAATGGCTCACCATGGCCCGCATCGTGCGCGGCCAGACGCTTTCGATCAAGGAGCGGGAATTTGTCGAGGCGGCGCGTGCCGCCGGGCAGACGCGGTTCAAGATTATCCGAAAGCACATCATCCCGAACCTCGCGGGGCCGGTCGTTATCTATGCGGCACTGACCATCCCTGAAATCATCGCGACGGAGAGCTTTCTTTCTTACCTTGGCTTTGGCGTTCAGGAGCCTTTGACCTCGCTCGGCACGCTGATTGCCGAGGGGACTGAGGTGTTGGAGATTCTGCCGTGGCTGTTGCTTGGGCCCGGTTTTGTGCTTGTGACGCTGTTGCTCAGCCTGTTGTTCATCGGCGACGGACTGCGCGATGCGTTTGATCCGAAGGACCGTTGAGATGACCGCGCCGCTGTTGGAGTTCAAGGATTACTCGGTGCATTTTGCTACGCCGGAGGGCGATGTGCCAGCCGTGGGCCGGCTGAATCTCTCGATCAAGCCCGGCGAGCGGTTGGCGATTGTCGGCGAATCCGGGTCGGGCAAGAGCCAGACCTTTCTTGGTGCGCTTGGGCTGTTGGCGCGCAACGGCAAAACGTCGGGTGAGGCGAATTTTGAAGGCCGCAATATGGTGGGCATGAGGGCTGCCGATCTCGACACCATCCGTGGCAGCGCCGTCACAATGGTGTTTCAGGACCCGATGACGGCGCTCAACCCGGTGCTGCGTATCTCGCGCCAGTTAACCGAGATTGTTGAAGTCCATACCGGCGCGACGAATGCCGAGGCTTCGCGGCAGGCGCTTGGCATGCTGGCAAAAGTCGGCATCCCTGACCCTGAAAAGCGCTTCAACGTCTATCCGCATGAGCTGTCTGGCGGCATGCGCCAGCGCGTGGTCATTGCCATGGCGCTTTTGAACCGGCCCAAGCTTCTGATTGCCGACGAGCCGACGACCGCGCTCGATGTCACGGTTCAGGCGCAAATCCTCGACCTGTTCCGGAACCTGACTTCTGAACTCGGCGCGGCGCTGGTGATCATCACCCATGATATGGGCGTTGTGGCGGGAATCGCGGACCGGGTTGGTGTGATGTATGGCGGGCGGCTGGTTGAAGAGGCTCCGGTCGACGATATTTTTGAGAACCCGCAGCACCCGTATACGCGCGCGCTTCTGAGTTCGATCCCCCGGCCGGACCGTCCGGTTTCCGAGATGCAGGCTATACCCGGCCGTCCGCCTAACCTGCTGCGCCTGCCGCAAGGCTGTGCGTTCAATCCGCGCTGTCCTGCACGGACTGATCTTTGTGTGACCGCGCGGCCTGAGCTTTTGCCGATGGGGGTTGGGCGGCGCAGCGCCTGCTTCAATCCAGTTGGCACCAATGTGGAGGTTGCCGCATGAGGCAGCCTTTGCTGAAGGTTGAACATTTGACCACGCGGTTTTCTGTCCGTTCCGGCAGGCTGTTTGGCAAGGCGCTGTCGCTGACGGCGGTGGATGATGTGTCGTTCACGCTGAATGCCGGTGAGACGCTTGGCATTGTCGGCGAATCGGGGTCCGGCAAATCGACGCTGGGGCGAAGCGTACTGCGCCTTGTGGAGGCGCAGGCGGGCAGTGTTGTGTGGCAGGGCGGCGACCTATTGAGATTGTCCGACGAAGACATGCGCAAGGCGCGGCGCGACATGCAGATCATCTTTCAGGATCCGCTGGCCTCGCTCGATCCGCGCATGACGGTTGCCGACATCATTGCCGAGCCGCTGCAGATCGCCGAGCCGGGGCTCACCCGCGCGCAGCGGCTCGAAGAGGTGCAGAAGATCATGGCCGCCGTCGGTCTCGCACCGGAGATGGTCAACCGCTATCCGCACGAGTTTTCCGGCGGGCAGGCGCAGCGTATCGGCATCGCGCGCGCCATCATCACCAAGCCCAAACTGGTCGTGTGCGATGAGCCGGTGTCGGCGCTTGATGTTTCCATCCAGGCGCAGATCATTCAGCTTCTCAACCGGTTGCGCGCCGAGCTTGATCTTGCCCTGATCTTCATCAGCCATGACCTGTCGGTTGTCCGCCTTGTCTGCGACCGGGTCATGGTGCTCTATCTTGGACGTGTGGTGGAAACCGGACCGTCGGCGGAGGTGTTCGGCCAGCCGAAACATCCATACTCCCAAGCGCTCCTCTCCGCAGTGCCGTTGCCGGACCCGAAACTTGCACGCCTTCGCCAGCGCGTCATCCTGCAGGGCGATCCGCCATCGCCGATCAATCCTCCGTCGGGATGCGTGTTCCGGACGCGGTGTGTGTATGCGAAGGATGTGTGTGCGGCGGAGAGGCCGGTGCTGAAGGGTGGTGAGCACGAGGCGGCGTGTCATTTTGCGGGGCGGCTGGCGAAAAACGGCGAGCCTGAGATGTTGAATTCATCTGCAAACGCATGAAATTTATGTTGCAATTATGGAATTTAGATCCATTATTGCTATAATGATTCCTCGTCAAAAGACCACTCACATCAACGAATTGATTGGAAATTTCGCTGCCGTGGCCATTCTGGGGCCACGACAGGTTGGCAAGACGACGCTTGCGCTGCAAGTCGCTGAAGGGCGTCCTTCGCTTTATCTTGATCTGGAGTTGGAGGAAGACCGCATCAAGCTTATCGACCCGGCAACTTATCTGCGGCGGCAGAAAGACAGACTTGTCATTCTGGATGAAGTGCACCGTGTGCCGGGGCTGTTCCAGACTTTGCGGGGATTGATTGATGAAGGCCGCCGCGAAGGTCGCCGCTCAGGGCAGTTCATCGTGCTCGGTTCTGCATCAATTGATCTGCTGCGCCAATCCGGCGAGTCACTCGCCGGGCGCATCGCGTTCGCAGAATTGTTTCCCTTAACGGTTGCCGAGACGGGCGCGGGAAGCCAAAGCGAGCTCTGGCTTCGCGGTGGATTTCCCGATTCCTACCTCGCTCGCAGCGACAGGACCAGTCTTGCCTGGCGGAGGGACTTTATTCAAACCTATCTGCAACGCGACATTCCGCAGTTTGGTCCACGCATTGCCGCTGAAACATTGCGGCGCTTCTGGACCATGCTGGCACATTTGCAGGGTGGGCTGGTCAATCAAGCCGACATAGCGCGGGCACTTGCTGTTGATGGCAAGACCGTGGCCAGCTATCTGGATTTGATGGTAGATCTGCTTTTGGTGCGCCGCTTGCAGCCTTGGCACGCCAATGTCGGCAAGCGACTGGTCAAATCACCCAAAATCTATGTCCGCGACTCCGGCCTAGTTCATGCGCTCCTGCAAATCGACACTTATGACGCGCTGCTTTCGCACCCCAAAGTTGGCGATAGCTGGGAAGGCTTCGTCATAGAGAATCTGCTCGCCGCAGCACCAGATGGCACCGAGGCATTTTTCTACCGCACCAGCCGGGGTGCTGAGATTGATCTCGTTTTACAGTTCGGCGCGGAACGTTGGGCCGTGGAAATCAAGCGCACTTCGACACCCAAACTGTCGAAAGGATTTTATATCGCCTGCGAGGATATCCAGCCAACGCGCAAATTCGTGGTGCATGGAGGCGTGGATGCGTTTCCGATGGGGGAGGGTATTGAGGCGGTGACGCTGGGCGGTGCGATGTCGATGTTGGCGGGGGACGTCACGGAGTAGACTGGCGACACACAATGAGGAACAAAGGCAAAAGAAAGCTGGCAGATCCTGCGGACACGTCGGTGCTGCCCAGCATGTCACTTCAAGGACAGCCCGGATGTCCCGTATTGGGGGTCAGACTGTTTCTGCAGCGATCCTTCCTCGAGTTTCCCTCGTTCGCCGTTGCGTTAGAGCATCGGTCGTTCAAATGGAATCACTTGGACTTGTTTTTCCGCGCCCCGGACTTCGTCGCGCGCCGCTCGCGGTGCCTGTACCGCGTCGCGTCACGCTCGTCGCCAAGACACTGGGCCAGGACACGGAAACCCGGCGTCCAAGTTGATCCCATTTGAACGCCCGACGCTCTAAGGCGCTATGACTTCAGCTGGAACCACTTAAGAAGGTGCTTTTGCGTCAGTAACGTCGAAAGCCCCCTTTAACGCATGAAGTTCATCACAAGTCGCGAAGGGTCCAAATGGGTCGCATCATGGGGCCGTTGGCATAAGATGACCGCGAATTGTGTTCCTGCGATACACCGGATGGTTTTCTTCGCTTTTCAGCCGGTAATTCTAACCGGATCTTTTGAAAGCGCAATTCTGCCGCCAATCAGTGTTGCTGCGACTGCCGGACCTGACGCCGGTGCCAAGTCGACGATTATCATGTCGGCCCGCCTGCCTTCTTCAATTATGCCGCGATCCTTCAGTCCGAGCGCAGCAGCGGGGCCAGTTGTGACCAACGCCCAAGCCTTTTCGAACGGCGCAATGCCTAGCTTTTGCAGAAGGTAGGGCGCGTGAAGGAGGGACGGATAATAGTAATCCGAGGCCAAGATGGTACAAAGACTGCGTCCGATCATTTCGCGCGCTGAAGGGCAACCGGTGTGCGAACCGCCGCGCAGCACGTTCGGCGCACCAAAAACGATGTGATCAGCGGCAGCCGCTGCCGCCTCAGTGGTGTCGACATCAATCGGAAATTCAGCGATGGTGGCACCCAATGCGCGGAAATCTGCTCTCATGCCCGGTGACATGTCATCATGTGAAAGCAGCGGAACGTGATTGGCGCTTGCAACGGTCGAAAGTCGCGCAAGGGAGGGCGCTACCTCATCCTCGCGTGCGGCCACGCGCTCAACCAGCGTCATGAAATCTCCATGTGTCAAGCCGCTGCGCTCGACCATTTTTCCGATCTTGTCCGGACGCTGCCGCACAAGGATCGTGCCGCTGGTGTGATCATTGAAAGCAAGGCAGCCGAGGCGTCCGGCCTCCAGCCATGCCATGATCGCAGGTTCTGCATCCAGATGAAATGTTTCGTGCCGCAGGTGAATGCGCGTATCGACGGCAAATGAAGGCCGCAGCCGTTCAATCGCCGCCATGATGGCGATGGCGGATTGTGTGCTTCGCAAGCCAGGTTCCCAAGACAGGGTAATGCCGTGATACGCGGTGGTGATGCCATTGGCAGCCAGTTGGCGATCTGTGTCCATCAAGGCGATGTCGTGATCAAAACTGACGCCCGGGCGAGGCATGATCTGGCGTTCGAACGCGTCGCCGTGAATGTCGATGATGCCCGGCAGGACGTGCATGCCGTGGGCGCGGCACCGGCGGTTGCCATCTGCTTCAGAGGGATCAACGATGACGCCGTCACTGATACCGATGTCGCACCGGACAAACCCTTGCGGTGTCAGAACCGTTCCGCCTTCGATGATCATAGTTTATATCCCGCCACTTTCGACTGCGCGCGGCTAAGCGCGCCACATGACAGCGTGATGAAACCGCCCAGTTTTGAACTTCAAAAGCTAACTGTCTTGGAACTGATGCAAGATTGTCACTTATCTGTCATGCGCGCGCCCTACCAAAAAAGGCCAAGCCACACACGGGGATATGCCATGTTGATTTCTCGCCGCTCGATTCTGGCTTGCGCCAGCGTAGCCATCACGCTTCTGACCTTTCCTGCTTATGCACAGGACACGATCCGTCTCGCCATCACCGATGTGGACGGCCTTGAATCGCTGCAGCGCGAATTCGGCCCGTTCAAGGAGGCATTCGAAAAGGTCTCCGGCCTGAAGATGGAATTCTTCCCGGTTTCCGGTCGCACAGCCGCCGTTGAAGCCATGGCCGCCAAACAAGTTGATTTCGTGCTGACGGGCCCGGCTGAATATGTCGTGTTCCAAGCGCGCACCAAGGCACAGCCTGTCGTTACCTGGCAGCGTCCGGATTATAATTCCTACATCGTCACCACGGAAGCGTCCGGCATCAAATCGCTGGCCGATCTGAAAGGCAAGAAGATCTCGTTCCATGAAATTGGCTCGACGTCGCGTCACCTTGGCCCCGGCTATCTCCTGCAGCAGGCCGGCCTCGCCTATGGCAAGGACTACGAGCCGATGTTTGTGAAAGTGAACGTTGGCGTGGAAGCCCTGCAGCGCGGTGACCTTGCCGCCATCGGCGTCAACGGAACCGATATTGCCCGCCTGAAAAAGAAGATGCCCGACCTGAAACTGGTCGAGCTTGTCAAGAGCGAACAGTTGCCGGATGATATCCTTGTCGCCTCGCCAGATGTCCCGGCCGAAACCGTCGCCAAAGTCCGCGACGCTTTCGCCAACAATACGGACGCGCTGTGGGCCGCTGTCACCTCGACTGACGCCAATCGCAAGTATGTCGGCGGCAAGTTCATCGCTGACGCCAAGGATTCGGACTACGAAATCATCCGCAACATGTACCGTGCCGTCGGTATTGAATCCTTCAACGAATTTGCTGGCGGCTGATGCGCCCCGACGCGTTTCAATCTGGCTGCGCGGGTGCCCCCCGCGCAGTTTCTATTTCCGGGCTAACTAAACGGTTTGGCAGCCGCGCGCCTGTGTTTGAGCGGCTTGATTTTTCCGTTCCGCATGGCGAAGCTGTGGCTGTGATCGGCGCAAATGGCACCGGCAAATCCACACTGATGCGCTCGCTGATCCGGCTGACCGAAGTTGATGACGGCGAGATTGAAGTGCTCGGTCAAAAGGTGCGCTCACTCGATGCGGCAAAACTTCGGTGTCTGCGCGCGCGCGTTGGCTTTGTCTTCCAAAAGCACAATCTTGTTTCGCGTCTGTCAGCGCTGTCGAATGTCATTCATGGCGCTCAGGCCCGTCATTCATGGCCGAACGTCTGGGCTCAATGGAGCGCGCCGCGTCATGTGCGCGAGGAGGCGATGCATTGTCTTGCCCGTGTGGGCCTTGCCGATCGTGCCGGTCAACGGGTTGACAGCCTTTCCGGCGGCCAGTCGCAGCGCGCGGCGATCGCCCGCATGCTGATGCAAAGACCGGAATTGGTGATCGCCGACGAACCGGTTGCCAGCCTTGATCCAAAGGCCGGCGTGGAAGTCATGGACCTTCTGTTCAAACTGACGCGTGAAGCGGGGCTTACGCTGTTGTTTGTGTCGCATCACATGGACCATGCCCAAGCCTATGCCGACCGCATTGTCGGTCTCGGGCACGGCAAGGTGATGATGGATATAGCAAGCCGAAATGCGAAAATGGATGAGTTGAAGGGCTTCTTCATGGAACCGATTGCGGCATGAGTTCCTTCCGCCCGGATACACCGCCGCGCTTTGCAAGACCTGGGGCGCTTTCCTTCGTCGCCGGAGTTTCGGCGTTCGCCTTCGTGCTCTGGTCATTCCAGTCGTCCGGCTTTTCGCTGGCCCAGTTCGAGCGCGGCATCCCGGCGCTGATGCGCGTGTTTGGTCAGATGTTTCCGCCCGATATCGCAGACATCGGACGCATTCTCTGGTCGCTGCTGACGACGTTTCAGATGGCGGTCGCCGGCGTGGTGCTTGGACTGATCTTTTCCCTGCCAATTGCGATATTGGCGGCCGAGGGGCTGTCGCCACATCCGGTCGTACGGCACATCGCGCGCGGGGTGATCGCCCTGTTCCGCACAGTGCCGGATCTGGTATGGGCGCTGATCTTCGTCATCACTGTCGGGCTTGGATCACCGGCGGGCATTTTGACGATCATGATCGACACGATCGGTTTTGCCGGGCGCTTCTTTGCCTCTGCCATGGAAGAGACTGACAAAGGGCCACGCGAAGCTTTGACGGCCATCGGTGCGAGACCTTCCGGCATTGTGTTTTCGGCGGTCCTGCCGGATGCGACGCCGAGCTTTATTGCCACTTCGCTGTTCTGCGTTGAAAAGGCCGTCCGCGCCTCGGTGGTGCTCGGACTGGTCGGTGCCGGGGGAATTGGCGTTGAGCTGAAAGTGGCATTTGATCTGTTCGAGTATGACGTTGCAGCAACGATCATCATCCTGATCTTCCTACTGGTGATCGGCGTCGAACAGATCGGCGCGTGGCTGCGCCGCCGGATAATTTAGAGCAGCCAGGCACCGTCAGACAAATGGCCAGGAACTGCCAAGATGGCGTTCGAATGCGCCTTCGGCTTGGTGCGCTGTCTTCACGTTTGATGCGGCTCGACTTGGAGATCCGGGTGCATTGATGACCGCTACAAGCCGGTTGCCCGCAAGGTCGAGCGGACCTGAATTGTCAATGGTGATCACATCACCAAATTTGCTGTAATCGGTATCGATCCGGTTAAGCCGCTTCTGAATATCAGCTTCGCTTTCGCGGCCGCGCAGGCGCAGGCGCATGGTGAGGATTTCCGGGTCTGCGGTGATGGAAACAACAGTCAGATTGGGAAAGGCGGCTGCAAAATATGGCAGCGCGTGCCTGCTGCCGTTTGCCACCGCAATGCCACCTTGATCAATGAAGTGCTTCACGGCAGCGGGAATACCGTAGCGCAGACCGTGCGCCTGCCATGAAACAGCAAAGCTGCCATGTTGTTCCAATTGCACAAATGCTTCTTCCGACATGGCGTCATGAGTCTCGCCGCCGCTGTCGGCGGGGCGGGTGATTATGCGCCGGACAAAGCGGATGTGGCCGGTGCTTGCGAGGCGCGAACGGGCAAACTCAATCAGGCTATCCTTGCCGACACCCGATGGCCCGACAACAACAAACAACCTGCCAACGCCATGGTTCATGCCACGCGCTCTCCGCCGCGCCAGACCGTGCGCACCAACGGCACGCCATTGTCACGGCGCACCCGCACCAGATCGGCTCGCAGCCCCGTTTCTATGCGACCTCGATCGTCCAGACCGACGGTGCGTGCCGGCGTTGCCGATACCATGGCAATGGCCTGTGGCAGTGTAATCGCTTCGACTTCATCTGCCAGAATGAAAGGTGCGTGAATGAGGCTGAACGGCACGTAGTCAGACGACAGGACGTCAAGCGTTCCGCGTTCGGCGAGATCGCGGGCTGCGATATTTCCCGAATGCGATTTGCCGCGCACAATGTTTGGTGCGCCCATCAGGACGCTCATGCCCGCTTCATGCGAGGCCTTGGCTGCTTCAAGGCTTGTCGGAAATTCAGCAAGTTTGACCCCATAGCTGATGGCTTCATCGACATGGTCAAGCGTTGCATCATCATGGCTGGCGACGGTAATGCCAAGTTCGTTGCAATGCGCCGCAATGGCATCCCGATGCGGTTTGGCATGGAGCGCCGATGCGTCCTTGCGACGTTGGACAAATTCAGCGAAGGCTTCCTCCGACAGGCCGCGCTTTGTTTTGTAGTAAAGCGTGTACTGGTCCATGGTCTGGAACTGGCGCTGGCCGGGTGCATGATCCATCAGCGACACAAGGCGGACTTTTGTGTCCCGCTCGAAGGCTTCAAAATGCTGCAACACATCAGCTGACGAAACTTCACAGCGCAGGTGAATCAGATGGTCGGCGCGCAACCGGCCTTCCTGTTCGGCGGCAAGCAATGCATCGGCCATCCTGCGCATTTCGCCGTCGTCAAACCCGCCGTCCTCATCCGATCCCATGCGCAGGCAGTCGAACACGGTTGTGATGCCGGAGGTGGCGATTTGCGCATCATGGGCCTGAATGGCCGATATCATATCCCAACGCACGCCGGGGCGGGGGGAATAGTGGGCTTCCAGATGATCGGTATGGAGCTCGATCAAGCCGGGCAGAAGGTAATCGCCTTCCAGATCGACACCTGATTTCGTCACCGTGTCGGAAATATCGGTGATCACGCCGTCTTTGAGCACCAGAGTGCCTCGAATGACCTCATTGTGCAGGACGATCCTGGCATTGGTGAGAATTGTCCCGGTGCTCATGGCGTCAGGCCTTTCCATTGAGATGCGAAGTGCAAACCGAGCGCATGCTACGGACCGCAAAGTCCTCGCCGGGCTCTGGTTCGACAAAAATGGCAATGTTGGAAATCGTGTGCGGTTTGCCGAGAAAGGCGGCAAAGTGCTTTTCCAAGATGTCGCGCACTTCGCTGGCCTCGCCGTCATTCACCCTGCCGGTCAACGTCATGTGGAAGAAGAATTCCTCGAACACGAAAGGATAGCCCCAGCGTTCGAGATGCGCGCGCTGGCGTCCGTTGAGTCTTTCCGGATTGCGCCGCTCGATATCGCTGTGTGTGAGTGGCGCGCGAAAACGGTCAAGCCCACGAACGATCTGGCCGGCAAATTCGCTGAGCATGTCGTTCAGTTCTTCGGGAACAAGCGCGAAGAAACCGTCGACCTGACACAATACCAATGAGGGGATAACAATGTCCTCGTCAGACATCGTCAGTGTGGAGAAGGCATCAAGCAGTTCCTGCTCAGTGGCATTGTCTGCCAATGCGAACGGAGCCTTGACTGTGGCATGAAATCCGTAACGTCTTGGCTCGCGCACAAGTTCGGCGTGACGCTCTTTGCTCCAGCCTGACGGCAATTCCTGGACAGTTGCAGGGCGGCCGAAAGCATCGCGGCCAAACCAGGCTGAGGCGGCGATGCTTAGCGGGGCAGTCGGGTCTGGCGTATGGTAGAGGGCGTAGCGCATGGCATTTTCAAATCAAGCAATGACAGGAACACGAAAGACGCAGTCGCTACGCCGTTTCCGTGACAGGTTGATGATGACAAGCCGGATCAATGTTGCTCCTGACCCATCAGCATGGCCCTCAGGCGTCCGGAAATAGCGTCAAACACGTAGACGACGATCAGGATCAACAAGACCATGTAGGCGACGTTTTCCCAGTCAGAGTTGGTCCGCATCGCTTCCCAAAGTTTCAGGCCGATGCCACCCGCGCCGACCGCACCGATGATGGTGGCGGAACGCGTATTGGATTCCCAATAGTAGAGCGCCTGACTGGCAAAAATCGGCATCACCTGAGGGATGACACCAAACCGCTGCACAGCCGCCGGATGGGCACCCACGGAGCGTACGCCTTCGCGCTGCTTGTCGTCGATGTTCTCCAGCGCTTCGGAGTAAAGTTTGCCGAGTGAACCAGTATCGGTAAAGAAAATCGCGGATATCCCGGCCAGCGGGCCCGGCCCAAAACCGCGTGTGAAGAACAGCGCCCAGATCAGCATGTCCACCGAGCGCAGGAAATCGAAGAAGCGCTTGGTGATCTGGTTCAAGAATCGATTGCCCGTTACATTGCGTGCCGCGACGAATGCTAGCGGGAACGCAATGATGGTGGCAAACAGCGTGCCGACAAAGGCCATCACGATGGTTTGCAGCAGCTTGGTCCAAACATCGAGATGCTGCCATTCGCCATTGTAAAGTATGTTGTCGAAGGCAAGCGAGAGATTGCTCTGCTTGGGATCGAGCGGCTCTCCCGAGGTGATCAGCCGCGCCACTTCCATCAGGCTCTTGCCGTGATATGGCGAGGCGGTGTCGAACAGGAAGTTGGCCCAGCCGAAGAAGCGTTTGCGGATCTTGACTTTGGCGTCATCAATCTCTCCCCAACCTGCAAAACCCAGCGACAAGATGATTTTTGAACCGGGTTCGCGCTGGGTAGCAAAGAATGGCAGCGGGCCTTGCGCAAACACACCGTTGCCGGGCTCCATCCGGGCGACAAGTGTCTGGCTGCCATCGGTGACGGTCACCATGTTGTTTTCAAATGTCAATGTCTTGGAAGCGCTGAAATAAACGGTGGCGCTTGAAACGACATCTTCGATCACGGGTTCAGTCGATTTCGGCTCCACCGCGACAAATCCGCCGCCGAGCGGAGCGCCGGGAGCCATCAGGCCCGTGGACTTGTTGACAGGCGCGGGACCGCCGGTTGCGGCTTTCCGCGCTTCGGGCACTACCTCCCGCATCTCCGAACTTTTCTGCAGCCAATCCGGATCCGGATTGTCTCCCAATGGCGTGAAGCGCGGATAGGTGATGCGCATGGTTCCGTCTTGCCTGACAGAAATGTCAGGGCGGACCTCATAGGTCACCCAGTCCGCCATGTAGGAGCCGGCAATTGTCCAGTTCGCCTTCCCCATGACGTCGCCGATGGCGAAAAACCACCATGCATACAGCGCATAAAGGACGCCGCAGCCGATGAAGATCGCAGCCTTGAACCGTTTGAAAAACGACGGCTTGAAAACATCCGGGAAGCGGGTTTCGTAAGCGTGCGCGCCGGTTGTGATGGTCATGATTTCCGCTCCTCAATGCTGGCCGGTGAGCTGCACGCCGACGAGGCGGCCGCGCAGCCAGGCGGAAAACTGGTCGACAGCGATAATCGTCACAAGCAGCAATGAAACGATGGCGAGCGTCTTGGCCTCATGTCCCTGACCGATGGACAACCGGAGGAGTTCGCCAATGCCGCCGCCGCCGACCGCGCCGATGATCGTGGATGCGCGGACATTGATTTCGAAACGCATCAGGAAATAGCTCATGAAATTGGGCATGACCTGCGGCACCATGCCGAACCAGACTCGCTCGATCCAATTGGCTCCGACGGCACGCAATCCCTCATCGGGTCTCATGTCGGCATTCTCGACGACTTCGAAATACATTTTCCCAAGCGCACCGATGGTGTGGATTGACACGGCGATGATGGCCGGGATGGGGCCGAGTGAAAAGACAGCGAGAAAGAAGCCCGCCAAAACCACTTCAGGGAAAGCGCGGAACAGTTCCATGACGCGGCGCACCGTGCCACGCAGCCATGGATTGCTTGTCAGATTGCGGGCAGCGAGAAAGCAAAAGGCGAAACCGAACAGAAAGCCGATGACCGTGGACAGAAGCGCTATGTTGAGCGTTTCCACCATCTTGTAGATGTACTCCGGCACGTAAAAACCGTCGGTCAAATAGTGGCGGACTTCGGGGTAATTGTATTTCTGGCTTCCGTCGTCATAGGGTGAAGGCAGGTCGAACAACGCGCGCCACACTTCGCGGGCGTCATCGGGTACAAGGTCCTGCAGAAAGTCGAGCAGGTAAGGCAATCGTTCAAAAAACTTGCCGGAGTTGGTTTCATTGGCAAACCACAACGAGCCGAAAAGCGCGACCAGGAAAAGCGCAAAGCCGCCGAAGCTGTACAGCCGTTTCTGGCGCGCGAGCTCATTCCAATGCCGCTCAATGTCGCGGCTTTTGTCGATCAGGTCTTTCGGCGCTGTCATCATGTTCACGGCATTTGTCCCCAAGCCAATTTTCATGAAAAAGGCCGCCGCCCGGAGTATCCGGGCAGCGGCTTGGCAAAGGGGAAAAATCAGCCGCCGATTGTTGATTTGCGGGCGTCGATGATCGGCTTGTAGAAGTCGACATTCACATCGACATAGCCGGTGAAATCGCCGCCCTGAATTGCCTTGAAGCATGCAGGATCGGACTTCGGCAGGCCAACCATGAACTCCTTGAACTTGGTTTTCATGTCGGCGTTGAGGCCGGTGCGCACGACGATCGGGCCGTTCGGGATGAGCGGGGAACGCCACAGTTCAACAAGATCATCCATGTTCAAGACGCCCTTGTCGACCATCTTGCGAAGGTTACCCGATGTGTAGCCTTCCTTGAATTCGCCAACGCCCGAGCCCCAGGTGGTGCCTGCATCGAATGTGCCCTTTAGCACTTCAAGCACGAGGTTTTCATGGCCGCCGCCAAAGCCGGTTTCCGAGAAGTATTCCTTGGCAGAGACGCCACCAAGCGCATCCGGCAAGGTCACAAGCGGGACGAGATATCCGGATGCGGAATCCGGATCAGCAAAGCCGAGCTTCTTGCCCTTGAGATCTTCGATTTTGGTGAAGCCCTTGTCCTTGCGGGCAACCATGATCGAATAATAGCCCGTCGAACCGTCGGTCTGAACAGTCGTCAGGATCGGTTCCACGGCATCGGCCTTGGCAAGATAGACCTTGGCATAGGCGGATGCACCAAGTTCGGCATAATCGAGTGTGCCGCCGAGCAGGCCCTGGACGACGCCATCATAATCGGCAGCTGGGAACAGGGACACTTTTTCAACGCCGATGGCTGCTGGCAGTTTTTCGACCAGGCACTGGAAATTGCGCAACCGGTCGGCTTCATTTTCGCCGCCGAGAATGCCGACGCGGAATTCCTTCTGGTCTTGCGCCATGGCGGCACCGGCGAGCGAGATCAGCGCAACGGCGCTGAGGAGGG